>CAYXQB010000081.1:0-12064 GCA_964466435.1 uncultured Flavobacteriaceae bacterium | reverse complement strand
GACCTGTTCGGGAAGAATCCGGGCGAGGGACGCATGCTCAAGAAGCCGATCGCGGTCGTTAGGCTGGTCAAGAAGATCGGAAAGATGTTCGACTCAACTGCACCGAGAGCCGACACGCGGTTCGATGCGCCGAGACGGCAACCATCGACGTACTCAGCAATCAGATGTACGCCGTATGCCAGTGCCACCGTCAAAACGATGAATGGCGCCGGTGCCGTACCCGCGCTAAGCACGATGCCGAACGCGCCAGCTGAGCCCATGGCGATCAACATCGAAAGGCCCGCAACCGACATCGCAATCAGCGTGGCTGCCCACGACCGCAACAGCAGATAGAGAATGAGCGCCATCACGACGAGCATCATCGGCACGAGATAGACGGTGTCGCGTTCCTGCGCCTCGCCGAACGCCTGCATCACCATGACATTGCCGGTGAAGTAGAGCTCTATATCCGGATGCTTGGCTTTGAACGCCGCTTTCAGCGTCGCAAGATAGTCAGCGATCTTGGCCACGCTCTCAGCATCGTCGCGCGGAAATTGAAAATTCACACGAACGCCGGCGACGTCGCCGCCACGGGAAATCAGCAAACCCTTTAAGAGTGGTTCCCGAAGCGCGAGCACACGAACACGTTCGACCTCGTCCGCTGAGAACGAGAAGTTCTTCGGCACCAAATCGCCGATCTCGACTTCGTCGCTTTCGCCGCGCGAGTATTGGAAGTTCGTGAGCGAATCGACACGCGTGGAAAACGGCGCTTTCCAAAGTTGGTCGCTCAGCTCGAGAACAGCCGCGAGGCCATTCGGTGTGAAGATGTCGCCACCCTTCGGCTCGATCGCGACCAAAACGTCGTTCGTCTGCGAGTAGTCCCTCTCAAGTTCGGTCAGCAGCTTCAGTTCTGGATTGTCCGGTCCGAAGAACGCGCGGTTGTCCATTGTGGACTTGACCTGCAGCGCCTGCCAGCCGGCGACAAACGCGACCAGCACATAGAACGCCACGACGTGCCAACGGTAGCGATAGAGCCATTGGCAATAGTTGTAGGCAAGCGTGCCGTCGGACTCGCGGACCGCGCTAGGGCTCTTCTGCGTTTTCATGACCTTGGGTCCTTGTCGAACCAGCGGCTGGCCGCCTGGCGCAAATCCTTGGCTGCCGTCTGCAGCGATGCTACGGCACTGTCGATCAACCGTTCGTTCTCGTCGGCCGCGCTGTGGGTGGCGATGAGATCGCGCGGCCAGGGATCGATGACCTTATCGCGCGCGATCGCAGCGAACGCTTCGATCACGCGATTCAAGTCATCCTCGCGCAAGCGCGCGTTCACCGAAAGGCGGATGACGCCGTGGTTCTTCGGCGTGGCCGGCGCGCAAAACACCGCACCGAACACATCACGGTTCTCCAAGGCGTCGCGCAGCGCGCGCGTCTGAGCGTCAACCCCGCTCGGCAAGGCGATAATCTGTGAGGTACTTTGATCGACGGCATAACCCAGTCGCCTCAGCCCACGGCGCAGATAGCGTGTGTTGAACCAGAGCTGTTGGCGGCGCCAGTCTTCCTCCTGCACGACTTTCAGCGTCGCCGCGAGACCCGCAACCTCGTGCAGCAACACGGCGGAGGAGAAGATGGCGGGCCGCGCTTCATAAGGGAAATACGACATCGCGCGCTGCGGCCCCGCGACCATGCCCGCGCGCGTCGCGAACGCCTTCGACAGACTGAACGTCCGATATTGCACCTTCTCGGTCAGTCCCAGCGTATGCACCAAACCTTCGCCGTGCGGCCCGTAAACGCCGATCGCATGCGACTCGTCGACCGCAAGGATGCAGCCCATTCGCTCACTCACCGCCGCGATATCGGCAAGCGGGCAAACCGTGCCGTAGGCCGAATAGATCGCGTCGACCAAGACGAGGCCCGGTCCGTATTGCTTGATCTGTCGCTCGAGGTGCGCCGCTTGATTGTGCCGGAACGCGTGTGTCGTCGCGCCCGCCATGTGCGCGCCTTCCCACATCGACGCATGCGCAAACTGATCGAGATAGACCGGCGTGCGTTCATCGACGAGCGCTTGCACGAGGCCCGTATTTGCACTCCAACCCGATTGGCAAAGCACCGCGGCATCGGCACCGAGATACGACGCCATCTGCTGCTCGAAGCGGCGCTGCAAACTGGTAGCGCCCAGAAACACGGCCGACATGAAGACGCCTTCCGAATGGCTCTCCAGCAAATCGACCTGCGCCTTCACGATTTCAGGATGCCCGCCTAAGCCCAGATAGTCGTTACTCCACAGCTGTACTGAATTCTCATCGGGTGTACGGCCGGCAACGACATGACCGTCCCGCATGCGCTCGAAGTACGCATCGACGCGCGCGCGCAGCGCTGCGTTTTCGCCCCACGGCAATTCAGGCACCAGCGCGTGTTGCACGCGTTCTTGCGGTAGCTTAGCCACGAAACCCCTCCGGCCCACCCCTTTGGCCCAGAGCCATCCTTACCGCGACGGTCTTAAACTTCGGATAAATCGGGGATCGTTCGCGACGCTTTGGTAATGCCCCATTAACTGCACCGTGAAGAATTACTCAGCGTTCCCATGCATATCGCCAGGTCGGCCGCCCCGATGCGGCATTGACGCCCGCGCCCGTTCGGCGAAAACCCTCACGCTCGTAGAACCGCACAGCGCGCGAGTTCTCTTGATTGACCTCTAGCTGCAGATGAGCGCTGCGCCGCTTTGCGTCGTCCAGAAGCGCCGTGGCGGCACCCCTGCCCCACGCGACCGTAGCGGCGGCGAATTGATCAATGAAGCCTCTGCTGTCCAGGGTGATGAACCCGGCCATTCCGCCGTCCGCGACGGTGAATGCACAGACGATCGCCGCCCCGCGCGCGCGCAGCTGAACGACGTGATCGACGAACCAGCTGCGGCGCGCCTCGAAGTCGATGCCCGTCATGGCGTGGGCCCACGAGGCGACCCACAGGTCGCTCATTTCCGTCAAGTACGCGGGCGTGTAGTCGACGAGCCGGTAGCGCACCGTCACTGTGCGGCGCGAGTACGCCCGACAGGCGCTGGTACGCGCGCCACCGGCTTCGCAGCCGGCATCGGTTGAGGCGACACCGTTGGCGCCTCCTCTTCATATTCGCCGCGCCGCGGTGCATCCGCGTACTCTTCCTGCCGCACGAGTTCGTCCTCGTGCCCGCGGGCAGCTGGCGGCTCTTCTGCCGGCGCCGCGACGACCGCGTCTTGCGCCGATGCCTCGGACGCCGCCTGCTCTGCGGCGGCATGCTGGGCTGCCGCGATCTCTTCGCGGTGCTGGCGCAGGAACGGGGCCGAGTCCTTGAGCGCGTCATAGAGGCCGAACGTCAGCCGTTTTGCGCGCGTGATGAACTGACTGTAGTCGTAAGATGTGATGCGGACATTGCGATAGCGCCCTTCGAGACGCGGGTTCGCGTCAAGCTCGTCGACACCGCCGCCCACCAGGAACACGTCGACCTGGTCACGCTCCTTCAACGCGCCCGCACGTATCAGGTCGCGCACGTTCGACCAGGCCTTTTGCTGCTGGTCGGCGCCGATCGTGACGCGGGCGTTCTTCATCTCGACGACGAGCACGGGCTCGCCTTCCTTGATGTGGTGACCGGGAACCAAGCTTGCGCCGACCGCGGGCTTTGCCACGGCGCCATAGCGCTGGTCGATCTCGAACCGACCGTCGCTAACGACGTACTCGGGCTCGAACACCCAAAGCGCGCGCTCCAGCATGTCGCTTTGCTCTTGCGCCAATTGCGAATGCGGGTCGGCCCAGATCATTTCCATCTCGGCAACGGCGGCGAGACGGCCTTTGAGGCTGTCCAGCGCAGCGGCGAGACCGTCGGCACCCCATTCGTCCAGTGCTTGCTTGACGGTGGCCGCGTCGCGTTCGCTCAAACCAGGCACGGCACGCTGTGGCGCGCGCATTGTTTCAGCTTGGGTGGCGGTAGCTGCGGCAGCGCCCGGGGTGCCAATCGAAGCTCGGATGGGTCCCGCCTCGCGCGGCAGCTGCGCGCTGCGCCGCCCTTGCAGCCGGATGCGCCGACTCTGTTCGGCCGAGATCATGTAGAGAGCCACGGCCAATGGCGCGGCAACCCCCAACACGAACAGAAGCAACGATCCCATCGCTGGGCCCCCCAGGTACGCCAGAAATAACGAAATCCCCCAACGCCTGTATTCTAGCGCAGCTTCACCACCGGGGATAGTATTTTTCTGAGCGGTTTTAACCGCAAAATCAAAGACCTAGGAGCCCACAGAGTGGGCTCCCCCAAGCTTTTCGGGGAGCCCCCCCTGTTGTCTTTCTACCAGCGCAGCCGCGCGCCGGCCGATACGGTGTGGATCGTGACGTCCGTGTTCAACGTCGCGTCATAGTCCATGAACACTGTCGCATCGTCGGACACCGGCGCTGTCACGCCTGCTCCCGCAACAAGCGAGTCACGCGAAAACTCTTCGCCGTTGACCAGCGTCTTGATTACCGGCCCACCTTGGACGTCAACGAAGTGCGATGCATGGTCGTCCATGAACTCATGCGACCACACGAGGCGCGCTTCCGGAACCCACTTGCGGCCGGAAGCGAGTGCGAACGGATAAGCGAAGCGCCCGCCGACCATACCCTTGAGTGAAGTGTAGTCCGCGTCGAACACGTCCAGCAGCGTCGCTGCCGTACCCACTTCGCTGTACGCGTCCGTGTCGAGTTGGGCGTAGCTGAGGGCCAAGATCGGCTGAATACGGAAGCCGCTTTCGGTCTCGAAGATTTTGCCCGCCTCGGCGTACGCCGAGAGCGTGTTGCCGTCGTAATCGCCGCGCGCAAAATCAGGCCCATCGAAGCGGCGAACCTCGAAGTCGTGCCAAATGTAGCTGACGTTCGCATTCAGATAGAGCCGTGTGTCGCCCCACGAGCCGTAGGCACCAACTTCGAAGCTGCTGACGTCCGCATTGTCCCGCCGCCCGTCAAAATCGACGTCGGTCGCGGTCCACTGTGCGGCAAGACCCGCAAGCAACGTTGTCGTGAAGACGTGATCCACGCCGGCGATACCACCTGCCAGCGAGAAATCACTGCCCGGAATACCGACGGCAGCATCGCCGTCGGTATCGCCCCACACGCCCACGCCGCGGCCCCAAACAGCCGTCTCGCCGACGCGGCGCACACCCGTCCGGAGCCAAGCGAACGGATCTTCACCGGGCGATGCGTCGGTCATGACCTGCGTCGCGCCGGGCTCGTTCGCCGCGTAGCGATTGAAGCACCAACCGCCGCCCGCAAGACCGCAGCCGCCTGAGCCGATACCGTTCGTGCGATCGGCGATGTTGGCATCGAACGGATCGTTCGTACCCACGATAACGCTCACACCCGGGAACTGCCCGAGCGGCGAGCGCGCCACCCGCAAGTCGACCGTATTCCCGTCGATCAGATCGAACAGCTGGAACAATGAGTTGTTCGCGACGAGTGCCGTTGTCGTGAAGTCGGTTGTGATCGGCGCCGTCGACGTGATCACGTCGTTGTAGATGACCTCCTCGAGCCCCGGATTGGCCGACGCAAACGGCGGGTCAAGCCAGCCAGCGATTGTGCCGTCCAGCGTAACCGGACCGGCGACGATGATCTGGCCGTAGTCGCCCGGCCCCGCGATTTGCGTACCGGTCAGGCCCGAGAAGCCCGACCCGCCTGGCGCGCCAAGGTCGAACATCAGCGTTCCGCCCGCACTTTGCGCGTAGCTCTGATCGACGTTGAGCGTCGTTCCCTGATCGATGTAAAGCGTGCCGCCGGTAACGTTCAGAACGTCAACGTTCGAGAACGCGTAGGGACTGGCACTCGGCCCGCCCATGCTCGTGGCACCCATCAGCGCCTCGCCGCTTGCCACGGTAAAAGACGTGAAGTTCGTAGCCGTGCCACCCACGAACGAATGAACACCGTTCACAACGATCGTGTCGTTGTTCACGCCGCCCGTGCCCAGCCCAAGCAAGCTTCCGTCGATACTGCCGTCACCGGCGTCGTATACGTACGAAGCGCTAGCACCACCAAACTCGACATCGCCGTCTATGTCGCCATCG
This sequence comes from uncultured Flavobacteriaceae bacterium, assembly GCA_964466435.1. Lineage (GTDB taxonomy): Bacteria > Pseudomonadota > Alphaproteobacteria > Micropepsales > Micropepsaceae > SZUA-430. Next base: position 6,033 of record CAYXQB010000081.1, on the reverse strand, counting down.
TTCTGGAAAGTCGTGCCATTGCCGATGTTCAGTAGTACCGCCGTTCCACCTAGCGTAGACTCGATGAGCCCGCTATTGATCACCTGTCCCGTCAGGGTTCCGGTGATGTTTACGTGCAGCGCGTTGGACGACGCCGAGAGGTAGTTCGTGTTGACGACGTTTCCGGTCATCGACGGCGCGCTCACGTAAAGAGCCGTATCGGTGCCTTCGCCGACGATCGAACCGTTGTTCGTGATATCGCCAGTGATGCCCGTAATGGCGACGATGTTCACACCGTCGGTAAACCCATGAATGGTGCCGTTGTTGGTGAAGTTGCCGTCCAGCTCGCCTAACAAGATCTGGAGACCGGTGTTGCCGCCTGTAATCGTGCCGTCGTTGACGATGTTGCCGGTGAAGGTCCCGACCTCGATAACCGCACCGATCGCGCCGCCGTCGATCCAGCCGCCGTTCGTGAGGTTGCCGGTATACGTACTGTCGTCGATCGAAAACCCACCCGCCTCGATCGCAAGGCCGGTGCTGCTGCCGATGATGGTGCCGGTGTTCGTGATGCTGCCGCTAAACGATCCGCCGCACCCTTCGAAGCACTCGCTGGTGGTGGACGCGATATACACCTCAAGCCCGTGCGCGCCGCCCTCGATCAACCCGCTATTCGAGATGTTGCCCGAGAACGACGTGGTCGAAATGTGAATACCGGTACCGGTCGCACCTTCAATGCCTTCTCCTGCGGAGCCAGTGATTCTGCCCGAATTCGTGATGTTGCCGGTCCAACTATCGGCAACGATCGCAAGACCGATGCCGCTGGTCGCTTCGATCACGGCATCCGGCGCGAAAAGATAAGTCTCTTGCTGATTTGTGAAGTCAGCGACGACATTCCCGCCATAGATGCCGACCCCGGTCGTGCGGCCTTCAATTCGGTTGTTATTGAATATGCTGGCCGCGCTATCGCCGCCGCCGTCGATTACGTCCGACGAAATGATTAGGCCAGCGCCATTGCTTCCGTAGATGTAGCCGTAGTTTGCGAAGCTACCGTGGAATTCGCCGGGATCGATCAGAACGCCGTTCGCGCCACCACTGATGAAATTGTAGTTGTTGACGTTGCCGTTGAACGCACCCGGCGAAATCCAGACCGCGTTGTCGCCGCCGGTGATCTGCCCGAAGTTGGTGACGCTACCGTTAAACGCACTGCTCTCAATCAGAATGCCGTGCGAGTCCGACGAACCGCCGGTGCTTTCGATGATATTGAAATTCGTGATGTCGCCATTGAATGTTGCGTTCTCTGACGTCACCCAAATCGCCGGACCGCCGAGGCCTTCGATCTCGCCGCCGTAGTCGTTGGTGATGCCGCCGCTAAACGTCTCCGCCGACACGACGACGCCGACGCCGCTGTAGCTGCCCTCACCGCCCGCTGCCGTCGCATCGCGCTGCGTGATGAGGCCGCTGTTATAAATGCCGTCGCTGAACGAATTGCCGCCAGCAAGGACCGTCGGCCCGTTCAAGCTGCTGATCGTGCCGTAGTTCTGGATACCGCCGGAAAAATCGACGTCGCCGATACCTGTTCCGATTGCAGTGCCGACCTGAATGCCCGCCAAATCGCCAATGATGTTGCCGCTATTGGCGATCCCGCCGCTCCAGCTCGTAAAGTCTCGGGAGATGAAGACACCGTAATCGCCACCGGAAATGACGCCGCTTGCATTGTTGACGAGTCCACCCGAAAGGAACCCCTCAACTGCGGCTATGCCCGCGTACGCAGCGCTGATGCCGCCGGAGTTGGTGATGCCGCCGCCCAGGAAGCCGCTCGACGTGCCTTCTACCGTGTAATAGCCGATCGAAATCGCATTGCCCGACCCTGAGATGATCTGGCCGTTGTTGACGATTCCGCCAGTGATGGAAGCGCCCTGCCCGACCGTCACCGCTCCAAAAAACGCGTCGCCGCCGGTCATCGTATCGTTGTTGATCAACTGCCCGACGAGAGAGCCTTCACCGCCCACGAAAAACGCTGCCGCGTTGTCTTCGTCTACGGGCTCACCGATGTTCGCGTTGTTGGTGACGTCGCCTGTTGAAGTGCCATAAATCCGGGCGCACTCGATGTCGCTGCTAATCGTCGTCGTCCCGCTTATGTCCTGACACGCAGCCTGCGCTTCGGCTACCACGCCGAACTGACCGGCGGCGGCAAGAATGGCCACTGTCGAGGCGCGCGCGAGGAGGCGAGTTTTGTTGCGCGTTTGACCGTTCATCCTAAATCCCCTTCGAGTTCCCAGCTCTGCTACGGTTCGGCTCAGCGCGGCGCCTACTGGCAGCCTTCGACCTGACCGTCCACAATGCCTTCGAACACACCCTGGTTGTCGAAGGCGACCTTCTGCCCGGACTTCAGCACGATTGTCTTGCCCGTTCCCTTCGACGTGAGCACGACTTCGTACTCTTCGCCGTTCGGTCCAAATTCGACGGAAGTCATTCCTGCGCCATCGTCTCCGACCCATGAGCGCAGGATCGTGCCGCGAATGCCGATTGTGACGGTCGGCGTTTCGATCTTCACGCTATCCTTCGGGATGGAGCCTGACAGAAAGCGGAAGAGACCTTTTGTGTAGCGCACCGTCTGCTTACCCGCGCCAGGCCCACTGTAAACATACTCATCTACCGTCAGACGCGAGTTCTGTCCCATCGTGAGTTTCGAACCGTCGTTGAACGTGACCTCGAGCGCGCCGCGATCGGCCGTGACGAGCTCCGCATTGCGGATGATGTTGTCCTTGATGCGAAGGTCGCTGCGCGTGCCTTGTGTGGCTTGCGACGCGTTCGGGATAATCGCCGACGCATTGCCGACGGACTCCGCGCGAACATCGCTCGCCGCCAACATCGCCAGCGCCGCGAGTGCGGCTTGGGCATAGGTTTTCATAACAGTCTCCCCCGGGGTGAGAAGGTCGGCCCTCGATCGGAATCGCCCAGCCGAAAATTAACAGACCTGACCGTATCGACAGAAATTGCCGGTTGCCAAGGGATTCAGCGGGTATTCTTACGCTCCACTGCACTTTCATTCACGAGTTGAGCCGCCGACTGCTTCTCGTGCATTAATCGTGTCCCTGCCTATTTGGAGTAACCCGATCGGGTGGCGGCTGCGGCCGCTCACGCTATTGTAAATTGCCCAATAGCGCCTATTTCCGCTAATCACCTGGCCCAGCAGCTTGAGGCCCGGCGTCGCAGGCACGGAATTTTGGCAGACCAAAACGAGAACAATCACTAAAGAAAGCTACGCTCGCGACGCTTCTGCAACAGATTTCGCCAATAATGCCCTCGCGCATGGGGGCGCCCGAGAAAGTTCGATGAATCAAACCACCGACCAAAATGTCACCGGAACGCCGATTCGACGCTCTTATATCGTGGCGGCGACGATATTCGTTTTGCTGACGGTGTGGGTCGCGTCAGGCGCGCTGAACCGTTCCGACGAACCGGCGAAGGGCGGCATATCGGCATCGGCCGCAACCGAACCGAAAGCTGCGGCCAAAGACATCAAAGCTGCGGACGCGAAGGCAAAGGCGTCCGTGCGCGTGAAAGCGGTCACCGCAGAAACGCGCGCCCGAGAACTGGTCATCCGTGGCAGGACCGAAGCGCTGCGCAAAGTTCAGGTGCGCGCGGAAACCGCAGGAAAGGTATCTGCCATACGCGCCGACAAAGGCGCATTCGTCAAAACCGGCGATACGATTTGCGAACTGAGCGTCGACGCCCGCGTCGCCATGCTGAACGAGGCGCGTGCAAACCAGAAGCAATATGCCCTGCAATTCGAAGCATCGCAGAAGCTCCAACAAAAAGGATTCCGCTCGGACACGTCGGTAGCAGGCGATCTCGCACGCTTCCAAGCCGCCAAGGCGCAAGTTGAGCGCATGGAGAAGGAACTGGAGAACACGAAGATCAAGGCGCCGTTCGACGGCGTCGTTGACGATCGCATGGTCAACGTCGGCGACTATCTGGCGCCGGGCCAACCGTGCGCGATGGTCGTCGATCAAGACCCGTTCCTTGTCGTTGGTCAAGTTTCCGAAAAGGACGTTCAGAAGATCAAGATCGGCGATACCGGTTGGGCAGACTTGACGACCGGAGAACGTGTCGAAGGCAAGGTGCGCTTCATCGCCAAGAGCGCCGCCGATGCAACGCGCACATTCCGCGTCGAACTCGAGGTCCCGAACGGCGCCGGAACTCTCCGCGACGGCGTGACCGCCGACATTCACGTCAAGTCGGAAACCGTCGAGGCGCACAAGATCTCGCCGGCAATTCTGTCCTTGGACGACAAGGGCACGGTCGGTGTGCGCATCGTGGATGAGAAAAAGAAGGTACAGTTCCTACCTGTGACGGTCGTCGCCGACGGCACGGACGGTGTGTGGGTCACAGGCTTGCCCAAAACGGTCACCATCATCACGGTCGGTCAGGAATTCGTGACCCCCGGCCAAGAGGTCGATGCGACGCCTGAAGGCAAGGCGACGCAGTCATGATCGGGGTCGTCGATTGGGCGCTGGCGCGGCTTAGGCTCACGCTAAGCGCGCTCGCCGCCGTACTTGTCTTGGGCACGGTTGCCTACATCTCGATCCCCAAGGAAGCCGATCCGGACATCCCAATCCCGGTATTCAGCATCCTCGTCTTCCACCCTGGAATCTCGCCGGAGGACGCGGAGCGTCTGATCGTTCGCCCTCTTGAGACGCAGCTCAAAAGCGTCGAGGGCCTCAAGCAGATGACCTCGACCGCCGCACAAGGGTACGGCGGCGTTACGCTCGAATTCGACGTCAACTTCGACAAGGACCAGGTCCGCCAGCGCGTGCGCGAAAAGGTCGATATCGCACGCCCCGAACTGCCGCAGGACTCCGAAGAACCCCAGATCAACGAAGTCAATATCGCCGACGAGCCAGTGATTTCGGTCGTTCTGTCAGGCGCGGTCCCGGAGCGCACGTTGCTGCGCACGGCCAAGCGTTTAGAGCGCGAGATCGAAGCCATCCCAAGCGTGCTCAGCGTGGACCTGTCCGGCCAGCGCGAAGAGGTTCTCGAAATCATCGTCGATCAGGCGCGCCTACAGAGCTTCGGCGTTTCAAGCGGCGACCTGTTCCGGGTCGTCTCAGCCAATAACCAGCTCATCCCCGCCGGCAACGTCGATACGGGCCGCGGCCGCTTTGCCGTCAAAGTGCCGGGCCTCGTCGAACGCCCTCAGGACGTGCTCAGCCTGCCGGTCAAAGTGAGCGGCGACAGTGTGGTCACGCTTCAAGACATAGCCGACGTGCGCCGCACATTCCTCGACCGCAGCGTCTACTTGCGCTTCAACGGCAACCCCGCGATATCGGTCGAAGTCAAAAAACGTGTCGGCGAGAATATCGTCGATACGATCTCGCGCGTGAAAAGCCTCGTTGAAAATGCCCGTGCGCAAATCCCCACCGGCGTGAAGATCGACTACTCGTTCGACTCGTCGAACTGGATAAGCTCGCAGCTGACCCATCTGACAAACGCCGTGCTGCTCGCGATCGCGCTCGTCATGGTCGTGGTCGTGGCGGCATTGGGCCTACGCTCCGGCTTGATCGTCGGCTTCTCGATCCCCGCATCGTTTCTGATCGGCATCATGTGCCTATGGTTTGGCGGCTACACGATCAACATGATGATCATGATGGGCATGGTCATCACCGTGGGCCTGCTGGTCGACAACGCCATCATCGTTGTTGAATACGCCGACCGCAAACTCACCGAAGGGTTCTCGAAGCGCGAAGCCTTCACGCTGGCCGCGCAGCGCATGTTCTGGCCGGTCGTCTCCTCGACCGCCTCCACACTTGCAGCCTTCGCCCCTATTCTTTTCTGGCCGGACGTGACCGGAAAATTTATGAGCTATCTGCCGCTGACCATGATCTTCATCATGACGGCGTCGATGGTGGTGGCGCTCATCTTCCTGCCCGCGATCGGCATCCTGTTCGGCAAAGCCGAGAAGGCGCACGCCGACTCGGCCCAAGCGATTCACCTTTCCGAATCCGGCGACGTGTTCGCGTTCAAAGGCTGGGTCGGCACATACGCACGACT
>CAYXQB010000080.1:0-12108 GCA_964466435.1 uncultured Flavobacteriaceae bacterium | reverse complement strand
AGCGTCAGCTCCGCCGCGCGGTAAAGCAGATAGTCTTCCACGGTCTCCCGCTTTGTCAGCGAGTTACCTCGGAACGAGACGCGGAACTTGTTCTGGTCGAGCCGCTCCTCCGAGAAGCCGAACCCGCGCGGCGGCGCCGGCTGATAGGGCGTCGGCGACACGCAAGCGGCGAGCAAGGAAACAACCGCAACGACGACAGCAGCGCGCACAAGAGCGTTCATGGCACCATCCACCGCAACACGCGCCCAGTCTATCATTGATCGGCACGGTATTGAACTTGATCTAGCGCACGATCTCGGCCGTCAAGATGCCGCCCGGCAGGCCGATCTCCGCTTGCGCGGCAACGAGCCGCAACTCGTCCGCCCCAGCGCTTGCGCGAAGCACGCCGTCCACGGCGGAGCAAGCGGCGGACAGCGCGCCAGCCGCATCGCGCCCCTGAAGCCGCGCCGCGAGGTCGAGCGCCGCGAGCAGGTCGCCGGACCCGTTCGGCACAAGCGCGATCCTGGGCGCCGCGACCGCCCACGCCCCCTCCCGCGTGACCGCGACCGTGCCAATACGCCCGCCCTCGAACGGCACCGACGTGACCACGGTCTCGGCCTTGCCAAGCGTGCGCGCAGCCGCCACGGCATCGTTCGCGCCCTCGATCCGCTTCGACGTCAGGCTCGAAAGCTCGAACCGGTTCGGCGTCACGATATCGGCGAGCGGCACGAGTTCGCGCGCCATCGCCTCCGCCACACCCGGCAGTGCATAGGCACCGTCGTCGTCACCGAACACCGGATCGCACAGATAGATGGCACCAGGGTTCTGCGCCTTCACCCGCCGCACAGCGTCCGCCACAACGCGCGCCTGCTCGGCAGCGCCGAGATACCCCGAAATCACCCCGTTGCAACGTGCGAGCCAACCATGCGCATCGAGCCCGTCGATGAGTGCGGCCAGCGCGGCAGCACTCGTCGCCTCGCCGCGAAACTGCCCATGCCCCGGGTGGTTGGAAAGCAGCACCGTCGGCACAGTCCACACCTCGAGCCCCAAGCGCTGCAACGCAAAGCGCGCGGCGGAATTGCCGACATGCCCGCGTACGACTTCGGATTGGATCGAAAGAACGCAAAGTGGTTCAGGCATCGCTCGCGCGCTTGAGTTTCATTTCGACCAGTTTGCGCTCTTGGACCGACATCGGCAATGCCAGCGCCCGATCGAACGCCGCGCGCGCCTCGGCCCTACGTTCCGCACGGGCCTCCAAGTCGCCGATGGCCAAGTGGTAAGGCAGATAGCGCGCCATCGCCTTCTCGGCTGCCAGCGGCTTCAGCGCCTCAAGCCCCACCGCCGCCCCGTGCCACATCGCAAGCGCAATCGCCCGGTTTATCGAAACCACCGGCGAAGGCTGCACCTCCGCCAGCGCGTCGTAGTAGCCCACGAGCACCGGCCAGTCCGTCCGCTCCCACGACGGGGCCGCCGCATGCACAGACGCGATCCCGGCCTCAAGATGCAACGCCGTCAGCGCCGTCTCGTTCCGCGATGCCGACAGATGCTGAAACCCGCGCGCGATCATCGCAGGATCCCACAGCCGCCGGTCCTGGGCCTCAAGCAAGATCGGCGTCCCGTCCGCCGCCACGCGCGCGTCGCGCCGCGCGTGCTGGAACAGGATCAACGCGGCAAGTGCATGCCCCTCCGGCGACGACGCGATCGGATGCCACGCCACCAACTCCGCCAGCCGCAGCGCCTCGTCGCAAACATCCTGGCGTATCAAACGGTCGCCGTCGCTGGCCGCGTAACCCTCGTTGAAAAGCAGATAGACCGTCCGCAAAACCGACGGCATCCGCTCGCCCAGCCGCGCACCCGCAGGCATCGCGAACACGACGTCAAGTTCGCGCAGCCGCGCCTTGGCCCGAACCAGGCGCTGAGCGATCGCGTCCGGCGTCGCCAGAAACGCCCGCGCGATTTCCTCGACCGTAAATCCACAAACGCTCTTCAGTGTCAGCGCAAGCCGCGCCTCTTGCTCCAGCGCCGGATCGCAACAGAGTACGATCAGCGACAGCTCTTCGTCACCAAGCAGGTCCTTCGGCGGCGCTTGCAGATGCTCGATCCACTCGCCGACTTTGGGTTCGAGCGCGCTCATCATGGCATGCCGCCGCAAGCGATCCAGCGCTCGGTTGCGCGCAGTTGTCAGCAGCCAAGCAAACGGATTGTCCGGCACGCCGCGTTCAGCCCAAGTCTTCAACGCCGCAACGAACGCGTCTTGCACACAGTCTTCCGCAAGCGAAAGGGCCGACCCGCCGAGCGATCGCGTTAGCGCTCCGGTAAGTCGCCCCATCTCGCGGCGCGAAAGGCGATCGATCAGCGATCTAAGCTCATCGGCCGCCGGGCCCATGTCAGATCTCGTGAATCTCGCGCAACTCAACGCGCCCGCCATACTTCAGGTGCGGGCACTCCTTTGCGATCTCGCACGCCTCGGCATAGTCCTTAGCCGCGATCGCGAAATACCCGCCCACGACCTCCTTGCTCTCCGCGTAGGGCCCGTCGGTCACGACAATCTTGCCTTGCTTGTTGCGCAACACCTTGCCGGCATCGTCGGTAAGTTTCTCGCCGCCCACAAAGCGCTTCTCTTCGCGCATCTTCGCCGCCCAGGCGCCGTACTCCTTGATTACACGCATCATCTCGCTCTCGGAGCGCCCGTCGAATTGCCCCTGATCCTCGTGCAAAAACAGCATGTACTTCGGCATGGATATCCTCCTCGTTCAGCCTACCGGATCGAAGACGAACCACAGAAGCGAAAATCGACAACGCCGGGCCGGGCTTGCTATACCGCCGCGCGCCCAAGGAGAAACCCATGACCACCCGCCCTCGCCGCAGCGTCCTCTACATGCCGGGCTCGAACGCCCGGGCGCTTGAGAAAGCCGCAACGTTGCCGGCGGATGCCCTCATCCTCGACCTCGAGGACGCGGTCGCGCCCGAGGCAAAGGAACTCGCCCGGACGCAAGTCTGTGCCGCCGTAAAAGACCGCCGCTTCGGCAAGCGCGAAATCGTCATCCGGGTGAACGCGCTGGACACGCCTTGGGGACATGAAGACATCGCAGCCGCAGCGGCAGCTGGGCCTGACGCCATCCTCGTTCCGAAGATCAACGATGTCGCCGACGTCGCCCACGCCGAACAACATCTGAGCGAAGCCAACGCAGCCTGCGCGCTTTGGCTCATGATGGAAACGCCGCGCGCCATATTCAACGCCAACGCGATCGCCGCCGCTGGCGGCAGGCTTGCGTGCCTCGTGATGGGCACGAACGACCTGGTGAAGGAGATGCGCGCCCTTCACACGCCCGGCCGCGAAGCGCTGCTCGCAAGTCTGAACCTATCCGTCATGGCAGCCCGCGCGCACGGCGTTGCCGTGATCGATGGCGTTTTCAACGAGATCGCGGACAGTGCGGGTTTCGACGCCGTCTGCCGCCAGGGCAGGGCGATGGGCTTCGACGGCAAGACGCTCATTCACCCCTCCCAGATCGAGGCGTGCAACCGCACGTTCGCACCCGACCCTGTCGAAGTTAACCGGGCCCGCGCGATCCTGAACGCCTTCGAACTTCCCGAGAACAAAGGCAAAGGTGCCATCTCCCTTGAGGGCAGAATGGTTGAGCTTTTGCACGCCGAAATCGCGAAACAAACGGTCGCCTTGGCCGAGGCCATTCAGGCTCTGGAAAGGTGAACGGGCGTTTTGCCCTCCACGAGCCCAGATGGTATTGTTACAGATAGTGGGTTGGGCCGGGTTCCGTCGGTGGGGCTCGGCCTCGCCTTTTTGTAGAACAACAAGAGTTGGGGTCAGCATGCTCAAGCAAAGTCTCGCCGGTCTCGGCGCCGTGGCACTCGTTGTCGTCTTTGCCCTCTCCGCACTCGCTGCCGACCTGCCGTCGGAGCGCAGGGCGAAGAAGAAGGCCGACTTGCAAAAAGTCCCGCACCAAGCCGAAGAGGCGGTGATGGAAAAGAACTACGACCGTGCGATCGAACTCTTCACGAAAGCAATCGACTCGCGCGCCTTCGAAGACGAGCCGCACACCATGGGCCGCCTCTATTTCGGCCGTGGCAGCGCGTATCATTACAAGGAAGACTGCAACTCGGCGGTGGCCGACTACGTCAAAGCGACCGAGTATCTTCAGAAGGGCGACTACTACTACTCGCTCGCCAGCTGTCAGTTGGTCCTCAAGCAGGACGATCAGGCGCTCGTCAGCCTCGACAAGGCGATCAAGATCGACCCGGACGCCGCCAACTACCGCAGTGGACGCTGCAAGCTTCTCTACAACAAGAGAGACTATGCCGCTGCGATCCCCGATTGCGAGAAGGCGCTCGCGGCTTCGCCCAAAGACACGGACCTCATGATTGCGACGGCTCAATCGGCTGAACAGACCGGCAATCGCCCGCGCGCGGCCCAGGTGTATCGCCAGTTGCTGGCGGCCGATCCGGGCAACACGATCGCCTCCGAAGGCTTGGCGCGCGTCGAAAGCTAGTTGTTGGTGCTAACCGTTTTTCCGGCGCCCTTGCAGGACTGCGGCAGCCGGGTGGTAACAAGGAGTGATATTGTGAAGCGACTGCTGATTGTACTGGCAACTGTCCTCGTTTCGGCGTCGGCCGCCTTCGCTGCGGCGGCCCCCGCTGCAGCTCCGGCGGCAACACCGCCGGCCGCTCCGTCGAACAACCCGCCCGTCCGATACGATTGGCAGGGCAACTACAAAAAGGCGACCGAAGCGCTGAACAAGCGCGACTTCGCGACGGCGATCAAGCTCTTCACTGAAATCATGGACTCCGGCCGCTTGCCGAAAACCTGGCTCGGGCCGACGCACTACTTCCGTGGAAAGGCTTATCGCTCGTCCCGCCAATACGACAAGGCGATCGCTGACTATGAAGCTGCCGTCGCTGCCGACCCGAACATGGACGGCGCCTACTACGAGATGGCGTTGACCTATCAATCCAAGGACCAACACGCCAAGGCGGCGGACGCGTTCAGCAAGGCTATCAAGATCAAGGCCGGCAACGCCGACTACTTCTACGGCCGTTGCGTTTCCTACAGCTGGCTCAGCAATTTCGGTGCTGCGATCAAGGACTGCGAAACCGCGTCGCGCATGCGCCCCGGCAACGCCGACTGGATTGGCACGCTTGGCCGCTTGTATGAAGACAGCGGACAGAAGAAGCTTGCGATCGAAACCTATCGCCGCGCCCTCGCTATCAATCCAAATCAGGCGGAAGCGCGCGAAGGCCTGAAAGCGTTGACGAAATAGGACGATGATGACGACGGCCGGCGCAGGGAATTTCTTTGAGGACTTTCACGCCGGCCGCACCTTTGTTCATGCCCCCCCGCGCACGCTGACCGCGGGAGATGCGGCGCTCTACACCGCCCTCTACGGTGCCCGTTTCGCCGCACAAAGCTCCACCGAATTCGCCCGCGCTCTAGGCTTGTCGGAGAGCCCGATCGACGACCTTTTGGTCTTCCACACCGTTTTCGGAAAGACCGTGCCCGACGTATCGCTGAACGCGATTGCGAATCTCGGGTATGCGGACTGCCGGTTTCTGAAGCCGGTCTTCGCCGGCGACACGCTGAACGCCCGGACGGAAGTTTTGGGCTCGCGCGAAAACGCGAACCGCGAATCCGGCATCGTCTATGTCCGCTCCACCGGCTTCAACCAGCGCGGCGAAGACGTGTTGACGTTTGCGCGTTGGGTCATGGTACGCAAACGCAAAAAGGACGCCGAAGGTCCGCCGCCGCAGGTCCCAAGCTTGCCGTCAGCGGTGGACCCGGCGAACCTCACGCTCCCCGCCAGGGCCGCTCTGCCTTCGGGCCAACGCCGCAACACCGGCAGCGCAAAGTTCTTCGACGGCTACGCAATAGGCGAAAAGATCGACCACGCGGACGGCATGACAGTCGAGGAGGCGGAGCACATGATGGCGACGCGCCTGTATCACAACACGGCTCGCGTCCACTTCAACGCGCACACGGAACGCCAAGGCCGCTTCGGCAAGCGCATCGTTTACGGTGGCCACGTCATCTCGATCGCCCGCGCCCTCAGCTACAACGGCCTCGAAAACGCCCTCTTCGTCACCGGTATCAACGCCGGTCGCCACGTCGCACCTTGTTTCGCAGGCGACACGGTTTACGCCTGGAGCGAAATCGTTGATAAGGCGGCTTCCGGTCAAAGTGGTGACTGGGGCCACTTGAGACTGCGCACCGTGGCAACTAAGGATCGCGCTGGCGCCGACTTTCCGGACAAGCAGGCCGACGGATCCTATGACCCAGCCGTCATTCTCGATCTCGACTATTGGGTCGCCGTCCCGCGCGGCTGAAGGGTAGGGCGGCGATGGCCGGTTTTACGATCGCCGCACGGATCAAAAGCATCAGTTACGCGCTCGCGGGCATCGCCCCGATGCTGCGCACCCCGCACAACGCCTGGATCCATTGGGCGGCGACGGCCGCCGCTCGTCTCCTCGCATTCTGGTTCGCAATCAGCACCGTGGAGTGGCTTGCACTGATCCTGGCGATCGTCGCGGTGTGGAGTGCCGAGGCCCTGAACACGGCCCTCGAACTTCTCTGCGATGTCGCCTCGCCGGAGTTTCATCCGCTGGTCAAACAAGCCAAGGACGTGGCCGCAGCCGCCGTGCTCATCGCCGCAGCTGGCGCCATCGCCGTGGGCCTCCTGATTTTCGGCCCCAGGCTGCTCGCGCTGACCTAACGCGTCACTGGAGGCCTGCCCGCTCCGGTGCTACACAACCGTCCAAACGCGGAGATGAAGATAATGGTGCGGGAACTGACGCATTTCGTAGCCGGTCGTCATGTGAAGGGAACGTCCGGCCGTTTCGGCGACGTCTACAATCCGGCGACGGGCGAGGTTCAGGCCAAGACGCCGCTCGCATCGACGGCTGAGATGCGTGCCGCCGTCGAAGCGGCGCAAAAGGCCTTCCCCGAATGGTCGGCGCAGAACCCGCAAAAGCGCGCCCGCGTGATGTTCAACTTCAAGGCGCTCGTCGAAAAGAACATGGACGAGTTGGCGGCGATGCTGTCTGCGGAGCACGGCAAGGTCATCGCCGACAGCAAGGGCGACATCCAACGCGGCCTTGAGGTGATCGAATTCGCCTGCGGCATCCCGCATCTGATGAAGGGCGAATACACCGAAAGCGCCGGCACCGGCATCGACGTCTATTCGATGCGCCAGCCCTTGGGCGTCGTCGCCGGAATCACGCCGTTCAACTTCCCGGCCATGATCCCGATGTGGATGTTCGGCGTCGCGATTGCCGCCGGCAACACATTCATCTGCAAGCCCAGCGAAAAAGACCCAAGCGTTCCCATTCGTCTCGCAGAACTGATGCTGGAAGCGGGCGCGCCTCCGGGCGTTCTGAACGTCGTGCACGGCGACAAGGAAGCCGTCGACGCAATCCTGAAAGACCCCGACATCAAGGCGGTCAGCTTCGTGGGCTCCACCGCAATCGCCGAATACGTCTACATGACCGGCACCGCGCACGGAAAGCGCGTGCAGGCAATGGGCGGCGCGAAGAACCACGCGATCATCATGCCCGACGCGGACCTCGACCAGGTCGTCGACGATCTGATCGGAGCGGGTTACGGCTCGGCCGGCGAGCGCTGCATGGCGATCGCGGTTGCGGTCCCCGTCACCGACAAGCTTGGCGACGAGCTGGTGCGCCGCTTGAAACCCCGCGTTGAAGAACTGAAAGTCTCGCTGCCCACCGACCCGGCCGCGAACTACGGCCCGCTTGTCACCCGCGAACACCGCGAGAAGGTGAAGGGCTATATCGAAATGGGCGTGAAGGAAGGCGCCGAACTCGTCGTCGACGGTCGCAATTTCCGTATGCAGGGCTACGAAAACGGGTTCTTCCTCGGCGGCTCGCTGTTCGATCATGTGAAGCCGCACATGCGCACCTACCAGGAAGAAATCTTCGGCCCTGTGCTGCAAATCGCCCGCGCACAAACGTTTGAGGAAGCAGCCGCCCTGCCGTCCAAACACGCCTACGGCAACGGCGTCGCGATCTTCACCCGCGACGGCGACGCCGCGCGCGAGTTCGCAAGCAAAGTCCAAGTCGGCATGGTCGGCATCAACGTGCCGATCCCCGTGCCGCTCGCCTACCACACGTTCGGCGGCTGGAAGCGCTCGGCCTTCGGCGACGCGAACCAGCACGGCCCCGAAGGCGTGCGCTTCTTCACGAAGATCAAAACCGTCACCGCCCGCTGGCCCAAAGGCGGCGTCCGCGAAGGCTCCAGCTTCGTCATCCCGACGATGAAGTGACCCATGCGTAAGCTGTTCACGATGGCCGCCGTTGCGTTGCTCGCATTCGCGCCGGCTACCGCCAACCCAAGCTTCGACTGCTCGAAGGCCAAAAGCGCAGCCGAAAAGACCGTCTGCGACGTTCCGAATCTACAGTGGACCGACCGCCAGATGGCGCGGCTATACAAGCTCGCCTTGAACCAGAAGCCGAACATGCGTCAGCCGGTGATGGCCGGTCAGCGGAACTTCCTTGCAGTCCGTGATGCCTGCCGCGACGACAGCGACTGCATCGAGCGTACCTATCGCGCACGCCTCACCGAACTGAGCCAATACGTCAACGTCTATGCGGCCTTTGCCGAGTATCAGCCTGAAGGCATGGGCGGGTCGATGTGGATTGTCCGGTTCGGCTATGACGCAGCTCTGCGCATCCTGACCGTTGGCGGCGGAGATCACACCTGCTGGTTCGACACCGACAGCGCCCCGCAAGGCGGCAAGGGCGTCATCCGCTACGCCGATAAGGGAGCAAGCGCCTGCCGCATGACCATCGCGCCCGACGGCGACGACGTCATGGTCGTGCAAACCAAGAACTGCAGCGACTACTGCGGCATACGTGCGGTCCTCGACGGCCGCTACAGCCGCGTGCCTTAGGTTTCGACCGCGCGCATGCACCCATTCGAACGCTATCGCGCGCTTGTCGCCGAGAAGAAGCTGACCGGCGACCCCGCACAGGAGCGGGTTTCGGGCGCGCTTGAGGCGTTGGCGACGAGGCTCGAAGCGCATGCCCCCGGCCGCAAATCGTTGTTTGGCTTCGGTCGCGCGGCCCCGCCGCCGCGCGGGCTTTACATCCACGGCCCGGTCGGTCGCGGCAAGTCTATGTTGATGGACTTGTTCTACGAAAACGTTGCCTACGCGCCGAAGCGCCGCGTGCACTTCCACGACTTCATGGCCGAGGTCCACGCGACGGTGAGGCGCTGGCGCGAAAAGGATCCGGGCAATGAGATTGCCCGAACGGCCGCCGATATCCGCGCAAGTGCCGCTTTGCTCTGCTTCGACGAGTTCCAGGTGCTCGACATCGCCGACGCGATGATCCTCGCGCGCCTGTTCGAGACGTTGTTCGAGCAGGGCATCGTCGTCGTTGCCACGTCGAACCGTCACCCGCGCGAACTCTACGAGAACGGTATCAACCGCCAGCTGTTTGTGCCTGCCATCGGCCTGATCGAACGGCACATGGACGTCATGTGCCTCGATGGCCCCATCGACTACCGCCTTGCGCGGCTCGAGCGCGCGCGGGTGTACTTCACGCCGCTCAACGCCGATGCGGCAGCGGCGCTCGATGCAGTCTGGCACGATCTGACCGGCATGACGCATGGTGCGCCCATCGAGCTTGACGTCTTGGGCCGCAAGCTCAAGGTGCCCGAGCACGCGCGCGGCGCCGCGCGCTTCACGTTCGACGATCTTTGCGTCGCATCGCTCGGGCCTCACGATTTCCTCGCGATCGCCGACAACTTCCACGCCGTCGTCTTGAAAGACGTGCCGCGCCTCACGCCGGACAAGCGCAACGAAGCCAAGCGCTTCGGAACGCTCATCGACGCGCTCTACGAACGCTCGGTGAAGCTGATCTGCACGGCGGCCGCCCAGCCACACGAGCTGTACGCGGCCGGCGACGGCGCGTTCGAATTCGAGCGCACGGCTTCACGCCTCGTGGAAATGCAAACGCCCGAGTATCTCGGGCGCTCACACAAGCCAAAAGTGACGGAAAGCTAGGGCGCTATTCCTGCTGCATCGGGATCAGCGGCGACGGCGCGGCCGGCGTCGGCTGCGGCTCCGTGAACGCTGAGGTCGACTCCGCTGGCGCTTCGGCGGGGATGTCGCTCGCCGTCTGCACTGGCGCGCTACCCGTGAAGGCGGCGTCCTCTGGCGGCTCGTACGCGGCGGTCGATGCCGTCGGGACGGGCGGCTTACGCGGTGCACCGGTCGCCTCCGGCGAGGCAGCAGCGAGTGTCGCGGGCGCCGGCTTCTCGACGGCAGGCTTCGTCGCGGGAGTTGCCGGCTTCTCAGCCACGGGCTTGGCCGCACGCGGCTTTTCGAGGGCTGGCGTTACACCTGCAACGCGCGTGTCGGGCGTCGCCGGGAAGGTCGGACGCACCGGCACGTCGGTGATGATCATCTGAGGCGAACGCGGCTTCAGCGTCGCGGGCTTCTCGGCAAGCTTCGTGGGTGCCGCCGCCGCCAGAACCTTTGGCGCGACTTCTTCCGTCGGCACGTAGGTCGGCAACGCCACCGCGGTTTCGACAGGCGCCGCGGACGCTGCAGTCATCGTCGGGCGAATGCGCAAGATCACGACAGGCTCGCCGTTGATGAGCTTCGAGCTCACAGGCACGCTACCGGTCGCCGTCGCGATCAGCGGGCCGCCTGAGCCGGTATCCGACATCGGGGTGGCAGCGGCGAATGTCGTCGCATCAAGCGCGGGTTGATCGGTATCGGTCGCCGTCGTTTGAACGGTTTCCTTCGCGGCCTTAGCCGGCTTGGCTCCGGCCGCATTGACCACGGTGCTGCGCGGACGCTGCGCTGTTTGGCTCGCGGTGTCACCGTCGATGATGTCGGAACCGTTCGTCGGCATGAACGCAAGCGACTCGGGTGAAACGCTCGTCGTTGCAAGCGCCGCAACGTCGATCTGCTGCGCAGCGTTCGCGCGCGCAAGCTGACGTTCGCTCTCTTCCTTGGCCTTCGCGGTCTTGATCTCGGTCCAAATCGCGTCGGTGCTGGTTTCGTTTTCGCCGGCGGCCATGTTCACCGGCATATATTTCGGCGCCGCATAGACGACCGTGCCGTCCGCATCGATCCGCTCGACGAAGATGCCGTGGAAGTCGTCGCGCGTGGCGGCCGAACCGCGTTCTTCGCAGATGTCGCGATCGGCGCGCACCAGGCCTTCCGAGAAGCGGCAGTCCTTACCTGTCACCAGCGACACGGCGTGCTCGCCGAGGTCGGCACCTGTGAACAACGTGGACGCAAATCCTGCGAACGAGGAGATCGAACTGAGCGACACGCCGGCAACCGTGCCTGCACATCCGCTCAAAATTGTCGTCGAAACCAGAATTCCAGCAAGCGCGACGGTACGCATGAACCTACTCCACTTGGTTCTACGGACACCGGGCCGCGCTTTCCCCCGAACACGTGGGGCCGGATCCGTCAAAAATTTGAACTAGAGGCACTGCAACTTTGATGCCGCACCGTACATGCGAAAACAAACTGAATCAATATTTGAGTTGACAGTGTTGCATAAATCACATGTGCACGCAGTGCTTGTGCGCTTGCGATTGAGTCGGGGGATGCGCTACGCGTCCCCACATTAAGCTCAACATCGTCTCCCAACTTTGGTGAACGGCTTCGCCGTCGCACAACCTCCAAGAAAGACCTCACATGGCTCGGAAAAAAATTGCTCTGATCGGCGGTGGACAAATCGGCGGCACCCTCGCCCATCTCATTGGTTTGAAAGAACTCGGCGACGTTGTTTTGTTCGACATCGCGGAGGGCTTGCCGCAAGGAAAGTCGCTGGATATCTCGCAATCTGCACCGGTCGACGGCTTCGACGCGCACTACAAAGGCACGCAGTCCTACGCCGACATTGCGGGCGCCGACGTGGTTATCGTGACGGCCGGCGTCCCCCGCAAACCCGGAATGAGCCGCGACGACTTACTTAATGTTAACCTTGGCGTGATGCGCGCAGTGGGCGACGGCATCAAGGCCCACGCGCCGAACGCGTTCGTCATCTGCGTCACGAACCCACTCGATGCGATGGTATGGGCGCTGCGCGAATTCTCCGGGCTCCCGCACCATAAAGTTGTAGGCATGGCTGGCGTTCTTG
>CAYXQB010000079.1:0-12112 GCA_964466435.1 uncultured Flavobacteriaceae bacterium | reverse complement strand
TCGCTCTTGATTGGCGTGTTTCGTCGATTCCCACTCAAGCGCCGGAGTTCCCTGAGGGGCGCCTGCATAAATGTAATCGTAGTACCACAATCCATCCGACCAACTCTTGTAAATGACAGTGCTACATTCTCGGTATCCGGCGCAAAGACCCGGTACTCCATTCTCGGATTTTTTTAGTTCCACAATCTCGTTACGCGCCGCAATCGCGGCGTCATCATCACTTTGGAATCCGCGCCCATAGTTCTTCGATGTCTTCCACCCGTGGTCTTTTGCACCACGCGCGGCGGCATTAAACAGATATCCAAAGGCGCCGGTAATGGCCCCGTTTTCAAACTTGCCTCCACCCAGGACAGAACCAACCCCGCCTGCAATAGTGCTAACGACAAGCCCCTTTGCCGAAACTTCCGTCCCAACGAGCGGCGACACTAGTTCGCCAAAGCCTGCGGCCAGAAATCCGGATGCAAAGTTTCCACCTTGGGCGACGCTGACCAAGCCGCCGACAAGACCATGCATCAAAACCCCTTGAGCAGTCAGTTCGTTTAGAATGCCAGCGGCTTGCTTTATCGCGTGTATCGCCGAGAAGGCGAGGACCTGCAGCCCACCCAAGAGAGTGCTCTGCAGCGTTCCACCAGAGATGAAGCCGCTTAGTAATCCTCCGACAACAGCGTTTCCAAGCGAGCCAAGGAACCCGATGACTTCCCACTGCTGGAATATCACTGCCACCGCTATGGCAAGTATTGCACGTAGTATCGGCACTTTGCGGAACAAACTAGAGAGCCACGACTTGCCGGTCGGATCGACAATCGAGAGAGGGTTATTGCCGACATAGGTGAAGCGGTTCAGAATCTGACTGAGGTAGATGCTCTCTATCAAAGAGTCCGGCGTCATGAAGCGCCCGATTAGTGGATCGTAGATCCGGGCGTTCATGTTGATGAGGCCGACGCTCGCGATGTGCTCGTGTCCGGTGAAGCCGCGCGTTGTTTGGCTCGTGATCGATCCCGTCGGATCATCCGCCCCGTTCGGGTGGCGGCGCTTGCCCCAGGCGTCGTAGCTCAAGCGTTCGACGACCGTACCCATTTCGTCCGTCAAGACGGACACGGAGCCCAGATGGTCGGTGACGAAGTAGCGGGTGTTTTGCGTCGAGTCGGAGCGCGTCATATGCACGCCGACGCGCTGCTTGCCAGCCATCAGATACTGGTTCCACTGTACGAGCCCCGAGGTGGCCTGGAACCGTTCGATGCCGCCCGCGACGTAGACGGTCGTTCCCTCAGGCGCCACTTGCTTGATGCGCTCGTGGTTCGCATCGTAGGTGAAATTGACGGTCGAAGAGCCTTGTGTGATCGACTCCGCCATATTGAACGATGTGTACGTGACCGTGCGCCCGTTGCCCGCGATCATGTTGCCATTAGCATCGTAGGTGAAGATCGTGTTCACCGCGCCAGTGATCGAGCCGATCGCGTGCGGGCGGGGCGTACCGGCAGTCGGGTAAGCGTAGGAGCCGACATCCGATTTCGAGGTAATGTTGCCGAGTGGGTCGTACCCGACCGTCTTCATCGACCCGCCCACGATCGCGTACTGCGTCAAGCGGTTCATGCTGTCGTAGGTGAAGTTCTCAGTGACGCTGTTGATCGCATCAGTGCGGCTGGTCAGCGAACCGACCAGGTTGAACCCGAACGAGAAGTTCGCGACCGCGTTCGAAACACCAGCTTGTACCGTCTGCACGAGGCCCGTGTTCGCGTCATAGGTGCGGTTCGTGACCACACCGTTGCCAGCCGTTTGCTGTGTGATCTGCAGCTCCGCGTTCACGGTGTTTGCGGTCCAAAGCGCCGTTGACGTCGCGTTGTTCATGAGTCTGTAGAGGTAGCCGAGGCTCGTGTACTCGTGGCGGACCGCAAAGCCTGAAGGGTACGTGACGACGTCCGGGCGGCCGTGCATGTCGTAGGTCGTCGTCACCGTGTAGGTGTTGCCCTCGACCGTCGTCGCGATGGAACTTGACCGGCCCAGGCTGTCGTAGGTGTAGGTATGGCCTGCGCCGTTCGAAGTACTGTCGGACGCGATCTTGCCGATACCCTTGACGGCGGTATCGTATGTAAAGGTAGAGGTAAATCCGACGTCCGCACGCTGCGTCATACGGCCAAGCTTGTCGTAAGCCAGCGTTGTCGTTTGGTTCTTCGCATCGGTCTGTGAGACGAGTTCGCCGAGCGTGTTGTATGTGTATTGCCAGACCCCCATATCGGGGTCGTTCGCGGCGGTCTTGCGGCCGCGCGTATCGTACGTGAACGTCGTGACGTTGCCCTGGGAATCGGTGAGCGTTTTGACGTTGTCGAACTGGTCGTAGGTGTAACTGGTTGTGCCCGCGTTGTCGGTGACGCTGGCGATTTGACCTTGTTGGTTCTTGACCGTGGTCGTGGTTTGGCTCAGCGCGTTTGTGACGCTCGTGGTCAAACCATTGTACGCGGTCGTCGTTTGGCCGCCATTCGGTTGCGTGATCGTGACGATGCGGCCGATTTCGTCGTAGGTGTTGACCATCCACTTGGGTGTTCCGCCGGACGCGAAGTAAGGGCGGCTGACCTGTGCGACGCGACCAAACGCGTCATATTGCGTTGCCGTGCGCACGACCGCGCCGTCGAAGCCTTGGTCATCCTGGGCGATCGGACGTGCAAGCGCGTCGAAATACGTTTTGGTTTGCGACCCAATCTGTGTCGTACCATCGACTGCGAACGGCGTCGTGGTGGCAACAAACTTGCCGCCCGTGACGCAGGTTGTTGTGCCACCGTTCACGCCGGAGCAGAAAGCGTAAGCGGTACTGACCTTCGTGCCATTGGGGTTCGTTGCCAAGGTTGGGCGACCGAATGCGTCGTACGTACTCGTCGTTACCAGACCATTGACATCGGTCGCACTTGTCGCGCCGCCGTGGCGAGGATCGAGCGCTTGGCTTGCATTGTGGTTCAACGCAGTCGTCGCTGTGGTGGCAAACCTACCCTGCGTGTCGTAGCCCACGGACGACGTGCGCGTAACAATGTCTATGCCGGAGACCGTCGCCGTCAGCTGATTCCCGAACGCGTCGTACGTGTAGTCAGTCTGCAGGCGCAATGCGGGCGTGTTCGGTTCCACAACCTCCTGGGTCAGCAAGCCGGACGTCGCGTTGTACGCATACGACGTCTGCCGCGTCACCGCGTTCCCGCCGACCGTGTTCGTCTGGTTCGCGGTGATCAGCCGCCCCAGCAGCCAGTTCACCGTATCGTTCGTGTAGGTCGAGTTCGTGACCTTGGACGACCCGTCGGGGGTGGTGACACTGACCTGCGTCGCGTTCGCGAACGTGTCGTACTGATAGGCAGTCGTGACCGTGGGGAGTGCCGCGCCATTCAGGTCGTTCTGCGCCTCCACCGTCTGCGACAGCGTGACGAGGTAGCGCCCCGTGCCCGGTGACGACGAGGCAAACGTGTTCGTCTTCGAATTCAGCGTGACCGCACCGCGCACCTTCGTCTGGCTCGCGACCAACCCCAGATAAGGGAAGTCCTGGCGGAATGTCGTGGTTTCGACGACGTTCGTCTGCAGGTCGGTGATGATGCGCTGGCGGAAGCCGAGGAAGCCACGGCCCGTCTGCTCCGCCTTTAGGCCCACATACTGGTACGTCGAGGAATAGGTGCCGCCGATGCCGTTGCCGGAATCGACGCGCGCGACTACGTAGAACGGGGCGTTGATGTCGACCGTCGGATAGGTCGAGGTCGTGTCCTTGGTGTAGACGGAGGGCTTGTTCAGGCGGTCGTAGGTGACGGTCGTCGTGATGCCGAGGCCATTCGAGACGGTGTTCATGAACTCCGGCTTAAAGGCGACGCCCGTCGATTGATCGACGGTGTAGATCGTGTCGCCCGAGGGCTTTTGCAGCCAGATGTCGGGGAAGCCGTCGTTGTTCCAGTCGGCGACCAAAGCTCTCACTTTGGGTTCGGTCGTGCTGGTGCCGCCGTCGGCGGCATTGTTGTTCGCAATGCTGACCGCGAACACGAACGACGTCCCGGTCGACAGATGAATCTGGTGCGCGGTCGTCGGGCCGTACATGCCCGACATGCCCGGCGCGATCAGCAAGATGTCGGTGCGGCCGTCGCCATTGAAGTCGGCCGGATAGAGGTGGTATTTGCCCCAGCCGCTTGGGACCGTGAAGCCGGCGTTGACAACCGTAGTGCCGGTCGAAAGCTGGATCGTGCCCGTTGTCGTCTTGTTGGCGACGAGAATGTCGGTCTTGCCATCACCGTTGAAATCGCCGAACGCGGTGTTGCTCGCCGACCAGTTCGTGATCGTCAAGCTCGCGAGCGCGGGGTTGCACCAGTAGTTGATCTTGTTCGACGTCCCCAACATCATGATGTCGGAACAGCCGTTGCCGTCGAAGTCGGCCGCACCGGCGACGGTGCCGGCGTAGCCGGTTAGATTGGCGCTGGGCGTGAAACCCGTGGCTGCAAGATGGACGTTGCCAAAAGTGTTGCCGGTCGCGCGATGAAAGAAATCCATCTTTCCATCGCCGTCGTAGTCGCCAAGCGTCGTCGCGCCGATGTCGGGCCACGGCGAAGCGTACGAGCCCTGCAGATAGTGATTTGACCCCAAATTAAAGAAGAAATTCGTACCATCCGCGGGAAAACACAACGGGCACGAATCGTAAATCTGAAAGTCCGACAGTCCATCACCGGTAAAGTCCGCGACACGCGTTCGCCTTGCCGCCGTGAGCGTTGTACCCAGGTCGATACACAGCTGGAGATCGATCCATGGCGGCTCCCAAATGCGCGGGTTGGAGCCTGTGAAGCTGCCAGGCGTGGCATTCCCATGGTAGATCGTGCCACTCGGCGAGGTGCACGGTGTGCCAAGTGCGACCAAATCCGTAAGGCCGTCGCCGTTGAATTCCCCGGCGTACATCCGGGCGCCTTGGCCGATTCCGTTCGCAACAGGTGTGAGGTAGACGCTATCGCGCGACCCCTGCCAACCGAATGTGGTCGGCGCCAAGCAGTTCGGCGTCGGCGTGACGCCATCACACACCCTAATTTGCGTGATGCGGCTCCGGCGAAGCGTGGTGCCGAGCTCGTAGGTAATCTGGTAATCCCGGACGACGTTGTTGCCCTCGTACGTCTTCACGTTCGTCAGCAGGACCTTCGTCGTTTGCCGCTTTCCGGCGTGGAAGAGCGGCACCTGGTCCGGGCGGCTCGTGTTATAGGTGAAGCGAACGGAATTGTACGGTGCGAGCCCGGCTGCGGTGTTCCCGGTGTAGTCGATCCGGCTCGGATAGGCGACGGCGTTGGGGTAGTCGACGCCGCCGAACACCTGGCTCGAGCTGTCGAGCGTGTAGGTGACCGTCAGAAAGTTGCCCTTGGTATCGCTGATCTTGTTCGCTGACCACGTGCGGACGGTGCTCGTCCCCTGCACGACGATGCGGGAGTCGGTCGTGTTGCCGAACTCCATGATCTGGCCCGACTTGGTCCAAACCTTGAACCATTGCGGGCCGGTGCCTGCGACTCCGTAGGAAACGACCTTCGAGAAGCCCTCGATTTCGGTGCGGTATTCGGTGTTGTTCGCGCCGTAGGTGCCGCTTATCGCGACCAGGCGTTGGCCGTCCATGCAGAACTTGTCGTTCGCGTCGTAGTTGACGCTGCCCTTCACTGTGTCTTGCGCGACGTTGCGCGGACAGCGGCCGATCGAGGGGAGACCCGAAAGGCTCCACCCGAGCCCCATGATGCCGTCGCCGGATTGGCTTGAGTATTCAAGACTGAGCGAGGGAACCATCCCGGCTGTGCCGGGCGGAACGGTGATCGGCACCGTGTAGCTGAAGGCGCCGGACGGGGAGACGTCCATTTGCCCCGGCAACAGCATCGGCGGCGGGGCGGCCGTTGCACTCTGCGCGAGCAGAAAACTCGCGACGCCTATAATGGCGCGTGCAATGATGCGAGGAACGCCCAAGCGTTCGCCTGGGTCAACTCTTTGATCTTGATTGGAAAAACGCCCAACACCACGGTCACCGTCACGCGTCATGACACACCGTCTTTCATTTGTCTTGGCGCTACGTGGTTAACAGAAGTTTGGTGACTTCTCAATCTGCCGCGAAGACTTCGGACACCTAATGTTCAGGGTAAAATGAATGGCGTGATGAAAATCACAATCGAACGCACACGCGCTGCTGATCCGCTGCGCTGCGGCGCGACTTCGCGTTGCGCGTTATCAGTCGAGTGTCCACGCGTGCGCGAGATACGGACGCTTCGGATCGCCGGTGAGCATGATGGTCGCGTGTCCGGTGCGCGGTCCGCGATGATCGAACGCCACGTCGATCGTGAAGGCACGCCCGCCGAGCGGGATCGACGGATCGATCACCCCGGGCGTCGCATAGACGCTTGGGCCGAGCGTGGAACGGATGCCGGCGGCACGCGCTTTCAAGGCGGCGTCGATGCGCGCGGGCTCGGCACCGGGTTGAGCGAGCAAGGCTTCGCGCGGTGCTACTTCGGGGTCCAAATTCGGGCGGCCGGTGTAGACGGTGAGCGCGGGCGCTATGCGCGCGTAGACCGCCTCCGTCATGGTGAGCACGAGCTTCACTTCGTCGACCGATTGGAACGGATTCTCGCGCGGGGCGTAGGGCTTGCCGGCGACGAGGTAGTCGGCCTTCGTCGCGCCGTTGAGGTGGCGCAGGCCGTCGGACTCACGCCAATCCATGATCTTGTCGGCGAGGGCGTCTGCGGCCGCCGCGTCGAGACCGCCCACGGCACGAAGCAGGTTCGCCAAGACAGGTCCGTCTGCGGCGTTCAAATCGATGCGGCCGAGTTCGTCTTGGATCGTGACCGTCACGTCCTTGTCGGCGAACTTGAAAACGCGGGGAACGGCATCGACCCGCCAGCGCTGTTCGAGGCGCGGGTCGAGCAAGCCCGCGATCGCGCGGCTGACCGCCGCTTCCATGATCGCTGCGGCTTCGAGCTGCGTGCGCTCGGTCCGGCTGATGCGCTTTGTGGTGAGCGCGAGCGAGACGAGGCCGGTCGCGATGATCGACAACACGAGCAGAACGCCGAGCACGGAGATCAGCGCCCAGCCGCGTTCGCCTTCGCGTCCGTCGCGCGCCATCTTCACCTTCCCCTGCAAGATTTGGTCAGCGGGTCGAAGCTGCAGGCGACGTCCGCGTCGATGCGCGGGGCAACGACGAGCGCCGGCCAACGGCGGCGGTCGCCCTCGACGAACGACACATCGATACGCACAAGGCGCGGAAGCTTCGCTTTGTTGCGCCAGGTCTTCGTCCAGGCCGTGCCGTCTTCGGCGAGGTAGGCGAAAGTTACGGCCGCTGCGTTGCGGGCAAGCGCTTCTTCCGCCGGTGGCGCTTGCGCCAGCTCGGCCGCCGTTGCCGCGGTAAAGCCGCCTGCGCGGTGGGCGAGCGTGACGCGGCTGCGGCCCGCCGTTTGGGCTGCGCGGTCTATGGTGATGAAGCTCAAGCTGGTTTCGTCGCCTTCGAAGGCAACGTGCGGGTTCGCAGGGTCCGTTGCCACGATCGCCGGATAGGCGTTGCGAATGAAATCGCGCACGCGCGCCTGCGCTGTCGCGATCTCACGCACGGTCACGCCTGAGCTCTCGCCCGTTTCCCACGCCCGCAGGCCCAGGTTAAGGCCCGACAGCAGCAAGACCGACAACACGCTCAAGAGGCCCATGACGATAAGGAGTTCGAGCAGCGTGTAGCCGGCTTCGTTTACGCGCGCGGACATCGCATCACCCTTTCGGCAGCAGCTTCTGCGTACGCACGGCGAGCGTGCGTTTGGCCGCGCCCTCGCCCCAGGCCACCGTTACCGAAACGTCGGCCAGCACAGCGGGCCAAGCGACACGCTCCTCCGGCGTGCCTGCGACAGCGATCGATACCGTCCACGCGAAGGCGCCCTGCCTGCCCGCGACGTCGCCCACAATCGCGGGGATCGTGTGGCCGACTTCATCGAGTTTCGAGCGGGCAAGGCCGGTGGCGAGCGATTCCGTCTGCGCCTCCGACAGACGTTGCGCGGCATCGCCGATGGCGGCGTAGAGCGCCACCATCATGACGCCCAGGATCGCGAGCGCGACCAAGACCTCGATCAACGTGAAGCCCGCTTCGGCGCGTTTCATGCTCGCTCGTCCTCGCTTGCCTGGTGCTGCGACCTTACTCTAACGTGCCAGGGCTCGTTCGCCCATCTTCAACGGAAAGTTGCCCATGTCCCTGCCCCGCGCGCATGCCTTGGCTGCGGCCGTTTCTTTAGCATTGGGCTTGAGCGCCTGCGGGCAGAGCCCGACTTGCGCCAACGAGAAGCAGGCTGCGGAGTTGCTTGCGAAATTCTCCGCCGACGTGCAGGCGGGCTCCCTCAAGAACACGATCACTATGGACAAGCTGAAGCAGATCACCATCCGCGTGGATACCGCGGGCAGCCACTATTCCGCACGCAAGGACCATGCCGAGTTCTGTAACGACATCAACGCGATCCGGAAGGATTTTGGCCTCTGAAGGCACCGGCGCCGAGGGTGGCGAAAACGGAGGCGTCGTCGAAAGGGCGGGTGAGCGCGGCCTTCAATCGATAGGGAATAATACGGGGACATGATACCCATTCCCCGTCGCGGCGGGGGCGACTGTGGCTGCCTCGCCTCAGCCGCAAAGGCGACGATAGAGGCTCTTGCACGCCTGCCGGGAAGTGGCGGCGGAATACCCGGGCGGTGCGTCCACAAAAAGAGCGACCTGTTGTGGGTGGGTGACACCAATCCCCCTGCCCAATGCACATACTGCCGCGAAACAAGGCAGATTCTCATGAGAGCTCATGTCCCGGCCGCTCTGTTGGCGCTCGCACTGACCGGTTCGCCGGCCGTCAATGCAGCCGATTACTGGTCTGGCTGGTATGCCGGGTTGAACGGCGGGTATCTTTTCTCGAACAGCAACGCGGTCAACACGGAGGCCGTTCCCTCCCAGTGCGAGCCGGTAGCAGGGCCTGGGTGTACCGCGAGCCCGAACTACGCCGAGCTGTTCGCGATCGGGGCGACGGGCTCTGCACCCAGCGAGTTCGACGGATTCACGTTCGGCGGCCAGGTTGGCTACAATTCGCTCATCTCGGACTGGCTGTGGGGGATCGAAGCCGACATTTCGGTGGCGACGAGTTCGGGCAGCGGCGGATCCTACACCGCCGTCACGCCGTCGCCCGCCTTCCCTGCGCAGCCGGTGACGACGACGTTCACGGGCGAACGCGCGCTCGACTATCTGGGCACGCTGCGCGGTCGGCTTGGCGTTCTGTTCTCGGCGCAGTCGCTCGGCTATGTCACCGGCGGGTTCGCCTTTGGCGGCGCCGATCTTTCTGCGTCGTATGCGCAAGACTGCACGGGTTGCACCTGGACAAACGCGCCGAACTTCGCGGCTGATACAAGGGACACGTTGCTTGGCTTCACGATCGGCGGCGGCGTCGAGTTTGCGATGGGCAAAAGCTGGACGTTCAAGACCGAGTATCTCTACTACGACCTTGGCGAAATGGCGCTTCCGCAAGGCGTTGGCGGCAGCGCATCGGCCGGCCCGATCTCGTCCTACGGTATCAGCACGAAGGCGCTCGCAGACTATGACGGCCACCTCGTGCGCATGGGCGTGAACTTCAAGTTCTGAGCGGGCGCGGGGCAGCGCCGCGCGCTCGCATTTACTGTCGGCTGTTTGAAGGGAGAGCGGCTCGATGAGATTCATGGCCCTGTGTGCGGTTGGGGCGTTGTCTGCGCTGGCGTTCGTGGCCTTAGCGCGTGCGGATGCGCGCGAAGATCTCGCGAAAGAAGTTCACGAAGATCTCTCGAAAAGCCGCATCACCTGCGTCACGGGCAGCATTTGGGTGAAAGACGTTTGCGGCGGGGGACCCGGGAGCCATCACTTCTGCGAGGAAGCGAATGAGGTGATCACGGATCTCAAGTCAGATCTCTTAAGCGCCGACACGCGGAAGCGCGCCGTCTACCGTTGGTGGAAGTTCGTGAGCAGCGACAGCGAGCCATGGCGCGCCAACTGCATGCGCTCATTGCTCGGCACTGGGACGTACTGCAAGACCGTGAACCTTGCCGCCAAGTTCGACCCGCACCGCAACTGCCCGGATGCAGGCCGCACGAATTCGACGTGCTGGCTGAACCGCGACTTCGGGCGCCAGTGGTACCTCCTGCCGACGGAGGAAAACGACTGGGTGCAACGCTGCCCGGTGGACCCGGTGGAGCGGATGGAGTTTGAGGACGCGGAGTGAGAGCCGACCGCGCGCTTCGCGCTATGGTCCGTGATCGAGGATAGGGCCTCAGATGAAGTTCATCGTCGCCAGTGCAGCTGTGGTTCTCTTGGCATTCGCTTGCGCCGCGGGCGCGCAGGCGGCGTCGCGTGAGGATCTTGCGAAAGACGTTCACGAGGAAGTCTCGAAACGCCGCATCACCTGCACGACCGAGGCGGACCTTTGCGAACGCTTTCACGAGTTCAGAGCTGGGCTGTGCGTGGAAACGATGGAGGCGATCGCCGATTTCAAGTCCGAACTCTTGAGCGCGGACACGCAGAAGCGCGCCGTCTACCGCTGGTGGAAGTGGGTGAGCGGCCCGCGCGAGCAGTCCGAGTGTATGAACGCCCTGATCGGCAAAGACGCGTACTGCAAGGCCGTGAACCTGGCCGCCAAGCTCGACCCGCATAGAAACTGCCCCGCGGAAGGGACCACGAATTCGACCTGCTGGCTTAACCGCAACTTCGAGCGCAGTTGGCATTTGTTCCCACGGGAGGCAGAGGACTGGACGCAGCGGTGCCCCGTGGAGCCGGTGGAGCCGGACGAAGAGTGAGGAGTGATGGCGCGGTCTCCGAAGACGAAGCGGCTCAGGGTGCCGGTTTCGCGTGACGGAGTGCGGGAAATATGTATGATGTCCCCGTATTTACCCAGCGGACGCATCACGTCGAATGATGCACGCTAACCCAAGCACGCATGAAAATCGATTTGGCGACTTGCCGCTGACAGCCTGTCGCACTCCGGTCGAGGACCGCAACTCAGCGGGCGAAAACGTAAGCCGTCCCCGCATTTCGTCCGTCCCTGTATTTCCGTGTATTTCCGTATTTCACGCGATCTAGGAAGTCACAGTGGATTAGTCGTAAACTTACTCAAGTTCGTCATTTCATCGAAATCCAGAACATCTGCGTCGCCCGATTCAAGCGCGAACCTGGTCAGCGCGTCGCTCTTCCCAAAATGCCTCAGAAGAGAAATGTACAAACACATTTTCTCTGGCTTGCTTACCACACGCATCGCGTTAGCGGCAGTAGATAGATCGATTGGTTGCTGGTTGCTCAAAGTGGCGACTGCTTTGGACCACTTTTCCCCTGGCTCTGAGCAGGCGCGCAGTGCGAGCAGCAAGCTCCCATCAATATCCCTCAATACTCCCATGACCCCAAGGCGAACGGGCCGAGCATGGTCCTCAAGGTGAGGCAGAATTGAAATGATGTGCTCTGGCTCATGCGCACAGTAACGAAAGCAGTCACACACAACGGATCGCACTGATCCCCACTTGGATTTGAGAAGCGGAACGATGGCCGGAAAAACCTCACAACCGTCAATCGCTTCGGAAGCTATATAGACAGCCTGAAGGACGCAGCTCTCGTACTCGGACGACAGCATCGGCAACAGCTGCCGTGAATGCTGCATCTTGTTGAAAAGTTCAGTTCCATCGCGAAGCTCAACGTCGTCATCGGCGGTCTCATAAAAGCCGACGAGGTATCGCTGAAGAATTTCTTCGAACGTAGATTCAGATGACTGGGCTGCGTTCATTTCTTGCTCTTCTCTATCTCCTTGAGGCGCTTATCGACCTGGGCTCGTTTATCCCGCTCGAACTTGATACGATCATTGTGTTTTCGGTATGCAGCGGTGTTCCTATCAAACCTCTTGTTGTCGGCGGTCCTATTCGTGATGCTGGTGTCTAGCTTACATTTCGCACAGTTGAGTGCCGTTACGTCGTTCCCGGCATCGGCAACTGCTTTGCTGATGTCTGCTTCTTCGCCAGCGGTTCGCTCTGCTGCACCTTTTCCCTTCATTTGAATGCCGCAATTGTTACTAATACGGGTACATGATACCTATTCCCCGCACCCGGCATACCGCACCCTAGCGCAACATCGAGA
>CAYXQB010000078.1:0-12123 GCA_964466435.1 uncultured Flavobacteriaceae bacterium | reverse complement strand
GATGCAGTGCGCGATGGTCGTTATGTGTCGCGCAAAGAGCATCACGTGGGACAATCTGCTCGTTCGCGACGCCTCGTTTGTCGAACGCTTCGAAGACGAATGGTACGAGACCCATTTCGAAGAAACCGGGCTCGACTGCCGCGCGACGCGCCCGACGCCGATGTTCACGCCGCTAAAGCTGCGCGAGTTGACGCTCGAAAACCGCGTGGTCGTCTCCCCGATGGCGCAGTACTCGGCCGTGGACGGCGTGCCGAACGACTGGCATTTCGTGCACTACGCCTCTCGCGCAATGGGCGGGGCAGGGTTGGTCTACATCGAAATGACTTGCCCGTCGGCCGACGCGCGCATCTCACCCGGTTGCACGGGTCTTTGGAACGACGAGCAGGAACGCGAATGGAAGCGCCTCGCGGATTTCGTTCACGCGAGCAGCCGCGCGAAGCTTTGCATGCAGTTGGGACATGCCGGCCGCAAAGGGTCGACACAGCTCGGCTGGGAACAGGCCGACCATCCCTTGCCGCAGCGCGGCGGCAACTGGCCGATCTATTCGGCCTCGCCGATGCCCTACTTCAATGGCGTAAGCCAGCCGCCGATCGAACTCGACCGCGCGCAGATGGACCGCATCAAAGCCCAGTTCGTCGAAGCCGCACAACGTGCCGACCGTGCGGGGTTCGACATGCTCGAACTCCATTGCGCGCACGGCTATCTGTTCGCGAGCTTCCTGTCGCCCCTAACAAACCGGCGCAGTGACGCCTACGGCGGTTCCGTCGAAAACCGCGCGCGCTACCCTCTGGAAGTGTTCAAGGCGATGCGCGAAGCGTGGCCGAAGTCGAAGCCAATGTCCGTGCGCATATCGGCCAGCGACTGGGCGCCTGGCGGTATTAGCGAAGACGACGTGGTCGCGATCGCACGCCTGTTCGCGCAAGCCGGTGCCGACCTGATCGATGCCTCATCCGGCCAAACCGTGCCCGAGCAGAAGCCAACCTACGGACGCATGTACCAAGTGCAATTCGCCGAGGCGATCCGCAACATCACCGGTATCAAGACGATGGCCGTTGGTGCCATCACGGAACCGGCGCAAGTCAACACGATTATTGCCTGCCGCCGCGCCGACCTTGTGGCTCTGGCACGTCCCCACCTCGTCGATCCGTACTTCACCCGCAAAGCCGCCGCCTGGTATGGCGTCAAAGAACCAACGCCGCCCCAATACCTCTCAGGCATGGCGCAAGCCTACCGCGAAGCGGCTCGTACGCGGGAAAAGAGCGTGGAGCTGCAGCGAAAAGCGAAGCCGAAGCATCGGAGCTGAGGCAGAAAGGCGCCATAGGCGCCACGCTTGTCACAAGGGGTCGGTCATGCAATGCCATCAACAGACAGGCAGGAAATCGGGCGACGAATGCCACTGACGAGTTTGGGGATTGCGATTGCGGCCGGTCTGGCGATGGCACTTGCCGGCGTCAATCTATGGCTGGTGCTCGCCGTCACGCTTGTCTGGCTCGGCACGCTGTGGCTGGGGCGCCCAGAACCGGTGTTCGAAAGCCAGCACGAACGCAAGAACACCGTTTCCCACGACGTCGCCGCGCCGTTCATCGAGCCGCTCGGCGAGTCGGTACTGTTGCTCGATCGGGATCGCATCGTTGTCGCCAACAGGGCCGCGCGGAAGTCGCTGGGCGGTCATATCGTGGGGCAAGATGTACGTCTGGCGCTTCGTCACCCGCAGGCGATCGAAGTGCTTGCGAACGAAAATGCGGGCCCTGTGACGATCCCAGGGCTGCTTGGCGCGGGCAGCGTCTGGCAAGTTCGCCGCCTTCGCATAGACACGCGCTTCAGTCTCATCGAACTCGTGGACCGGACGGCGGAGGCGCAGGTGTCGCGCGCGCACACCGATTTCGTCGCGAACGCAAGCCACGAGCTACGTACGCCACTCGCCTCGATCATCGGCTATCTCGAAACGCTCCGCGACGCGGACGTCGACGCGCCCACACGCGGAAAGTTCTACGGGATCATGGAAACCGAGGCGCGCCGCCTGCAAGCGCTCATCGAGGACCTGATGTCGCTATCGCGCATTGAAGCGGAAAAGCACGACCTTCCGCAGACGCGTATCGATCTGGCGGCGGTCGCCGTCAGCGTGGCGAAGGACGCGCAAGCGCTTCATGGCGCAAGCCGGGTTCAGGTCCAGGTTGAGACCAACGACGCCGCGGTCGCTGGTGATCGGCGTCAGCTCGAACAGCTTGTGCGCAATCTTGTGGACAACGCGTTGAAATACGGGGACCCCGACAAGCCCGTGACCCTAACGGTGGCTCAGGAAGCCGCCAAAGTCGTCTTGCGCGTTGTGGACAAAGGTCCCGGAATCGCGCGGGAGCATCTGCCGCATCTCACCCGGCGCTTTTACCGCACCGACCCCGGCCGCAGTCGTTTGTCCGGCGGAACGGGCTTAGGGCTGGCCATCGTGAAGCACATTGCCGAGCGTCACCGCGGCCAACTCGATATCCACAGCGAACTGGGGCTGGGGACAACTGTCACCGTAGGTTTCCCGCGGGCCGAAGCGGTGTCACAATAGTGTAATAAAACTGTAGCATACGACCCGCTGCAGCGCGAACCCGTTCGCTCAAGCACAAACCAAGGATTGATCTCATGAACAGGACTGTTGCGTCCGGCCTCGTGCTGGCGGCGGCCGTGGCTCTTGCCGCCTGCGGCGGCTCCGGCTCTGGCCCCTCCCGCGATCAGATCCGCGCTGTCGGTTCGTCGACCGTCTACCCCTTCGGCAAGGCAGTCGCCGAGGCCCTCGCCAAGTCCGACCCTTCGATCAAATCGCCGATCATCGAGTCAACCGGCACGGGCGCGGGCTTCAAGCTCTTCTGCGCCGGCGTCGGTGTAGCCCACCCCGACATCGCAAACGCCTCGCGCCGGATGAAGAAGTCCGAACATGACGAGTGCGTCGCAAACGGGGTCAAAGACATCGTCGAAATCCAAATCGGTCTCGACGGCATCGCCTTTGCCGAAGCGCAAGAGGGCCCGAAGATCGAATTGACACCGGTGGAGGTCTACAAAGCGCTCGCCGCCAATCCGTTCGGCCAGCCGAACGCCGCGAAGAATTGGAGCGACATCAACCCGGCGCTGCCCGCCACCCCGATACTCGTCTACGGCCCGCCGTCCACATCCGGCACGCGCGACGCTTTGGCCGAATTGATCCTGACGAAAGGGTGCGAGAGCGATCCGGCAATGAAGGCGCTGAAGGATACCGACAAAGCGGCGCACAAGAAGACGTGCACGGAAATCCGCTCCGACGGCGCCTATGTCGACTCCGGCGAAAACGACAATCTGATCGTCCAGAAGATTGCGGCGAATCCGCAGGCGGTCGGCGTCTTCGGCTTCTCCTTCCTCGAAGAGAACACGGACAAGTTGAAGGGCATCCCGATGGGCGGCGTGACGCCGACCTACGAAACGGTCGCGGACTTCTCCTACCCAGGCGCGCGACCGCTCTACATTTACGTCAAGAGTGCGCATCTGAACGCCATCAAGGGGCTGCGCGAATACACAGTTGAGTTCTCGAAAGCGTGGGGGCCGGACGGATATCTCAAGCGCCAAGGCATGGTCGTGGCGCCCGACGCCGTTCGCGCTGCGAACACGCAGGTCGCGGCCGCGATGACCCTGCTCGACCCCGCGCAGTTGAAGTAACAGCAAGGGATCCTGGTGGCGCCGGTCGTCCTCTTCCTCCTTGTCTTCGGGCTCGGGCTGGTCGCGTGGTTGTCCGCGCGGGCCCGGGCGTGGAGCTTCCGGACGGCAGGCAAAAGCAAAGTCCATTCGCTGCCGGCGTATCACGGTTGGTACGCAGCACTGTGGGCGGTCATTCCCGCCTTCCTCTTCGCCGCTGTCTGGAGTGCGGTCTCGCCGGGCATGGTGATGCAATCGGCACTGACCAGCCCCGCGGCAGCCGCGCTGCCGCCGATGGACATGGAGCGCAACGCGATCCTGGCCGAAGCCATGCGGCTTGCTGAGGGAGCGCAGACCGCGGCCTTCAGCCCGCTCGCCGAGAAGATGGTGCGTCCGATTCAGTCGGCGATCGCGTACTACGGCGCGATCGGCGCAGTGCTGACCGTCATCTTCGGCTTCTTGGGCGGCGCCTTCGGCTTTTTGCGACTGCGCCCCGACTTCACCGCGCGCACGCGCGTGGAGCGCGTGGTCATGGTCGTGCTCTTGCTGGCCTCTCTCGTCGCCATTCTGACGACGGCAGGTATCCTGGCTTCGCTCTTGTTTGAGACCGCGCGCTTCTTCGCGATCGTCTCGCCCATAGATTTCCTATTCGGACTGCAGTGGAACCCCGATCCGCTGGCCCCGCCCGGTACCGACACGGGCAAGACCTACGGCGCAATCCCGCTGTTCTGGGGCACGCTCTTCATCGGCGCGATCATCGCGATGATCGTCGCGATTCCACTTGGCCTCATGAGCGCGATCTACCTCACGCAATACGCCTCGCCGCGTGTGCGTAAGTGGATGAAGCCGTTGCTCGAAATTCTGGCCGGCATTCCGACCGTGGCTTACGGCTACTTTGCGGCCCTGACCCTCGCACCGATGGTCCGCGACTTCGCGCTGATGCTGGGTATGGCGAACGCGTCAACCGAAAGCGCACTCGCTGCAGGCCTCGTCATGGGGGTCATGATCATCCCGTTCGTGTCTTCGATGGCCGACGACAGCATCGCGGCGGTGCCGCAAGCGATGCGCGACGGATCGCTGGCGATGGGGGCAACGACGTCGGAGACGATCAAGAGGGTGCTGATTCCCGCGGCGCTGCCGGGGATCGTGGCCGGCATCATGCTCGCCGTCAGCCGCGCGATCGGTGAAACGATGATCGTGGTGATGGCGGCCGGCGCGGCCGCCAATCTGTCGCTGAACCCGTTCGACAGCATGACGACCGTGACCTACCAAATCGTGCAGATGCTGACCGGCGAGCAGAGCTTCGATCACCCCGCGACCCTCTCGGCCTTTGCCTTAGGCACCGTACTGTTCATCGTTACGCTGGGCTTGAACGTCGTCGCGCTGCGCGTCGTCAAACGCTTCCGTGAAGCCTATGAGTAACGCGCAACGCAAGCCAACCGATTGGGGATCGCCCGAGCGCGCCGCGCAGCTGAAAGTGCGTTACGCCGCCGAATGGCGTTTCCGCACGCTCGGCTTGTGCGCGGTCACCGTGTCGGGCCTTTTCCTTGTCTTCCTTCTCTACGCGATGACTGCAAGCGGCCTCGGCGGCTTCACGCGCACGGAAGTGGCGCTCCCGCTCGATTTTCCCGCAATGGGCCTGACCATCGACGAAGCCCGCCTCCGCGGCGACGATGCGGCGAAAGCGCTGAATGCGGCAGGCCTCCAAGAAGCCGTCAGCCTCGCGGCCGGCCGCGCGTTCGGGCCCGACGGCGCGCAACTGATCTCCGAGAGCGCCTGGATCGACGTGCGCGACGCATTGGTCGCCAACCCGGAACTGTTGCTCGGAAAGACCGTCATAGAGGTCGCGGCATCCGACGACATCGGCGCCGCCGCGCGGGGCGAAGGAACGCCGGAACTGCGCACCCGCTACGCCGAGCTCGCAGCGAAGGGCACGGTTTTCGGCGCGGTCGACTTCGGCTTCCTCACCCGCTCGGACGCAACCGATCCCGGGCAAGTCGGCATTTGGGGGGCACTCAAAGGCTCGATGCTCACAATGCTGGTCACGTTGCTTCTTGCGTTTCCGGTCGGCGTGATGGCCGCGATCTACCTTGAGGAGTACGCGCCCAAGAACCGCTGGACCGACATAATCGAGGTGTCGATCAACAACCTGGCAGCGGTGCCGTCTATTATCTTCGGCTTGCTGGGCCTTGCCGTGTTCTTGAGCTTCATGGGCCTCCCGCGTTCGGCGCCGCTCGTGGGCGGCATGACGCTCGCGCTAATGACCATGCCGGTGATCGTCATTGCCGGGCGCAACGCGATCAAGTCGGTGCCGCCGTCCATCCGCGATGCCGCGCTCGCCGTCGGCGCAAGCCGCGTGCAGGTCGTTCTGCACCACGTGTTGCCGTTGGCGCTACCCGGCATCCTCACTGGAACGATCATCGGCATGGCGCGCGCGCTCGGCGAGACGGCACCGCTTCTGATGATAGGCATGCGCGCCTTCGTGGCGACGCCGCCCGAAAGCATCATGGCCCCCTCCAGCGTGCTGCCCGTACAGATTTTCCTGTGGTCCGACGAAGTCAGCCGCGGCTTCGTCGAGCGCACCTCGGCCGCCATCATCGTCCTGCTCGCGTTCCTTTTGGTGATGAACGGGATCGCCATATATCTCCGAAACCGCTTTGAGAAACGCTGGTAACGCCGCCGATGTCCGCCAAACCCCGCATGACCGCGCGCAACGTCACCGTCTTCTACGGCGAGAAGAAGGCGATCGACGACGTCTCCATCGACGTTCCGACGGAGCACGTGACCGCGTTCATCGGCCCCTCCGGCTGCGGCAAGTCGACGTTCTTGCGTTCGTTGAACCGCATGAACGACACGATCCCCACCTGCCGCGTCCTGGGCGACATCGAGCTCGACGGACAGAACATCTACACCTCGGGTATGGATGTCGTGCAGCTGCGCGCGCGCGTCGGCATGGTCTTCCAGAAGCCGAACCCGTTCCCGAAGTCGATCTACGAAAATGTTGCCTACGGCCCGCGCATACACGGTCTGGCGGCTTCGAAAAGCGAACTCGACGGCATGGTCGAGCAGTCGCTGCGCAGGGCAGGGCTCTGGGAAGAAGTGAAAGACAGGCTCACCGAAGCCGGCACTGCGCTCTCGGGCGGTCAGCAACAGCGACTCTGCATCGCGCGCGCGATCGCGGTCGATCCGGAAGTGGTTTTGATGGACGAGCCGTGCTCCGCGCTTGACCCCATCGCCACGGCACGCATCGAAGACCTGATCTCGGAGCTTAAGGGCCGCTACGCGATCGTGATCGTCACCCACTCGATGCAGCAAGCCGCACGCGTGTCGCAACGCACGGCATTCTTCCATCTGGGAAAGATGGTCGAATACGGCGTGACATCGGAAATCTTCACCAACCCGCGCGAGACGCGGACCCAGGACTACATCACCGGACGTTACGGATAGTAAACGACCAGAGCAGAACACACCGTTAAAGCATTCGACGACGACATCACGGGCTTGCGCGGACTGATCGCCGAAATGGGCGGGCTGGTCGAATTGTCGATCACGCAGGCGATGGACGCGCTCGTGCGGCTGGACGAAACGCTGGCCGCCGAAGTGGTTCAGCGCGACAAGAAGATCGACAAGCTCGAGGTCGAGGTCGACAAGCGCGCGATCCGCGTTCTGGCGCTGCGCGCGCCGATGGCGGACGACCTGCGCGAAGTGGTCGCGACACTGAAGGTCGCAGGTGTGCTGGAGCGCATCGGCGACTATGCGAAGAACATCGCCAAGCGCGTCGGTCACATCGAAGGACGCAGCCGCTTCGAGCCGCTGACGCTGCTGCCCGCCATGTCGGAAATCGCAAGCGGCATGGTGCACGACGTGTTGACCGCTTACGCGGCGCGCGATCCCGAACTCGCGGCCGACGTGCACAAGCGCGACAGCAAGGTCGATGCGTTCTACGAAAGCATCTTCCGCAACCTCGTGTCGCACATGATGGAAAACCCGGCCACGATCAGCAGTGCGGCGCAGCTTCTGTTTGTCGCGCGTAACCTCGAACGCATCGGCGACCACGCGACGAACGTCGCCGAACTCGTCTATTACGCGGCCACCGGCAACGATCTGCCCGATCGCGAAAGCGGAAAGGGATAATGTCCATGTCGTCGCCACGCCTCTTGCTTGTCGAGGATGACGCCGCACTCGCGGAATTGCTCGAGTTCCGCTTCAAGAGCGAAGGTTACGACGTCGTCGCCACGGGCGACGGCGACGAAGCGCTGTTGTTGGCGCAAGAACACGTGCCGGACCTCGTGGTGCTCGACTGGATGATCGGCGGCACCAGCGGCATCGAAGTTTGCCGCCGCCTGCGCCGGGGCAAGGGCACGGCGGGCGTTCCCATCATCATGCTGACCGCGCGCGACGCCGAAGACGACCGCATCCGCGGCCTCGAAACCGGCGCCGACGACTACGTGACCAAGCCGTTCTCGCCCCGCGAACTCGTGGCGCGCGTCGGCTCCGTGTTGCGCCGGCTCAGGCCCGTGCTCACGGGCGAGGCGCTGACCGTCGGCGAC
Organism: uncultured Flavobacteriaceae bacterium; assembly: GCA_964466435.1. GTDB lineage: Bacteria > Pseudomonadota > Alphaproteobacteria > Micropepsales > Micropepsaceae > SZUA-430. The sequence continues at coordinate 3,925 of CAYXQB010000078.1, read as the reverse complement.
CTCGAACTCGACCCCGTGGCCCACCGCGTGAAGCGAGCGGGCACCGCCATCGAGATCGGCCCGACCGAATTCCGCCTCCTGAAGCACTTCATGGAAAACCCCGGCCGCGTGTTCTCCCGCGTCCAACTCCAAGACGCCGTCTGGGGCCGCGAAGCCGACATCGAACTGCGCACGGTGGACGTCCACATCCGCCGCCTCAGAAAAGCGATCAACCCGCCGGGCACCAACGACATGATCCGCACGGTCCGCTCGGCCGGGTATTCGCTGGACCCGGCGTAACCGCCCTCTCCCCTTGTGGGAGAGGCGATTTTCCGCGTAGAGCGGAAAATCGGTGACGGGTCCGCTGAGTCAATGCAGCCAACCGCCGAACGCAGCACCGCAAGAACTTACGCTTCGGTCAGCGGAGGAATACATATCATGTCCCTGTATTACTCATGACTTGACGCCTATTTCGGCGGCAGTTCGCCCTTCGGCCATGAGCCTTTGAGCGCGCACAGCTTCTTGCCGAGCATGTTGGTGACGCCACCCATGACGGGTTCGGCCAGCGAATTGGGCTTCGTCCGCCAATCGGCGGCGACCTTCGCACCGTCCGCCTTCGTGGAAACGGAGACATAGAAGACGTTGTTCCCGGCGCAGTCGAACGCCCAAAGGTGACGCGAAGTGTCGACGCCCGCCGTTGCGGTTTCCGGCTTCACATAGATCATGGTCCCGGCGACGAAACCGGTCGCGCTGTCCTCCATCCCGCTGTCGACGTCGAACATATGGAAGACGCCGTCCTTCGCGAAGGGATCGTTCGGGTCGATCTTCAACCACTTCTCCGCGGCGGCGGGCAGCGCCAGCGCAAACGACATAGCGGCAAGTAGAGCGGCGGGAGCGAGTTTCATGGACGGCACCTCTCAGGCGTGAGTCTCGATGAGATTGCACACACTAGGCCCAAAGCCAGGGATTGCCTAATGCGTTGGGCGGCAGCACCCGCGGACGCCGCGCGGTAGCGCCGGGCACGGCACCGCCGTGCTAATCTCCCATGAAGGAGAAACCGATGATCATCGACGCCTGGGCGCAGCATCCGACGTTGCGCCATTCCCAAGACCCGATCTTCGACTCGCTTCGCCGTTGGACGAAGTCGAAAGCGCTGAGCGCGCCGCTCCCCGTCGCGGTCACACTCGCCGCAATGGACGAAGGCAGTGTTGCCAAAAGCCTGATCTCCGCCTGGGTCGCGCCGCGCAACGTGATGATCTCGAATGACGAGGTCGCAGGGTTCGTCGCGGAGGGCAAAGGCCGCCTCGTTGGCGTGGGCTCCGTCGATATCTCCAAACCAATGCAGGCGGTGCGCGAGATCCGCCGCTGCGTACAAGACCTCGGATTCAAGGCGATCCGCGTTCTGCCGTGGCTGTGGGAGGTTCCGCCGACCGACCGCCGCTTCTATCCGGTCTACACCGCCTGCTGCGAGTTGAACGTTCCGTTCTGCACCCAGATCGGCCACACCGGTCCCTTGATGCCGTCCGAGGTTGGGCGCCCGATCTATCTCGACCAAGTTGCGCTCGACTTCCCGGAGCTGAAGATCGTCGGCGGTCACATCGGCTATCCGTGGACGGACGAGGCGATCGCCGTCGCGACGAAGCACCAGAACGTCTTCATCGACACCTCCGCCTACACGGTCAAACGCTACCCGCCGCAACTCGTCGAGTTCATGCGCGGCCACGGCCGCACGAAAGTCCTGTTCGGAACGAACTACCCGATGATGACGCCGGCAAAAGCGCTCGAAGGCCTCGACACACTCGGTCTTGATGCCGAGGCGAGGTCCCTGTTCCTGTCGCGAAACGCCGCCCGCGTGTTCGCGCTTACGTAGGCGGGCAGGGGCTCCCGTGCGTACGGCGGAGATTCGCTGGACCCGGCGCGAGGGTGTGCAGCAAAGGTGAATATGTATAGTGTCACCGTATTAAACGCTCGGCAGGGTATTCGCTGCAACCGGCGCAAGTTGACGCGCGACTTGACGTTGAATGTTCGCGTCGTTCATACGGCGTCCCGGAATCTAGGCGTCCTTTCCATTTTTCTTCGGATACCGGTCGAGCATTTCGGGTAGATGCTGACCGGTCTGCAAGAAATGCCTTACTGCACTAACGCAGGCAGCGCGATCCACCAGCAGGTTGGCAGGATAAGACTCGTGTTGACCACCAACTTCGCGCCGAACAATTTCGTTGGCTGGGCGGTTTGAGTGCATTTCGAAAATGCTGTCGTCGTCATACACAACAAAACACGTATAGGCATCAGGCTCTCCGGAGATCGTCAGATTGGCCTCAGCATCCATGGCCACTCCTCGATAATCTATACAAAGCATCGATATGCCGCTGAGCGACAGCTGATCCAAGAGAGCCAAAATCTTCGCTTCAGTGGGGGCGGGTACTATCCGCACAACGCGCACGCCTTGTTCCATTTCATGCCAACGAAGTACGAAGTCTTCCATGTCTATTGCTTCTTAGTTTTTCGAGCCGAACTGAAGAAGTCCGATCCAGTCGGCCAAAACACATCAACTTCGTCAATCCCAGAACCTCTGAGCATTGAACCAATGCCTCCGTTTTGACCGCAAGCGCCACAGGGGCCATTTGGGTTGTCGATGTACAGAGTCGCGGACTTTCCGTTCACCCCTTTGTTGATAGCTTGCTGGAAGACGTCCGCTTCAGCGTGGTCGATGCTATTGCCATTTAGGACATACTTGATGTCCTGCCCATGACCGCTCATTCCGTAAATGCTTGTGCCATTGATATCAAGGCGCGCCAGCGTTCCGCCGTGCATTCCAAGCTCCGAACGGAATACTGCGAGGTCTTGCAGTGCAGCGGCGACCTCGTCAACGGTGCTTTTGGCAGCCCTTCCCTTGCCGCCGGATACCAAATCCAGGCCGACCAAAGTTGTTCCAATTAGGATCTGGGGTACGCTGCGGTTGAGGCCACCTTCCAATGCCTGGATTGCCGAGCCCACTACAGGAACTCGAATGCGGGGACAGCATATCTATTCCCCATCGCATCGGCGGCAACTATAGCAGCATCGTCCGATCCGCTCCAAGGTGGCCGGTTTGCGCCGGGGCGCGGCGGGCGATCGGCCGACCGAGCAAGCGCTCAAGGCGCGCGATGAACTCGCCGGTGCCAAGCGGCCGCCCGGTCGTCTCGGCCCCCGCAAGGCGGCGACTGCGGCCTCGTCGCCAGGCGCGGCGCGGTAGGTGCCGGGAGTCCGGGGAATAGATATCACGTCCCCGTATTACTTTTATCTTGCTATCATTCCAGGCTCACTCGCTTTGAGAATTCCTGCGCCTCCCGACTACAAAGACAAGAATGCCGATGAGCAGCATCCAAAACACAAACATGAACAGAGTTAGCCCGAGAAAATCATCGGTCTTTCCAAAAAACACTTGAACACCTGCCGAGGCTGCCGCGGCGAACGCGGCAATCAGGACGGCCAAACCAACCTTGCGTAGCGCACTCTTGCTCACGTTTGCTCCGATTCTCAGCAGCCCGGTTTTCCACCCTTAGGCTGACACTGCTGTATTTGGTCAGCAACGATACCTGGGTACGCGTCCACTGTACCCCGCGCGGCGCCGGCTGCGACAGCGGACTCTGCATCGCCCAGCCTGTTGGCCAAGACTCCTTCGTCCACTCCCGATACGCCTCCACCCGCTATGCCTCCCAGCACCCCGGCTCTCACAATGTCAGTGCCCGAAAAGCCGTCGGATGTCTTCGTGCCGAGAGCCGCGTCGGAAGCCGCAGCACCCGCTTGCGACACCGCTTCTGAGCCCGCTCCAGAAGTTGCGCCCGCAGCTGCGTCGACAGCAACCCGACCGGCATACGAATACGGGGACAGCATATCTATTCCCCGCACTGTCGGTGGCGACTATAGCAGCCTCGCCGCATCCGCGTCCAAGACGGCCCGTTTG
>CAYXQB010000077.1:0-12240 GCA_964466435.1 uncultured Flavobacteriaceae bacterium | reverse complement strand
TACAAGACCTTCACCGGCGTCAAGAGCGTGCTGGTCGTGAAGCCGCTGCCGCCGGCAACCGAGAAGGATCTCTACGATCAGTTCTGGTATGGGGATCCGTATAGCGATGACCTTGCGGGCGAGGACCGCGGCGTACGAGCGGCAGAAAAACTAATCGGTCGCCGGCAGTTCAATGAGAATTATTCGTATGCTAACAACGGCTACAGCTTTGTTGAGCTTCGTGCGGGAAAAGACGGTAGTGAAAGTTTTCAGCGTATATCACCGTTGACCGACCCTCCATTTGTTGCGAAGTCCGAAATCAATAGGCCGGAGAGCCGCTTTGGTATTGCATGGGAGGACATCTCCGCACCAGAAGACCGCAAGTATTGGGTGGCCGCGAGCCGGTTGCGCGTGCTCGACCTTGAGGACAATAGCATTGTTGCAGAGCGAATTGGCTACTTCATTGAAGCGGGATTTGGATCAACCGCTGGGCAGCGACGTCCTTGGCAAAATTCGAGAGGTCGCAGCACAACGTGCCCCGTAATTACTAATCGGGATCACGCGAATCGCTTTTTTGTCGTCAAGGTATTACGTCCCGGCGAAGGGGATACAAATGGCAAATAGCCAAATAAACAAATTGCTCGCATTTGCCAATATGCAGATGGCGGCGGAAGCGTTTTTGATTGAAGGCGACGAGATAGCCCCGCCCCCCGCGGACGTCTCCGATAGGCTCAGAAGAGGCAATACTCACGCAAGTGTTTTCACCCCGTCTCAAGCTTCGCAATTTTCCAGTGGCTACGAAGTCCTCGCCCAATACCGCAACGATCCACTCGACCAGAGTCAGGAAGGGGACCGTCTCCAAACGGGTTTTCCCGCGACGCTGTTCAGGAACCGGGCGACGGGCGAATTGACGCTTTCCTTCCGCTCGACCGAATTCATCGACGACGCCGTTCGCGATGGCAAGGCCACCAACGAGCTGGAAATCAAGGACCTTGGCTGGGCGTTCGGGCAAATCGCCGAGATGGAGGCGTGGTACAAGAATACGCTCACCGGGCTTGGCGGTCCGCTCGTCGGCAAATCCTTTAACGTCACCGGCTATTCGCTCGGCGGGCATCTCGCGACGGCGTTCAATATTCTGCGTCGCGAAGAGTTTGTCACTACTCCAACGCTAAATCCAATAACAGCAACCTACACTTTCAATGGCGCGGGAACCGGCGCCATTCTGAATAGCCGGCGCTTGACCGATCTTGTCTCGGACTTCAATCAGATACGGGAGAACTACCTCGCAAGCCCGCAGTGGAACGCGCTTTCCGAATCGGAACGCATCACGATCCGCAATCGCGCGCAGTCTCGGGTTAACGATATCGTCGCTGAACCGTCCCGGGTTGCAGGGCTAAGCGGAGCAGAATAATTGGGGTCAGACTCGATATAAGATGCGACTTGAGCGAAGCGCAAACGTTTCACCGCCGCCCTCGCCCCACAGCGCTGGAATCTGCCTGAACGCGACGGTCCGCAGGTCAACAGAGCCGGCAAACCCGGCTGGCGCCCCCAACAATAAAAAAAAATTCGATCAGCGCAGCAATCGCAGGATTTTATAGTATCGCAACTTATTGTTTTAATTAACGAAAATAAAAATCTAACAAAATGAGAGATTTGCAATTTCCGAAAATGCCGGAGAAGATTCCTCTTCAACAACACCAACATCTCAGGGCATTTCCCCAATGCTTGAACTGACTGGAATGGGCAGCGTGCTGCGCGGCATCGGGGTGCTGTATTGGCTGCTCGCGATCGGCGCGATTGCGATTGCGCAGGTTTAGGGGCAGCACGAAGACGAAAACGGGAAAAGTAGGACCGCAACTTGAAACTGTACATCTCTGAGGGCGCGGTATTGCTGCTCGCGGTTCTCTATCTGCCGCTGACGCTATGGTTTATCTGGAAGCTATGGAAAGCGCTTCCGAAAAATCTCGCGCTTCGAGTCGTGGCGTCATTCATCGCCGTGCTCATTGCAGCGGCTATCCCTCTATGGGACGTCGTTCGCACCAGCACGAAGATGGCAGAGCTCTGTCCGCAGGCAGGATTATTTGTGAAGCGATCGGTAAAAGTAGATGGCTTTTACACCAACTTTGGTTCGCAGGATATGCTCAAGCGAGGGTTCCAGTACATCGAAAGCAAGAGCCATGCGACTCGTATTTTCGTCTATACCAAAGCAGGCGACATAGTTAATAAAGAAGAGTTCGACGCGAACATCTACCAAGTAAGGAGCCGGTATGAATTCATTTACAACGCGGAGCATGGCGCATTTGAAGGTCGTCGAGATATCGGCATACAGAAGAGCGTTGTGCGCGACCGTGAGACGAAGGAAGAGCTAGGATTTGCGCTACGTTACGCAGTGTTTCCAGGCTGGGTAGACCGCAATACTATCGCGCTGCTCGGACGGATTGGATGGGCATGCGGACAACAAGACCAGGACGTTATGCTGATGCGGCAAGCATTGCTACCAAAGTAAGGACGGCATCTATATGGCGCTGACCGTCAAAGAGGTTTATTCCTATACGCAACTTGCGACCGCGGGTTATGTGGATCTCACCGGTTTGGCCGACTTCGATTCCGCGACTCTACGTGCTCGTGCGGCCGCAGAGCAGCCTACTTCTCGCATGCCGACCGCCCTTGGCGAGAAATTCTTCGAAACCGATGGCTGGCGCGTCACGGGTGATCCGCGGTTCGTGCCCCTCCCCTTCGGAATTCACACTGATCCAAACAGCGGGTTCGCGGCAACCCTGTTCCAACGCGGAACGTCTGGCGAAAAAGTTCTTTCGATTCGCGGCACTGATCCAGACACGCATGGACAACTGTATTTCGATGTAATCAAAGCGGATATTGCTCAGATCGGCCTGCTTGGCATCGCGATTTCGCAAACGGTATCGCTCTTCAATCTCGTGCAACGCATGCTGGCGGACCCTGGCCGGACGGATGTCCTGCAGCTTACGTTGCAATCATCGTTTACCTCTCCTCCTCCAACTACAAACGTCGTTCGATATCAGCCTGTCCCACTATCGCCAGCCCAGTACTATTGGCTTCAGGCGGAGAACAACGGGCGCGGTGTCGGAGGCATAGCGGCTGGAGACACACTGACCGTCGTGGGCCATTCCCTCGGCGGCCATCTGGCCGCGATGGCGCACCGTATGTTCCCCGGCATTTTCCCGCAGGCATTTGCATTCAATTCAGCGCGTTACGATCCCCCGACTTCCGCCAAGCTGACCGGCGCGTTCCTCGACCTCTTCGCACCATTTGGCGCTGCGTTCGGCGCAGGGTTTGGCAACGTACAAATGTTCGATTCGGAAGATCAAGTTCCGGGTGATGATATCTCCGCGGTTTCGAGCTTGCTTAGCGGCAAGCTTTTTGGGCCCCTCACTCGGTTGACCACGGAAGCGAACAGCCACGTGATCGAGCCGTTCATGGATTCGCTGGCGGTGCAGGCATTGATGGCGTCGATGAATAGCGGTCTTTCCGCCATGGATACCGGCAGGATATTGACTGCCGTTTCCAACACTGCACATGCCGATGAGCCACTTCTGCAAGCCTTGTACCGTGCGCTGACTGGTACAACTATTTCCGTAACGCCATTTCAACCGGACCTGACGAGCGCAGGCGCGCTATCCGCCCGGCAGGATTATTATTCGCGCCTCATAGAATTGGAAACGGCTATCGACGGTAAAGGCTACCGCCTGGAGTCACTCGCTGGAATCTCCACTGAACAAATTGTTGGCACGGCACGAACGCCGGTTGTGAATGGCGCCGATCTGGCTTACCGCTACGCCTTGCAGGCCTTAGACCCGTTCGCGGTCATTGATCCGAGCGGCACGCTATACGCCAGTCGCAATGCGACTGGCGAACTCGACCTCTACAACCCCGCCACCGGTTTGGGCATGACATCGGAGTACATTGCCGACCGCGCGGCGATGCTCGGATGGAAGAACCGTGCTTACATCGCCGACACGGCCTCGATTCCCCGGCGCGACGGGCAAACGCAGAGCGTAGCGTTTACCGACACGGGCACCAACACCGTCATTCTGGTGCAGGGCAATCCGACCGATCCCCGCACAGCGTTCATCACCTTCGGCAGCGATGCGGATGAAACTGGCGCCGGAGCGCTTGCCGGTGGCGGGATAGGCGACCGCCTCTACGGCGGCGGCGGCAACGACCAACTGATCGGAAACGGCGGCGACGACTACCTTGAAGGCAACGCGGGCAACGACACGATAGTCGGCGGCGTCGGCCACGATTTCCTCGTTGGCGGCGCGGGCGACGACCTGCTTGATGGCGGCGCTGGCAATGACACCTACAAGGTCGGCATCGGTAACGACCGCATCCAGGACTCGGATGGCAAGGGCACCGTACTGGACGGCACGGGACGGCGCATCGCCGGCAACTTCGTGAAGACCGGTGACCAGTATGTGTGGAGCACCGATAACACTGTCGTTGCGACGCTGAACTCTCCTCTTACCATCACGCTGGCCGGCGGCACGCTCGTCATCGATGACTTCGACGACGGCGAGCTGGGCATCAATCTCACCACGATCGCCGACCCGGATGCGTTCGTGCCTGAGAGCACCTTCGTCCTCACCGAGGGCAGCGACCAGCACTTCTTCACCACCGGGGACGCGACGATCCAGGCGCTCGGCGGCAACGACTACATCGTTCAGGGCGGGCCGCTCACGCCGGCATCGGGCAATTTCATCGAAGCCGGCGCGGGCAGCGACGCGGTAGGCGGGAGTTTTTACGACGATCTGATCTTCGGCGGCGAGAGCGGGGATCTCGACGCGCTGCTCGCGGGCACGGCACCAACCGTTCCCGGACCCGATCGGGACGCGCTGGCCGGTGGGCTCGGCGACGACCTCGTGGTGGGCGGCTCGGGCCACGACTGGATCGCCGGCGGGCGGGGAGCCGACACGCTCTTTGCGGGCGCGGGCAACGACCTCATCTCCGGCGGCGGACAGTTCTACAACGGCAGCTTCTGGACCACGTATGCGGGCGGAGCACTGCCCGCGTTGCAGGACACGCTGATATTCAGCTTCGGCATCAGTGATTCCGCGCTGTCGGGAGCCGGGGTGGCGCTCGCCGAGACTTCCCTCGGGCGCGTGATCCGCTATGAAATCGCGGAGTTGCATGCGAACGACAGCGAGGACGGCGACGACTCCATCTTCGCGGGAGCGGGCAACGATGAGGTATGGGCGGGCTACGGCGACGACTACGCCGAGGGCGAGGCCGGGAACGATACGCTCTATGGCGAAGCGGGAGACGATCAACTCTTCGGCGGCGCGGGCGATGACGTCCTGACTGGCGATGCCTCCGCCTTTGACGAGGAGTTCAATCCGCTCTTCCCGCACGGCGACGACTACCTCGACGGTGAAGGCGGCAACGACACGCTCCTCGGCATGGGCGGCTCTGACGTGCTCTTCGGCGGCGAGGGCGACGACCAGTTGCTGGGCGATCTGGAGTTCGGCGGGCTGTTCGGCGACGACTATCTAGATGGCGAGGCCGGCAACGATCTGCTCGCGGGCTACCAGGGCAACGATCTCCTCTACGGCGGCGAAGGCAACGACGAACTGCAGGGCGGCGAAGGCAGCGACTTTCTCGACGGCGAGGCCGGCGTCGATGTTCTGTTCGGGCAGTCGGAGGCGGACGAACTCCACGGCGGCGCGGGCGACGATCAGCTCGCGGGCGGCACCGGGGACGATCATCTCGACGGCGGCGCCGATCACGACACGCTCTTCGGCGAATCCGGCAACGACGTGCTGATCGGCGGCGCGGGTATCGATCAACTCGACGGCGGCAACGGCCACGATGCACTCCATGGCGGCGCCGACAACGATCAGCTCTTCGGCGGTGCCGGCAACGATTACTACGTCGGCGGAACGGGCGAGGACGTGCTCGCCGACACTTCCGGCGACGACACGTACGTGTTCAACGTCGGTGACGGCTCGGACACGCTGTCCGACGCGAGCGGCGCCAATCGCATCGTGTTCGCCGCGGCGTTCGATCCGTCGCAGCTCCGAATCAGCCAGTTCGGCGATGCGATGGCGATCCAGCACGGCTTCGCGGCCACCGACACCGTCAGCGTGGACAACGGTTTCCAGAACTCGGTGCAGGAGTTCGAATTCGCGACGGGAGCAATAGTTCAATTAAAACAACTGCTTAATCTCGCCGACACCGGGCCGATCACTCTTACCGGCTCAGGCACCGGCGGCACGCTCTACGGCGGCAGCGGCAACGACAGCCTGAGCGCCGGCAACTTCGACCAACTCGACGGGCAGCGCGGCAACGATGTGCTCGCCGCCAACGCGAGCAGCAGCGTGCTCCACTTCGCCACCGGCGACGGCAACGACCGCGTCCTGGGCAACGGCAACTTCCGCCAGTTCCGCTTCGATGCGACGGTCGCGTCGAGTAGCGCATTCTTCACCCGCATCGATCCGCTCGACCCCGCCGCCTCCAGCCCGCGCGATCTGTTGCTGCATTACGGTGACCAGGGTGATGCGATCCATATCGAGGATGGCTCGAGGAGCATCAACCAGGTCTACGTCTTCGCGGACTTCAACGTCTTCAGCCACATCGACCTGCTCGAACGCTCGGGGCTCGCGCTCGACTGGGTGGGCGGCAACGAAGACGACTTTGTCGATGCGACGCGTTTCGACGACACGCTCGCCGGTGGCGACGGCCTGGACACGCTAAGCGGGCGCGACGGCAACGACACTCTCGACGGCGGCGCGGGCAACGATCAACTTAACGGCGGCGCGGGCAATGACGTGCTGATCGGCGGCACGGGCAACGACATTCTGACCGGTGGCGACGGCGCGGATACCTACCATGTCAACATCGGCGACGGCACCGACATCGTCACCGACAACGCGGGCGCGAGCACGGTCGTGTTCGGTCCGGGGATAACACTGTCGGGGCTCACCGCGGAACTCGTCAATGCGACCGACGGCAACATCTACCTCGCGGTGACCCACTCCCCCGGTGAAACGCTGCTCGTCCGGCAAAATTTTTTCGGGGCTGCGAACTCGGGAAGCTACACGTTCCGTTTCGACGGTGGCGCGACGCTTACGCAAAGCGAACTCACGACCCTCAAGTTCGCGACGGCACTCGACTACATCGGCGCGGACGAGGCGCTGATCCTCTCCGGCAGCGCGTTCGGCGACACCATCATCGGCAGCAGCAAGAACGACCGTATCGAAGGCGGTGACGGCAACGACCAGTTGGCCGGCGCGGCAGGCGCGGATGTGCTGATCGGCGGTATCGGCGACGACCTGCTGGTCGGCAACGACGGTGACGACACGCTCGACGGCGGCGCGGGCGCGGACACCTACCGGCTGCATCGCGGCATGGGTCGAGATACGGTTATCGAATCCGGAAGCGAACTCAATACGCTCGCGCTCGCGTCCACGCTTTCTGCCGGGGACCTCGTGCGGCAGCGGCTCGGCGACGATCTCTACCTGCATGTGCGGGACAGCCGCGACGGAGTCGTGATCCGAGACTACTACGATCCCGGCGCGGGCACGTCAAACCAGAACTGGCAGATGCAGTTTTCCGGTGGCGGCACGACAGCGTTCGCGGACCTGCTGCCGACGCTTGCTGTCGTCGAGCGCCCGGCGGACATCGCCGAAGTCATCGCGGATTTCAAGGCACGTTCCAGGGCGTTCCTTGAATCCGGGTTGATCGGCGCTGGTTACGAGGTGCAGCTCGACGGCAGCCTGCGGCTCGTCACAGTCAGCGATACGCCGACCTTCGTGCGGCATACGACGACGACCGTCACGATCGAAAATCCGACCACACTGCGGCCATCATTCGAGTCGGTCGGCAGCACGTTCAGTTCGACAACCACGCCGCTCTACAGTTATCAGGAACTCGTCATCACCGGCAGCCAGCTTGTCGGTTTCAGCAACGGGGGTAACCGACCGACAGGCGGCGGCGCCGGTGCAAGCACCTACTTTGATCTTGGTGGCTCCGGCTATTCCGGGGTGAGCTATCCGGTCGGCGCTGCCGTCGTGCCGGTCAGCAGCGGCACCAGCAGCCGCAACCCGTTCAGCGGCGAATCGACACCGAACATTACCGGATACAGGGTCTTTCCCGGTGCAGGCGGCGGAGGTGGCGGCGGTGGCGGCGGTGGCGGCGAATTCACGCCGACCTACGTCACGCGTACCGTCAACCGAATACAGTGGACCGAGACTTTCACCCGGCGCTACAACATCTCCGAAGTCACGCTGGGAGACGGCGGCGAATCGCTCGTGCTGCAACCGTCGGGCCTCGCGTTCGGCGGCGCGGGCGACGACGTACTTTCGGGCGCCGTGACCACGGGAACCGGGACCGACGCGCCAGGCCTGTTGCTTTTTGGCGCGGGCGGCTCGGACCGACTGACCGGCAGCCTTCTGAATGACGTGCTGATCGGCGGCACCGGCGCAGACGTGCTCTCGGGCGGCGCCGGCAACGACACATACGTCATTCTGGACGGCGACGGCGTCGACTTCGTCTACGACGACGGCGCGGCGCTGCCCGGCATAGCGCGCGAAAACGTACTCGACCTGCCCGCCTCCATCGATCCTTCGGGGATCACGGCAACGGCTGCCGCGCTGCTGTACGAGATCGGCTATGTGATCGATGCGGGCGAAAACATGGTAGTCCCCGTAAGTCTGCCGCATGCCGTACTCGATCTCGCGTGGGGCACGGGCGACGGTACGCGCATCGTACTGCCGCGCGCCGAACTCGACGCCGGCATGGGTATCGACGCGCTGCGGTTCGGCGACGGGACTCAGCTCGATCTCGCGGGCGTCGCGTCGGCGGCCGGGGTCGTGTTGAATCCGCACCTGCTCGCCAACGACATCACGCACGACGGCAGCCTCTACGGGGCAGCCGGCGACGATACGCTGCGCGGAGCAGGTTTCATCATCGGAGGCTCCGGTGTCGATCGCCTGTCCGGCGGCGCAGGCCATGATCTTCTGTATGGCGCCGAAATCGTGCAGGAGGATCGCTACGAAACCATTGTCGGCACGCTGTGGGACGCGGGCAACGTGTATCAAGGCGGCGCGGGCAACGACGTGTTGTGGGCGACCGCGGGCGACGACGTGTTCGAATTCGACGCAGGCCACGGCGTAGATACGGTGACCGACTTGCAGCACGGTGAACTCTACTATGCCTACGGCGGCGCCATGGATCTCTTCCTTCCCGGCGAGGATGGCGATGCGAACGATCCCGCGCATCGCCTTGCTCTGGATACCGGAAACGACACGCTGCGATTCGGGTCGGGCATCGCGCCTACCGACATTTCGGTGGTTCGCCACCTCAATCCCACGTATATCGGGGACCCGAATTTCGATTTCCTCGCGTTTGCGCACGCCAACGGCTCGGACGCGGTCCGCTTCGAAAACTGGTTCATGGTACCCGCCGGATGGACCGGGACCGCGGCTCCACCGGTCAATCAGCTCGCGCGCGTCGAATTCGCTGACGGCACGGTGTGGGACCAGGCGCAGATCGCCGCACTTGTGTCAAACGCGCCGCGCATCCTGTCGGGAACGGCCGGCGACGACTACCTGTACGGCAGTGCGTTCCGCGACAGCATTACCGGAGGCGAAGGCGCGGACTTCATTTCCGGCGGCGGCGGAAGCGACGTGCTCGCGGGTGGCGGTGGCAGCGATACGTACTTCTTCGACACAGGTTCCGGCATCGACACGGTCGTGGAAACCACGCTGGGCGGCTTCGATGTGTTCTCGTTCGGCTTGGGCATCACGCCGGACATGCTCACGCTGGGGCTGGGTTCCTTGCTCGTGCGCGTCGGCGACACCGGGGACGCGATCCATGTCGAGGGCTTCGGCCCGAACGACGTTTTCGGATCGGGCGTGATCGAGTCGTTTCGCTTTTACGACGGCATCGACCTCACCTACGGGGAACTGCTCGCGCGCGGCTTCGACATCACCGGCACGTCCGGCAATGATGTGCTGAACGGCACAAACACCGTAGACAGAATCGACGGCCTCGCCGGGAACGATGTGCTCGCGGGCGGCGCGGGTGATGACACGTACCGTTTCGCCGCGGCCTGGGGCATGGATTCCATATCGGACAACGCGGGATTCGACATCATCGAACTGCCGGACGGAGTATTGCCCACGGATGTAACCGTCACGCGGGTCGGCAACACGATGACGCTGATCTCCGGCACCGACTCGATTGCCATCGACTGGCGGCCGGCCGAAGGCTACCAGATCGATCGCGTGTTGTTCGCCAACGGCGACGAGTGGGATGCTGCAATGCTCGAGTCACTGGGAGGGCCGACCAACACCGCTCCGACGCTCGCGAATCCGATCGCCGATCAGACCGCGCGCGAAGACGCACCGTTTACGTTCACCGTGCCGGCAAACGCGTTTTCCGACGCGGACCCCGGCGACACGCTCACGTACACCGCCATGCGTGCCGACGGCACGGCGCTCCCCGCGTGGCTTGCGTTCGACGCAGCCACGCTCACGTTCAGCGGCACGCCCCCCGTGGGCGCGACCGGCAGCATCGCGATCGCGGTGACCGCGACCGACACCGGCGGGCTCGCCGCAAGCGATACCTTCGACATCGCGGTCGCGACCAATTCGATAACCGGCACGGCGGGTATCGACACGCTCACCGGAACCGCGCAGAACGACCGGATGTATGGCCTTGCAGGTAACGACGCGCTTACGGGCAGCGGCGGCGACGATCTACTCGAAGGTGGCTCCGGCAACGACAATCTGGCCGGCGGCACGGGAAGCGACACGTATGCCGTTGATTCCATTGGAGATATTGTTTCCGAGCTCGAAAACGAGGGTATCGATAGCGTGCAAAGCGCGGTTTACGCATACACGCTTCCTGCAAACGTGGAGAACCTGACTCTGGTATCGGTCGGCCAGCAGGGCGGCGGCTTCAACGGCACCGGCAATGCGCTCGACAACATCATCATCGGCAACAGCTTCGGCAACATGCTGGATGGCGGCGGCGGCGCGGATACGCTGGCGGGCGGCGGCGGCGGCGACACGTATACGATCGATGAACTGGACACCCTCATCGAGAACGCGAACGAAGGCACCGATACCGTGAAGGCCGCGTTCACGTACGCGCTGGGCGACCACTTCGAAAACCTTGCGCTGACCGGTGCTGCCGCGATCAACGGCACGGGCAACGCGCTGAACAACGTGCTGACCGGCAACAATGCGGTGAACGTGCTGGCCGGCGGGCTGGGCAACGACACCTACATGATCGGCGCCGGTGACACGGTGATCGAACACGCCGGCGAGGGCACCGATACGATCCAGAGTTCGGTCACGTACGCGCTTGGGGCCAACGTGGAGAACCTCACGCTCACCGGTTCAAGCGCGATCAATGGTACCGGCAACGCGCTCAACAACGTCATATTAGGAAACGGCGCCGCGAACGTGCTGGCCGGAGGCGCAGGCAACGATACTTATTTTGTCGACAACCTCGACTCCGTGATCGAATCAGCCGGGGACGGCACCGACACGGTGCAGACGCTGAACACGCATACGCTCGCCGCGAATGTGGAGAATCTGACGCTGCTCGACCCCTTCACGGCGACCAACGGCACCGGCAACACGCTCGACAATGTCCTGCGCGGCAGTTCCGCGAATAACGTGTTGACGGCGCATGACGGCAACGACTATGCGAACGGTGGCGCGGGCAACGACACTCTCGCGGGAGGCGCCGGCACCGACGTGCTGGAGGGCATGGACGGCAACGATACGCTGTCCGATACCGGCGGCAACAATTACTTTCACGGCGGAAGTGGCGCCGATTCCCTCACCGACACGGGCGGCAACGCGTTCTTCATCGGCGGAGCCGGCAACGACAACCTCGATCCCGGCGCCGGGGAGGACATCATCGCTTTCAACCGGGGCGACGGTCAGGACCTGGTCGTCGCGAGCGCCGGCCAGGACAACACGCTTTCCATCGGTGGCGGCATCCGCTACGCAGACCTGAAGCTCACGAAGACCGGCAACGACCTTGTGCTCGATGCCGGGGCCGGCGACCGGCTCACGTTCCAGAACTGGTACGGCACGGGCGCCAACAACAAGAGCGTGCTGAACCTGCAGGCGATCGCCGAGGCGATGAGCGACTACAACGCGGCGTCGGGCGACCCGCTGCTGAACAAACGCGTTCAGCGCTTCGATTTTCGCGAGATAACCGATGCGTTCGACGCCGCGCGCGCGGCGGACCCGGTGCTCGACCAAT
>CAYXQB010000076.1:0-12252 GCA_964466435.1 uncultured Flavobacteriaceae bacterium | reverse complement strand
ATGCCGCAAACTTGAAGACAAAGGCGGTGAAGGACGGCGACCACTATGTGTTGAATGGGGCGAAGGCGTTCATCTCGGGTGCGGGCGTGTCGGACATCTATGTTTGCATGGTGCGCACGGGTGTCGACGGGCCGAAGGGTATTTCCTGCCTCGTCGTCGAGAAGGGGACGAAGGGACTTTCGTTCGGCAAGAACGAGCGCAAGATGGGATGGCGCAGCCAGCCGACGGCGCAGGTGATCTTCGAGGATTGCCGCGTGCCGGTCGCGAACCGGATCGGGGCGGAGGGCGACGGCTTTCGCATCGCGATGATGGGGCTGGACGGCGGGCGCATCAATATCGGCGCCTGTTCGCTCGGCACGGCGCGCGCCGCTTTGGAGCAGGCGCAGCGTTATGTGACGGAGCGCAAGCAGTTCGGCCAGGCGCTGGGCGAGTTCCAGACCACGCAGTTCAAGCTTGCCGACATGGCGACCGATCTGGAAGCTTCACGGCTGATGATCTGGAACGCGGCCGCTGCGCTCGACCGGCGCGATCCGCGGGCGACTATGCTGTGTGCGATGGCGAAGCGTTTTGCCAGCGACAATGCCTCGAAGATCGCGAACGATGCGCTGCAGCTGCACGGCGGGTATGGATATCTGAAGGACTTTCCGCTGGAGCGGCACGTGCGCGACTTGCGCGTGCATCAAATCCTCGAAGGCACGAATGAGATCATGCGCGTGATCATCGCGCGCGAGATGTCGCGCCAATGATTTCGCGGCGCGTCGCGCTTTGGGCGCTGGGTTACGGCTTGCTGATCTGGTTCGAGGCGGCGGTCATCGTCCGCTGGGCCGGCGATCTGATTTTCGTGCCCGATAGCCCCGTCTGGACCGCCGGGGTGTTCGTCGTGACCGCTTGGTTGGTGTTCGCGATCGGCTGGTTCTTTTTCTACACGTTTCAAACGCAGCCACGCGAACGAGCCGGCGCCGCAATCGTGATCTGCGCAGCCGGGCTTGTGGCGGATGCGTTCTTGACGCTCTCGATCGACCGGGTGTTTCCGGATATGACGCCCGCGCAAGAGCGGCTGTTTGCGGCCTGGCTGGCGTGGGCGTACGGCATCGGTCTCGTCAGCGGGATCTGGCCCGCGCGCATGCCACGCGTTCCGGCTTAGAGGATCACTCGCATGGACGACGTCTTGTTCGAAAAGAGAGGCCGGGTTGGCCTGATCACGCTCAACCGTCCGAAGGCACTGAATGCGCTGACGCTCGACATGGTCGACGCCATGCAGGCGCAGCTGAAGGCGTGGCGAACCGACGACGCGATCGCACTCGTCGTCGTTCGTGGAGCAGGGGAGCGCGCGTTCTGCGCGGGCGGCGACATCCGCGCGCTGCACGACTCGGGCAAGGCGGGTACGCCCTACGTGATCGATTTCTATGCGCGCGAGTACAAGCTCGACACCACCATCAAGCGCTATCCCAAGCCCTATATCGCGCTGATCAACGGCATCGTGATGGGTGGCGGCGTGGGCGTCTCGGTGCATGGGCGCCATCGCGTGTGCGGCGAGGGGACGGTGTTTGCGATGCCGGAGACGGGGATCGGCCTCTTCCCCGATGTGGGCGGCACGTTCTTTCTGCCGCGTCTGCCTGGTGAGTTGGGCATGTATCTCGGCCTCACGGGCGCGCGAATGGACATTCACGATGCGAAGTATGCTGGCATCGCAACCCACGTCGTGCCTGCGCGGCAGCACGAGGAACTTGTCGCTGCGTTGGCGGAAGCGGGCGAGGCCTACGAAAAGACGCTTGCGCGCTTCTCGGTTGCGCCCGCGAATGTGTGCCGGATAGCAGGCCTCCAGCCGTTGATCGATCGGCATTTCGCTCACGGTTCGGTGGAGGCGATCGTCGCTTCTCTGGAAGGCGACACCTCGCTCTTTGCCGCCGAAACGCTGAAGACGCTGAAGACGAAGTCTCCGACGAGCCTGAAGGTCACGTTCCGCCAGCTGCGCGAGGGACGCCAGGTCGGCTTCGAGGAGTGCATGCGGCTCGAGTTCCGGCTGACGAACCGGTTCATGCGCGGGCACGACTTCTACGAGGGCGTGCGCGCGGTGATCATCGAAAAGGACAACGCGCCGAAGTGGAAGCCCGCGACGCTGGCCGAGGTGAAGCCGGAAGACGTGCTGGCTTATTTCGCGGCGCTCCCGCAGGGCGATCTCGCCCTCGCGTAGAGGGGTCTTCGAGCTTATAAGAGTGCGATCACACTGAGGAGAAACGTCATGCGCATCGGGTTCATCGGCTTGGGCAATATGGGCGGTCCGATGGCTGCCAATCTGGTGAAGGCCGGTCACGACGTTTCCGTGTTCGATATGGCGGGCGCGGCGGTCGAAAAGGCGGTGCAAGCCGGTGCGCGCTCGCATGCGTCGGCCGTCGACGCGGCGCGGGAGGCGGAGGCCGTGGTCACGATGCTGCCCGCCGGTCAGCACGTGCGGCAGGTCTATATGGGCGAGAACGGCGTCCTGAAACACGCGAAGGCAGGAACGTTGTTCATCGATTCCTCGACGATCGACGTGCAGACCGCGCGCGACGTGCATGCGGCTGCAAAGATCGCAGGTGTGGATTTTCTTGACGCGCCGGTTTCGGGCGGCGTTGGCGGTGCGGCCGCAGGCACCTTGACGTTCATGGTCGGCGGCGACGAAGCAGCGTTCGGCCGGGCCAAGCCCATTCTCGAGAAGATGGGCAAGAACATTTTCCATGCCGGTGGTACAGGTACCGGACAGGCGGCGAAGATTTGCAACAACATGCTGCTTGCGATTTCGATGATCGGGACCTGCGAGGCGTTTGTGCTCGCCGAGAAGCTCGGTCTCAGCCACGAGACGCTGTTCAAGATTTCATCGACCGCATCCGGGCAGAACTGGAGTTTGACCAGTTATTGCCCCGTGCCGGGTCCGGTGCCGGGATCGCCCGCGAACCGGAACTACCAGCCGGGGTTTACGGCCTCGATGATGCTGAAGGACCTGAAGCTTGCCCAAAATGCCGCGCAGTCGGCGGGTGCGGCCACGCCGTTGGGTGCACAGGCAACTTCGCTTTACAGCCTCTTCGAGTCGGCAGGGGCGGGTGGGCGAGATTTTTCCGGCATCATCCAGCTTTTGCGCGGAAACCCGCAGGCTTAACCGAAAATTAGGCAACCCACTTAAGTCGGCCTTAGCGCGCCATGCCTAATGTGACGCCTGTCATAGAGGCGAAAAGCCTCAAAGCAGGTGGGTATAGTCATGAGCGTTACAGCGACAGCACGTCAGCAAGTCGAGCTGCACGACGATAGTCAGGCGAAGCCGCGCTATCTTGAGTGTTTGAATCTGATCGAGCGTTTGCACCGGCAGCTGCTGGACGTGATCAAGGACGAACTCGAGCGTGTCGGTCAGCCCGACGTGAACAGCGTGCAGGCGCTGCTTCTGTTCAATATCGGCGAGCAGGAGCTAACGGCGGGGGAACTGCGTACGCGGGGGCACTATTTGGGCTCGAACGTCTCGTACAATCTGAAAAAGCTTGTCGAAGGCGGGTACATCAATCACGTCCGTTCGGACGCGGATCGCCGCACGGTGCGCGTGAGTCTGACCGAGAAGGGCAAGAGCATCCGCCAGATCGTGGCCGGTCTGTTTGATCGCCATGTGCACTTGGTTGAGCCCACCGGCGGCCTGCAGGTGTCCGAGTTCGCCGCGCTGAACAAAGCGCTGCAGCGGCTTGAACGGTTCTGGCTGGACCAAGTTCGCTACCGCCTCTAACCGGTGCCTTAGAAACACAAACGGTGGCCACCCGTCGGGGCGGCCACCGTTTCGCGTTTTGGCGGTGGCGTTAGGTCAGGCGACCTTCTTGCGGCGCCCGCGGCCGGTGCTGGCGGGAACGCGGCCGAGGCCGATCTTCTTCGCGAATTCCGAGCGCTGACGGGCGTAGGCCGGGGCCACCATTGGATAGTCGGCCGGCAAGCTCCACTTCGCGCGATACTCCTCAGGCGACATGTTGTAGTTCGAGCGCAGGTAGCGCTTGAGCATCTTCAGTTTCTTGCCGTCTTCCAGGCAGATGATGAAGTCGTCGCCGATCGACTTCTTAACCGAAACCGCGGGTTTGGCCGACGTGCCGGCGTCGGTTGCGGTGCCGCTGACCAATCCGGCGAGCACCGAGTGGACGCTTCTGATGATCGTGGGAACCTCGGCCATCGGGACTTGGTTGTGGCTGACGTAGGACGACACGATCCCTGTTGCGAGTTGCAACAGCTGATCCATCGATTTGCCGTTGTCAGTTTTGCCGTCACTCATCGATGGTACCTCAAGTTGCTGGAAGTGAAATAGACACGTTTTCTGTTGAATCAATACCCGAGTGGCGATCCTTATGAACCTGCGAGGGGGTGTTCGCAAGACGAGCGAAGACTATTGGCTGCGGGTATTTTGGGTCGATCGCTTTGAGTGCCGCGGCGACCTGGCCTCGTCACTGGTTTCTTGATCGTTTCGTTTGCTTCAAGTTTCGACCGCTGGGCGCCACCGATCGGTATTCACTTAGAGAGCCGCAACGTCGGAGCGGCGTTAACCGCTTTGCTCTCTAGCGTCCGGCGGCGATTGTTAGCGACAATAGTAATAGCGGGATTGATCGGCCGCTTCGCAAATGCTTGTTTGCGGTCGTGGGTCAGGGTCACCCGGTACACTATCCCGGGTAGGGGTTAGCTTTAGCGATGAGATGTCCTTTTTGCCAACACGACGACACGCAGGTCAAGGATAGCCGTCCGACCGAAGATAACGCGGCCATTCGTAGACGGCGCGTTTGTCCGGCATGCGGTGCGCGCTTCACGACTTTCGAGCGGGTTCAGTTGCGCGACTTGATCGTGATCAAAAAAACCGGCCGGCGCGCGCCGTTCGATCGCGACAAGTTGATGCGCTCGATCCAGCATGCGATCCGAAAGCGGCCGGTGGAGCCCGAACGCGTCGAACGCATGGTCAATGGAATCGTGCGCCGCTTGGAAAGCTCCGGCGAGACGGAAATTCCGTCAACGACGATCGGCGAGTTGGTCATGCAGGGTCTTGGGAACCTCGACACGGTCGCGTATGTGCGCTTTGCGTCGGTGTACAAGAACTTCCGCGAGGCAAAGGACTTCGAGAATATCATCGGTCAGTTGACAGATAGCGACGGTAAGGGCGGATAGCCACGCGCGCCGATAACGCCACTGACGAACGGTTTATGGCGCTCGCGCTTTCGTTGGCGCGGCGCGGTGTAGGGCGCGTTGCGCCGAACCCGTCGGTCGGTTGTGTTATCGTCGACGGCGCGGGCGATGTGGCGGGTCGCGGACATACCCAAGACGGCGGTCGTCCCCATGCCGAAGCGGTGGCACTTCAGGCCGCGGGTTCGCGGGCGCGGGGCGCGACCGCCTATGTGTCGTTGGAGCCTTGCGCACATCATGGGCAAACGGGGCCGTGTGCGCAGACGCTGATTGACGCCGGTGTGGCGCGGGTGGTGAGCGCGCTCGAAGATCCCGATCCGCGCGTTGCCGGGCGTGGGCATGCGATGCTGGCGGCGGCCGGCGTGTCGGTGCGAACGAACGTGCTGGCCGCTCATGCAAAAGTCGTGAACGAAGGCTTTTTTTCGCGCATCGAGCGCGGACGTCCGTTTGTGACGCTGAAGCTGGCGACCACGCTGGACGGAAAGATCGCGCTTCCGACGGGGGAGAGCCGTTGGATTACGGGCGAAGCGGCGCGTGCGCATACGCATCTCGAGCGTGCGCGACATGATGCCGTTCTGGTCGGTATCGGAACGGCTTTGGCAGACGATCCCGAATTGACTTGCCGGCTGCCGGGCGTGCGTGCGACCGGGCCTGTTCGGGTCGTGGTGGATAGCAAGGCACGGTTGCCGGTTTCATCGAAGCTTGCGGCCACGGCAAAGGCGGCACCGGTTCGGCTGTTGTCGGCCGTCAGCAGCGATGCACTTCAGCAGGCCGGCGTTAAGATCTTACCGGTTCCCGCTACGGTTCACGGCGTAGACCTTGCCGCGGCGATGCGGGAGCTGGCAGTTCAGGGGCTCACGCGTGTTCTTGTGGAAGGCGGGGCGACACTGGCTTCAGCGCTGCTGAAAGCGGGGCTTGTGGATCGGCTGCTTTGGTACCGCGCGCCCTCGCTTATGGGTGAGGGGATTGCAGCCGTAACGTTGAATGGCCTTGGCGGCCTTAAGGATATGCCCCGTTTCGCGCATGAGGGGACAATTCGTCTCGGAGACGATGTGCTGGAAACTTATCGTCCGGCCACCTAATACTCGCGGCTATGTTCACCGGGATCATTACCGACGTCGGAACCGTGCAGCTGATCACGAAGCGCGGCGACACGACCATCAAGATTGCGACGGTGTACGAGCCGGCCGCGGTCGCGATCGGCGCATCGATTGCGTGCTCCGGCGCGTGCCTCACCGTTATTGCAAAGGGCGGCAAGGAGGGCGATGCGTGGTTCTCCGTCGAGGCGTCGGCGGAGACTCTCTCCAAGACGACGCTCAGCGGTTGGGCGGTCGGCACGAAGGTAAATCTCGAACGCTCGCTCAGAGTTGGTGACGAGATCGGCGGCCACATCGTGAGTGGCCACGTCGATGGTGTCGGCGACGTCGTATCGGTGACCCCGGAAGGCGACTCGGTGCGCTACAAGATCAAAGCGCCGAAGCAGCTGGCGAAGTTCATAGCGGCGAAGGGTTCGATTGCGATCGATGGCACGTCGCTGACGGTCAACGAAGTTGACGGCAACACGTTCGGCGTCAACATTATTCCGCACACCGCAAAGGTCACGACCTGGGGCGGCGTGAAAACGGGCGACAAAGTGAACATCGAAATCGACATGCTGGCGCGCTATCTCGCGCGGCTGAAGGAGTTCGCGTGACCAAGAGCGAGTTCCACGACTTCATCGCCTCGCCGGAAGAGATTATCGAGGACGCGCGCAACGGGCGCATGTTCATCCTTGTCGACGCGGAAGACCGCGAGAACGAAGGCGACGTCATTATTCCGGCGCAGATGGCGACACCGGATGTCATCAATTTCATGGCAAAGCACGCGCGCGGGCTTGTGTGCCTGGCGCTGACGCATGAGCGTGCCGAGACGCTGAAGTTACCGATGATGTCGCGCGATAACGGCACGCAGCATCAGACGGCGTTCACGGTTTCGATCGAGGCGAAGGAAGGCGTTACGACCGGCATCTCGGCGCACGACCGGGCGCGTACGATTTCGGTTGCGATCGATCCGACGAAGGGGCAGTCGGACATCGTCACTCCGGGGCATGTGTTCCCATTGGTGGCGCGGCGCGGCGGCGTGCTGGTGCGGGCGGGGCATACGGAGGCCGCCGTCGATATCGCGCGGCTAGCGGGGCTGATCCCGTCCGGCGTGATCTGCGAGATCATGAACGACGACGGGACGATGGCGCGGCTGCCCGATCTCGTGAAATTCGCGCAGTTGCACGGGATGAAGGTGGGCACGATTGCCGATCTGATCGCGTATCGCCGCCGGCACGACCACTTCATCACGCGCGCGGTTGAGACCGAGCTCGACAGCCACCACGGCGGCAAGTTCAAGATGATGCTCTACGTGAACACCGTGGAGTACGCGGAACATATCGCGCTGGTGAAAGGCGATATCACGAAGGGCGGACCGGTCTTGGTGCGTATGCACGCGGTTAATCTGTTCGA
This sequence comes from uncultured Flavobacteriaceae bacterium, assembly GCA_964466435.1. Taxonomy (GTDB): domain Bacteria; phylum Pseudomonadota; class Alphaproteobacteria; order Micropepsales; family Micropepsaceae; genus SZUA-430. The sequence continues at coordinate 4,591 of CAYXQB010000076.1, read as the reverse complement.
CGATTTGCTGGCAGTGCGCGGCGGACGCGACGACGTTCTGACGCGGTCAATGGAGGCGGTAGAGAAGGAGGGTCGCGGTGTCATCGTGCTGATCCGCGAGAGCCGTGGGACGTACGTGTCCGATCTCTTGATGCGCAAGCAGCCGGAGCCGGAGAGTACGCCGCGTCGCCTTAAGGAATACGGCGTGGGTGCGCAGATTCTGCTCGATCTTGGCGTGCGGGACATGATTTTGCTCACCAATTCCGTGTCGCGGAAGATCGTAGGCCTTGAAGGCTATGGCCTTCGGGTGGTGGATACGCGCATGGTCGGCTCGCGGTACAAGAGTTAGATCATGACGAGAGTTCTTATAGTCGAGGCGCGCTACTACGCGGACATTTCGGATGCGTTGTTAAAAAGCGCGTCGGCGGCGTTGAAGTCGGCGGGCGCCGAGGTCGAGGTGCTGACGGTGCCTGGGGCGCTGGAAATTCCCGGCGCCATCGCCCTGGCTTCAGCCAAGGGCTACGACGCCTATGTGGCGCTTGGCTGTGTGATCCGGGGCGAGACGACACACTACGAGATCGTGTCGAACGAGTCGGCGCGCGGATTGATGGACCTGACCGTTCGGGAGCGGCTGGCGATCGGCAATGGTATCTTGACCGTCGAAGACGAGGATCAAGCTTGGGCGCGCACGGACGCGAACCGCGTGGAGGACAAGGGCGCGAATGCCGCGAAGGCAGCCCTTGCGATGGCGGCATTGCGCGTCAAGTACGGTTCGAAGTGATGGGCAAGAAGAACAAAAAACCCTACCGGCCCAAACGCCGTTCGGAAGATAAGTCCCGCGGCGCGTCGCGGCTTGCGGCCGTGCAGGCGCTCTATCAGATGGAGTTGGCGGGGCAGGGGATCGATGCAGCGCTCAACGAATTCATCGAGCATCGCTTAGGGCGCGAGATCGAGGGTGAGCAGTACATGGAGGCGGACAAGAAGTACTTCGCCTCTCTGGTGCGTGGCGTGGTCGAGCAGCAGGACGAGGTCGACCGGGCCATCGCGCGCTCCGTCGCCAAGGAGTGGCCCTTCGACAGGATCGATCCGACGATGAGGGCGATCCTGCGTTCGGCGGCTTTCGAGTTGATGTCCCTGCCGTCGGTGCCGACGCGCATCATCGTCAACGAATACATGCACATCGCGGGTGCGTTCTTCGACGAGGGCGAGGAGAGTACGTTTTTGGCCGGCGTGCTGAACCGTCTCGCACGGGATCAACGCCCTGCCGCGCCGGCCGCTGCCGAGCAATGACGCGCAAGGCCAAGCGCAGCGGCGAATTCGAGTTGATTGCGAAATACTTTGCGCCGCTTGCGAACGGCGAGCCGGGCGCATTGGGTCTGAAAGACGATGCGGCCTATTTGAGGCCGCGGCCGGGATTCGATCTGGTTCTAACGACCGATGCGATCGTCGAGGGCGTTCATTTCTTTCCGGACGATCCCCCCGGGACCGTGGCGCAAAAGGCCTTGCGCGTTAATCTTTCCGATCTTGCGGCGAAGGCGGCGATTGCTCGGGGCTACCTGCTGACGTTGACGTTGCCGAGCGGCATCGACGAGACGTGGGTGGCGGCTTTCGCGAAGGGACTAAACGCCGACCAGGCAAAGTTCGGTGTCGCGTTGTTCGGTGGCGACACGACGGCGACGCCAGGCGTCACGACCATTAGCATCACCGCGCTCGGCGAGGTTCCGCAGGGCCAAATGCTGACGCGGGGCGGCGCGGAGGCCGGCGACGATGTGTGGGTCACGGGCACAATCGGCGATGCGACGCTCGGATTGAAGTTGCTCAAGCGTGAGGGCTTCGATTTGGCCAGGAGCCATCGGCAGTTGCTCGTCACGCGTTATCGAGTGCCCGAGCCGCGTTCGAAAGTCGGGCTTGCGCTCAAGGGATTGGCGCATGCTTGCATCGACGTTTCGGACGGGCTGATTGCCGACCTTGGGCACATCGCAGAGGTGTCTGGCGTTGGCATTGAGATCGCGGTGCGCGACGTGCCGCTATCTGCAGCTGCGAAGGCGGCGGTCCAGCGAGGTGTCGAACTCAGCGAGCTGTTGAGTGGCGGTGACGATTATGAGCTCGCGTTCGCAGCGCCGCCTACCGCGCGCTCCCGGTTGCTGGCGCTGGCGGTGGAGACGGGCGTGCCGTTGACGCGCGTCGGGCGCGTCGTGAAAGGGCGTGGGGTCACCGCTTTGGCGGCGGACGGCAAGCCGGTCCGCACCCGCAAAGCGGGCTACACGCATTTCTGAAGCGTTAATGAATTCGGGCTTCACGGCGCGTTAAATGGCGCGGGCGCATGATCATGCCGACTGGGGAGAGTGTCAGGTCATGCGGTTTATTCTTGCGCTGATCTTGCTGATCGTGGTGATGGGTTCACCGGCGCAGCAAGACAACAAAAACGAAGGCCAGCCCGCGAAGTAATCGCGTTGGTTGTTGCCAGCCGCTCATGTCCCCGTAGTTCGGGGCCGAATCGTTCGAGACTGCGGCGAATTTCCTGCATTTGCGCGCCTTGGCTGTATTGCATGCCCCTAGGGGCTTTGGCATGGTCCGCCGTCTTTTTGGCCGGGGGGCCAACTGAGTCGGGCGCAATCACCGGCTTGGAAGCACGCGTTCCCCCGATCCAAGCCCCGAGATGTTGGACCCCTCAAGGTCTCGGCAACTCCAATTCATAAGGTTCTCGAAGCAATGGATACCATGACTGGACTAGGGATCGTGCTGGCGTGCGCGGTGGCAGGGCTCGGCTACGGCTTTTGGGCACGCCAATCGGTGCTCGCGGCGCCGGCCGGCAATGCGCGCATGCAGGAAATTGCGGCGGCGATTCAAGAAGGCGCGAAGGCGTATCTCGACAGGCAGTACAAGACGATTGCCATCGTTGCGGCGGTGGTCGCAGTGATCGTCGCGGTGGCGTTTCAGAGCTGGGTGCAGCCGCTGGGCTTCATCATAGGCGCGGTTTGTTCAGGTCTTGCCGGTTACATCGGCATGAACCTTTCCGTGAAGGCGAATGTGCGCACAACGGAAGCGTCGCGCAAGGGTTTGGCCGAAGGTCTCGATATCGCGTTCAAGTCGGGTGCGGCCACGGGCATGCTCGTCGTCGGTCTCGCGTTGATCGCCATCGCCGGATACTACGGTCTGCTCACGGTCATGGGCTTTGACATCAACGATGCGAAGCAGAATCGTATCGTAGTTGAAGCGCTGATCTCGCTCGCGCTCGGCGCTTCGGCGATTTCGATCTTCGCCCGTCTCGGTGGCGGCATCTTCACAAAGGGTGCGGACGTCGGCGGCGACATGGTCGGCAAAGTCGAGGCCGGCATTCCCGAAGATGACCCCCGCAACCCCGCCACGATCGCCGACAACGTGGGCGACAACGTCGGCGACTGCGCCGGCATGGCGGCCGACCTGTTCGAAACCTATGTCGTGACGATCGGCGCCACGATGGTGCTCGCCTCGATCTTCTTCGAGGCTGATCGCGGGCTCATGATGCTCTATCCGCTGCTCATCGCGGGCGTTTGCATCATCGCCTCGATCATCGGTGCGTTCTTCGTGCGCCTGGGGGCCTCGAAGAACATCATGGGTGCGCTCTACAAGGGATTGATCGTCACGGCGATTATCTCGCTTGGGCTCATTCTGCTGGTCACGCAGCAGTTCTTGGGCTTTGAGCGGATGTTCACAACCTCGGCCGGCTTTAGCTTCAACGGCTTTACGCTGGTGTTGTGCGGCATTGCGGGTCTCGCAGTGACGGGCCTGATCGTGTGGATCACCGAGTACTACACGGGCACCGGCTACCGGCCGGTGCGCTCGATCGCGAAGGCGTCTGTGACGGGCCATGGCACGAACGTCATTCAGGGGCTTGCGATTTCGATGGAAGCGACCGCACTGCCGGCGCTCGTGATCGTGTGGGGCATCGTGGTGACCTACATTCTTGCGGGCCTCTTCGGTATCGCGATCGCCACAACGACGATGCTGGCCTTGGCCGGCATGATCGTGGCGCTCGACGCGTTCGGTCCGGTGACGGACAACGCCGGTGGCATCGCCGAGATGGCGGGCCTCGACAAAGAAGTGCGCAAGACGACGGACGCACTCGACGCGGTCGGTAACACGACGAAGGCGGTGACCAAGGGCTACGCAATCGGTTCTGCGGGCCTGGGCGCACTGGTGCTGTTTGCTGCGTACACGGAAGACCTGAAGCATTTCATGCAGAATGCGGGCGAGTATCCGTTCTTCAAAGACACGATCGTCAACTTCGGTCTGTCGAACCCGTGGGTGGTCGTCGGTCTCTTCATCGGCGGTATGCTGCCGTACCTGTTTGGTGCGATGGGCATGACGGCGGTCGGACGCGCGGCAGGTGCCGTCGTGGAAGAGGTGCGCCGTCAGTTCAAGGAAAAGCCCGGCATCATGAAGGGCACGGAGAAGCCGGACTATGGGCGCGCTGTCGACATGCTGACCAAGGCCGCGATCAAGGAGATGGTGGTGCCATCGCTTCTGCCGGTGCTGTCGCCGATCGTGCTGTTCGTTGCGGTGCTGCTGATCGCAGGCAAAGGCGCGGCGCTATCCGCACTCGGCGCGATGCTGATGGGCGTGATCTTGA
>CAYXQB010000075.1:0-12281 GCA_964466435.1 uncultured Flavobacteriaceae bacterium | reverse complement strand
ACGCCGGCAAAGCCCGGCTCGCCCTTGTGCGTGACGTGCAGATAGGGATCCGGTCCTGAGCCCTTCATATAAAGCGTGTCGGCGTCGCGGTGCGCGCGGACGAGGCCGAAGTCGGTCAGGAACGTCTCCATCTGGTCGAGATCGGGCGCTTTGAAGCGCACGAAGGCGATGTCGTCGACTTTGATCATGGGGCGAGTTCCTTCTTGCGATTGTCCATGGCGGTTTTGGCTAGGCGCTGAGCTTCCGGCAGTTTCATGCCGAGAGCGGCGAGCGCTGTTGCCACGATTTCGGCGGCGAAAACGAAGGGCTCAGGGACGGGGCGCGTTTCTTCGGACAGCCTCATGCCGGCCGACATCGCGATGCCGAGCGTGGCGACAGTTGCGGCGTTCACCGATGCGACCGCGAAGCGCTTCGACTTTACGCCCGACGCTATGTCGCCGCGGATGCCGGCGTTGATCGGCGTCTCGGGATCGACGACGCCGGGTATGAGCCGCAGAAGCGCCCGCGCGCGTACGGGCTGCTTGATGGCAAAGGCGCAAAGCGAGGAGAGGCCGTTCGCCATGCGGATGGCGGCGTCGGTCACACCTTCGTTCGTTGCCGTGACCTTGTTTTCGAGTTCGATGCGGATGGCCTTGCCGACGGCGGCTGCGAGATCGTCCTTGTCCTCGAAGTGCGTGTAGAACGTGCCCTTTGCGACGTCGGCTTCTTCCGTGATGTCGTCGATCGAAAGCGCATCGAGGCCGCGGGCGGCGACGAGGCGTTCGGCTGCAGCGACGAGTTCGCCGCGCGTGCGTTCGCGCTTGCGGAGCGTGCGGGGTTGGGTCAGTGTCATAATTGACCGTTTAGTCAAAAATGACCGACTGGTCAATACTGAAATGCGCGCAGGTTTTGTCGAGCGGATATGAACACTCCGCAAGTCTCAACTTTCGGCTATCGAAGGACTAGCGGGCCGTTGCCTGGCGTCTGGCGACGGCGCGTTGGAGTTGCAGGCGCTCTTTCACGTTGAGCGGGCGCTTCAGGGCTTTGCCGCTTTCGGCGATCTTGCGGGGTTGGAAGACGTGGAAGACGCGGCCGCCTTTGGTGTCGCTTTTGCCGGCCAGGGTCGTCCGCTCGCTGTAGTCCACGACCCAATTGCGGATCGGGCCGGAATCCAGGTGGATGAAATGGTTGTCCGGGTACCAGCCGACGCCGCCGCGGGCCATCTTGCGGGCGATCTTGGCCGCGGGCGAGAGGTTCTTGTCCAACGTGATGTCGATCGCGCGGCCTTCGAGGTGTTTGCTTTTCTCCGCGACGCCGAAGATGCGGGAGGCAAGCATCTCGTTCGTCTTCTTCGTGCGGTAGGCGGAGAGCACGGTCGCGCGCGGTACGCCCGCGTGGTCGATCACGTCGGCTAGAAAGTCGAGCGTCTCGACGAAGACCGGGCCGGACATGTTTTCACGGTGGTCGCGCAGGAAGAGCGCGAGGTCGACCATGGCGGACGGTATCGGGCCGATCGCGTCGCGGTACAGGCCGTCGAACGTCTCACCTGTGTTTAGGTTCTTCAGCGACAGGCGGCGGGGGATGGAGCGGGCCGGGAAAACATACGGCTCGTCGGTCAAAATGCGCGCGTTGGCGCTTGAGCCAAAGACAAGCGTCAGGCCCGTTGCCAGAAGAAAATCGCGTCGTTTGAGCTGCATCGCTCTTCCATCTAAGTCCGCCCCCATGAAAAGACTATACCATCCTGATCAAATAAGTGTTGGGTTCGGCAACCCTGAGGCGATTTGTCGAAAGCCCAGGATTTCGGCTAGGGTTCGGCTAGCAACCCCTTAACGCCCAATTCCTTTTTGTCTCGGTCGGACGCCGGATCCTGGGTGTGAAGAAGAGCGAATAACCAAATTTGGTGGAGGATAAGGAAAGTCATGACGTACAGACGCATTCTGCTCGCCTCGGCGGTCGCGATCGCCTGCGCACCCCTCGCGTGGGCGAAGGTGCCGGCCGCTCAAGCCGACCGGCTGGGGAAAGATCTGACATGGAACGGCGGTGAGACCGCGGGCTCGGGCGAAGTCCCGGCCTACACAGGCGGCATTCAAGCTCCGCCGGCCGGCGTCAAGTTCGATCCGAAGTCGCAGCATCCGCCAGATCCGTTCCCCGGCGACAAGCCGAAGTACACGATCACTGCCGCCAACATGGCGCAATACGAAGGCAAGCTTACGGAGGGGAGCAAAGCTCTTCTGAAGCGGCTGCCGACGTTCAAGATGAACGTCTATGAATCGCGCCGTAGCTGCACGGCACCGCAGTTCGTGCAAGCGGCGACGAAGAACAACGCTTTGGTTGCGGGCCTTACGCCGGACGGCGAGGGCGTTACCGGCGGTATCATGGGAACGCCCTTCCCGATTACCGAGAACGCGATGGAGCTGGTTTGGAACCATCGCCTTCGCTACTTGCCGCACAAGCTCTATCGCGCCTATGCGACGGCGCCGGTGCAGCAGAACGGCTCGTACAACATGATCAAGTACCAGGACGAGGCGATCGTCAACTGGACGGATCCGACGAAGAAGAAGGCCGAAGACCTCAACAACATCCAGCTCATGTACCTGCAGAATACGGTTGCGCCGGCGCGGCTCGCCGGGAACGTGATCTTGGTGCAAGAGACGCTCAACGGCAGTGCCCAACCGCGCAAGGCGTGGTCGTACAGTCCGGGGACGCGTCGCGTGCGCGTTGCGCCCGACATTGCGTACGACAACCCGGGCTTCAACACGGACGGTATGTCGACGGCGGACTCGTTCACCGGGTTCAACGGTGCGCTCGACCGCTATACGTGGTCGACGGTCGGCAAGAGCATCAAGATCGTTCCGTACAACTCGTACAAGATCTTGAACTCGAAGTACGACCAGGTGATCAAGCCGGGCCATATCAACACGGATCTCGTCCGGTATGAGGCGCATCGCGTTTGGACGGTCGATGCGAAGCTGAAGAGCGGTCAACGCCACCTCTACGCCCGTCGCACGCTGCATCTCGACGAAGACACGCGCGCGATGGTCGGTGCCGAGCTCTATGATGGCCGCGGTGGTTTGTGGCGCGTGCAAGAGCTGCACACGGTCAACTTCTATCACGTGCCGATGTGCTTCTCGATCGCCGAACTTGTTTACGACATTCAGGCCAGCGGCCGCTATCTTGCAGGCTCGTTGATCAGCGAAGAGAGGCCGTTCAACTTCGACGCCGATGAACTCAGCGCGGCGCGCTTCCAGCCGGACGCTTTGCGCACGATTGGCGTGCGCTGAGGCTTAGAGCTCTTTGAGAATGAAGGAAGCCGCTCCGTTTGGGGCGGCTTTCTTGCTTTTAGCGGGTCTGCAGCGTGATCGAATTCGACTGGGTGCGAACGGCAATCGACTTGAGGCTTGCGTTGCCGCTCAACGGCATCACGGCCGAGACAGGCGCCGGGCTTACCCACGAAGGCGACGTGCAGACGAGGAAGTCCGCCGCCGCGCTCAGGCCGTCGGCGGAGATCGAGGTGATTGCGAGTTCGGCAGCGCCGACGCCGTTATCGGCCATGCCGGTGAGATGCGCGACCCTTCCATCTGGCCCCGCGATCACCGTGCCGGAGTCGACGCGGGCCACGAGTTGACGTACGCAGCTCCCGTCGTGGTTCACGCTTTGGCTTTGCGGAACGAATGGAACGGTGCGCAGACCGGGATTGAAGTTCGGCGCAACAAGTTGGCGTTGCGGCGGCGTTGCGGAGGCGGCCGCACTCAGTGCGCCAGCTAGAATCGCGATAGCGATCGTGCGCGACATGGAAATACCCCAGAGAGAAAAACGTTTCGAGCGCGTGGCCATCTTAGCAGGCGCGCGCTCGCGCGCTATTGCGCTCGGTGCGCAACCTTAACAGCCGCCGCTCAGGGTTAACGGCTCAACTGCGCGAACTGCGGCGCTCCGGCTACGCTGGCGCGGCGCGTGAGCGCACCCAGTCGGTCACAATCGTTTCAAGCACCGGCAGCGGCACGCCGCCGTTTTCGAGAACCGTGTCGTGGTATTTGCGCAAGTCGAAACGCGGACCCAGGGTCGCCTTCGCACGCTCGCGTAGCTCCAGGATCTTGTTCTTACCGATTTGATAGGCACAGGCTTGGCCTGGCCACACGAAGTACCTATCGATTTCGCGGACGATGTTGTCCTTCGTCAGCGCCGTGTTGGCGAGGAAGTAGTCGACGGAGCGTTTGCGGCTCCAGCCCTTCGCATGGATGCCGGTATCGACGACGAGGCGGCAGGCGCGCCAGAGCTCCATAGTGATACGGCCGACTTCGTCGAGATCGTCAACATAGAGGCCCATCTCTTTCGACAGGAGCTCGGTGTAGAGCGCCCAGCCTTCGACATAGGCAGTGAAGAAGGAGTGCTTGCGGAAGTCGGGAATGGCTTTCGTTTCCTGAGCAATCGCGATCTGCATGTGGTGGCCAGGTATGCCTTCGTGGAAGGCAAGGGCGGCCATCTGCCACTTCGGTAGCGTGGCCATGGAGGCCAGATTGTAAAAGACGTAGCCCGGGCGCGAGCCATCGGGCGACGGCTGATTGTAGAAGGCAATCGTTTGGCCGCTCTCAAGGAACGGTTCCATGCGCTTCACCTCGACTTGGGCCTTCGGAAGCGTGCCGAACGCCTGCGGTAGTGCGGCGTAAGCCTTGCGCTGAAGTTCGAGTGCGCGCGCGAGGTAGTCGCTGCGGCCCTGATCCGTGTTCGGGTAGAGGTAGCGCGGGTTCGTGCGCAGATCGGCGTAGAAGGCCTTGAGCGGACCATCGAAGCCTAGGCGCTTCTTCACCGACTCCATTTCGGCTGAGAGGCGAGCAACTTCCGATAGGCCGAGTTCGTGGATTTCGGTCGCGCCCATTTTCAGCGTGGTGTGCCCGGCGATGGATTGATCGTAGAAGGCCGCGCCACCCGGCAGCGTTCCGACGCCATGATCCGTTTTGACCGTGCGGCCGATCTCCTCGGTCGCCGCGATGAAGCGGGCGTAGGCGGGCTTAAGCTTTTGAGCGAGCGCCTTGTCGGCTTCCGAGATCAACTTCTCTTTGCCAGCGAGTTTTTCGACCTTCTTCTTGAAATCGGCAATGATCTCGGTGCCTTGGACCGCTTTGCGGGCATCGTCCAAGATGAGCTTGTAAGAAAAGCGGGGAAGCGTAACGCCCTTTGCTTGTTGCTCGCGCATGAAGGCAACCGTTTGGTCGACGAGCTTTTCGGTTGCGGCGATGCGGGCGATGTAGGCTTCAGCGTCGGAGCTGTCGTCGATGCGATGGCGATTGATAAGCAGGTTCGGGATGTCTTGATGCGGACCGCCGAAATGCGAGACGCCGTAACGGTGGAAGCGGTAGGGGTGGTTTGCCGCGCGCTGCTCGTTGCGGAACAGGAAGATGTCGTAGGAAACGCGCATTGAAGGGCTTAGGGTCGCACGATCGACCATCTTCTTCATGTAGTCGATGTCGGCGAGCGTGTTCTTGTTTTGATAGACCGCGAATTCGTCGGAGTAGTCGTCCCATTCGCCGTAGCGTTTCTTCATGCCTAAGGAGGTCATGAACTCCGGCGATTCCTCGAGTTCGCGCGTAAAGCTTTTCGAGAAGAAGGCTAGGAGTTTCGCGTCTTCGCTGCCATCGGGGGCTGCGGTCGTGTCGGCGTCCGCGCGGACGATGTCGTCGACGCAGCCGGCGAGGCCGAGTGCGGCCGTTGCCGCAGATAGCTTCAGGAAGGTGCGGCGGGAGGTTTGGTTCGTCATGATCCCCTCAGACTGTTGGCGGCGGCACACTAGAGAAACGGGCCAGCGCGTGCCAGGGTGTGCGGCATGGCACGTCCCGCGAAATTTCCCTTTCTGGACCATTCCGGCGTTCTGGCGTTCGCGCATCGCGGCGGTGCACTGGAAGCGCCCGAGAACACGATGAAGGCGTTCGAATATGCCGTGGGGCTCGGCTACCGTTACATCGAGACGGACGCCTATGCCACGCGGGATGGGGTGTTGGTCTCGTTCCACGACGACAAGCTCGACCGGGTGAGCGACGCGCGAGGCAAAATCGAGGACTTGAGCTGGGCCGAGGTTCGTCGAGCGCGGATCGGCGGGGCCGAGCCTGTGCCGTTGATGGAGGAACTGTTTGCCAGGTTTCCCGACGTGCGAATCAACATCGATCCAAAGCACGATGCAGCGGTGTCGCCGCTTGTCGCGTTGATCAAGCGTATGGGGGCAGAGCACCGCGTGTGCGTCGGCTCTTTCTCTGGCCAGCGAATCCGCCAAGTCCAAGATGCGTTCGACGGCCGGGTGTGCACGTCGCTCGGGCCGGGCGGGGTGTTGAAGCTGAAGTCGGCATCGATGGGTTTACCGGTGCGGCGGTGGCCGGAGGGGTGCGCGCAGGTGCCGGTCAAGGAGCGCGGGGTTACGATCGTAACGCGGCGCTTTGTCGAGGCCGCCGAGAAGCATGGGCTTCAAGTGCACGTTTGGACCATCGACGATGAGACGGAGATGCGCCATCTCATCGACCTTGGTGTGCATGGATTGATGACGGATCGGCCCGCGGTGTTGAAGCGCGTGCTGATCGAGAAAGGTCTCTGGGCTTAGGCGCGACGTTTCAGTCCGTTTTTCTGCAAGCGCCAGAGCAGCGCGTCGATGCGGTCTTGACCGAAGAACGGTTCGCCCTTGAAGGCGAAAGTTGGTACGCCCCAGTGGCCCGCTTTGCGATGTGCAGCTTCGTTTTCCTTGATGATGGCTTCGTGGCGGTCGGCGTCGCGTTCGATCGCCGAGTCGAGATCGGCGAGATTGAGGCCCGCGCGAGCGGTTGCCTCGCTGAGATGATTGCCTTCGTGCCAGTTCTCAATACGGCCGCCATAGAGCGTCGACGACACTTCATAGATAAACGGCAGGCCACGCCCGCGCTCCGATGCGGCGACGCCCAACCGCGTCAGACGATGGATGTAAGGCTGCTGCTTCGAAACGTTTCCGGTCGCCATATCCATGAGAATCGGATCAGGGCGCGGCCATGCGAACGGTGTCGCGTGGCGTTCCGCTTCGCGCATAACGTCGCGAACCAGATAAGGTAGCCACATTGGGTTGGCGTTCTTGAACCAACCGTCGAGCCTGACCGCGATCGGGTAGACGGGACGCACCAAAAATTTCAGGTCCCAATCTTTTTCCAGTGCAACCATTCTGGGCGTCGCCAGGTACGAATAAGGCGAGCGAAAAGACCAAAACACTTCGACTTCCAGTGTCATCGTTTTCTCCACGATTCCCCCCACTGGGGAAACGTTCTGCACACGCAATGGCATTTCCTTAGTTAAGCCGAAAGTGCCACGACTATAAATTGCACACGCGTGCAACCGGAGTGCCGAATGAGGTGTTGAAATGCTATTTGCGCGTGCGCTCGGCAGAGTTGATTCAGTTCGAGTGAGCTGTGCGAAACTTCGCCTAACACACGGATTTTATCTCGCTTTTCACGTTCCGCGATATTGACACATGTTCGACCTCCGGCGCTGAATGCGGCCACGCGATCGACCTCCCCCCGGTTCGGATCGCTGTCGGCGAAAACTACCTTCAGTTTGTACCGCCGACATCAGTTTGAGGCGACACATGCACCCGAAACGCGCGTCAGAGCAGCTGCGTTCTACAAAGGCGGTGAGCCGCATTTCCAAATTCGCACGGCGTTCTTTGCTGGCTGCGATGACGGTTTGCTCGATCTCGATGTTCACGCCCGTGCACGCGGATGTCGCGGAGTGCGAGCGTTCGTATCAATACGGCCGCAAGGACGAAGCGATTCGGTTGTGCCGCCGCTCGGCGTGGCAGGCGAACGACTTCTTTTCGCAAGTGAAACTCGGGGACATATACGCGGCGAAGCGTCAGGACGACAAAGGCTACTACGATCCGGTCGAAGCATTCGTCTGGTACTTCCTCGCGACGCGCAACTCGGCGATCTTCGATCACGTGCATGTCGATGAGGCGGCCGATGCCGTCGTGGCGCGACTCGCCGCCGCCGATGCGGCCGCGCGCGAAATCTATCGCGACCTGCTGCAGGACGAGCGGATCGATGTCCGCAATCGAATCGCCTATATCCAGTCGTGCCGCGGCGGCGACGGCTATGTGTTGCTCGGGCAGTTGCACGATCCGGGCGTCGCGCAACGGCACAGCGGCTATGCCACCGCACCGCTTCAGGTGACCGACGTCTATTGGCGTCGGCCGGTGGGCGGACGGGGCCCCGGCATGTTGCCCTCGCGGCCCGTGCAGGTTCAGCCGAGCTATCCCGGCAGCGGGACGACGGGTTCGACCGGCAGCTATCCGGGATCGACGAGTACGTTCGGCCGGGACCTGTGGAGCAACAAGCTTTGCAACAGCAGCGATTGGATGGGCTGGCTGACCGGCAGTTCGTGCGGGCGCTCTACCGACGTGTCGGGCACGGGCAACGTGTTCCCGAGCAGTAGCATCGAGGCCATGGTCTTCTATCACCTCGCGGATCGCGCCGGTCATCCGATCGCGAAGACATACATCGAGGCGCTCAAGCGCAGCGACATCGGCACCACTGGCGCGGATCAGAAGCCGCAAAATTCCGACACGCTGGCCAAGGCAAAAGCGCTGCGGTGGCTTGCGCCGTTCGAGTTCTATGCGGCTGAGACACGCTATCGCGGCGAGACGCCGTCGGGCCTCGTGCACAGCGACGAGTGCACGGTGAATTCTCGCCGTGCGCAGGCGCTTGCCATGGGCGAAAAGCTGATCCCGCAGAATATCCGCCGCGACATGCTGCAGTTCTTAGGCTTCCATCGCGCCGACGATATCGGGCGGGCGATCGCGAAGTATCAGGATTTTTTGGGCGATCCGCAGACAGGCAAAATGACGCCAGTGCAGCTGACGCGGCTGATCCAGATCGGAGCGGTGCGCGGATCTGCGCGGGCGCAACGTTGCCTCGGCGTCATGTACGTCAAGGGAATCGGCGTGGTCACCGACTATGTGCGCGCCGAGAAGTGGCTGCTGGCCGCGGCGGAGCAGGGCGACGGCGAGGCGATGTACGCGCTCTCGGAACTCTATACGCAAGGTGCGGACGGGATCGAGAAGTCCGAAGACCGCGCGGTCCGCTACCGGCAAGGTGCGGCGGCGGCAGGGTTTACGCCGGTGAAAGCCGAGTTCTTGCGGTTGTTGGAATCGGCGGCGGCGCCGAAGCAAGACGAGTGCAAAACGCGGCGTTGCCAGCGCGAGCGCGAGCGCGCGGCGCAAGCTGAAGAAACGCAGTGACGGCATGAGCGGCCGAGATACTGGGGACAGGGTGACAACGATGCGGCACAGTGTTGGAACAAAGCTGGCAGCCTGTCTTTCGACAGTTGCGCTGGCGGCAGCGGCGAGCCTCTTCTGGATGGGGTCCAGCCCGGAAGCGTCCGCGTATAGCGGTGCGCAAGCCGAGGCTCAGTCCGATCCGTATGCGTTCCCGAACATTCAGCTTTGCTGCAAAAAGAAGCCTCACCGCAAGCGCCCCAACGGCGGCAACGGATATCCGTATCCGCCAGGCGACGACGACAACGGGTATCCGTCGCGCGGTTCGGTGCGTGTGAGCTGCGGCGAACCGCAACGCTATTCGTATTCGTCCATCCGCGAGGCGCTCGATCATATCGGCGAAGGCGGCCGGATTCGCGTTCGCCCGGGCGCGGCGTGCGATATCTCGGGTCTTGTGATCGACCAGGGTGTGGTCATCGAATCGGACGACTATGCGTACGGCGCGCGCGCCGAGCTTCGGGGCGGCGAGTGCGCGTCGGTTGCGCCAGCATACGGTAGCTCGGTCGTGGCCTTCCGCGGCGTCGATATCGACGGGTGCATCACGGTGCAGCACGGCCGGCTCGACTTCAACGAGGTCAACCTCGCGTCGCGCGGTACGGGCGATGCGGTGCGTTTGAACGGCGGCGCTTTCTCAGCAACCGATTCGACGATCCGTGCTCGCGGAACCGCAGTGAATGCGGTGCGCGGCGTGACGGTGTCGCTGACCGGCGGCGGCTTTGCGAGCGGCGCACGTGCAGAATCGGTGATCCAGCTTTCGGTCGACGGCGCGAATCTGCAAAACACAATGATCAAAGGCGGGATTGTGGGCGTGCGGATCGGTATGACCGGTCGCTATCCGGTCGCCTTTAACCGCGTGCAGGTGCTGCGAGGCGAGGCGGCTGAGATCTATCAAATCGGTCCGGGGCAAGCCGGGATCGTCGTAGGCGGTCCCGCGCCTGGCGACGACTTGCCGTCGCTGCCCAGCCTGCCCGGTACGTCATTCACCATCGAAGGCGGTGTGATCGCGGGATACGCCGACGCGCTGGTGTTCTCGCCCGGTACGCGGGGTGCGGCAAAGGGTGTCAGCATCGCGCATCCGGGACGGGGCATCGTCGTCGGTGCGGGCGCTGCCGTGGATTTGCGCGACAACCGCATCACCCGCTCGAAGCGGACCGGCATCGACCTGGCAGCGGGCGCGGTAGGCTCGGCTTCGTTCAATGATATACAGTGCGACAGCGGAAATTGCGTTTGTTACGGCGGCGACTGCACCTCGCGGTCTGATCGTGACTTCGGCGCGTTCCGGATGAGCGGCACGCGGTGCGACGATTGAGGGGCACCGCATCAATGATGAGCGTCCATGGCGAACGAACCCAAGCTGTTTACGACACCGGTCTCGGTGAACGACGGCTTCAAGCGGTCGGACGGGAAGACGTGGGGCTTGCTTGGGGCCATCGCGGTGGTTGCGATCGTGATCGTGCTGCTGATCAATGTCTTCGTGGAGAAGCCGAAAGTGCGTTGGCCGAGTTCGCCCGCGCCGCAAGCGGTGCCGGCCAAGCCGGACGAGCCGCGGACCTACGACGTGGCACCGCCCGAAGCAGTGCCGACAAAGCCGCAATGAACGTGCCCTTGGGGAGTGCATGAGCCATGGCACGAGTTCTTGAATATGCAATCGTCACGCTTCTCGCCCTGATCGTCGGGTTCGGGATCGGGTACCTGATCTTTTCTTGGGGCCGCGGGGCCGGTGAGTGCACCGACTGCCGGATTTCGATGCCGCAGGTGCGCAACGAGTGCGAGAAACAGTTCTCGGGCATGGGTGTCCGCGCAAAGCAGCTCGATGCGAATGCCGAGGACGAGTTTTTGGTCGCGTTCATCGATCAGGGCGCCATCGATCCAAATGCGAACGGCTATTCCACCAGCAGCAACGGGTATTCGACGCCGAGCGGCTATCCCGGCGTTTCGACCGCAACGCCTCCGGCTCTGCGTGGGCCTGGCTATGTGATGGTGCGTGCGCAACCGCAGTTCGGTTACGACTACTCCGGCGGTCAGACGTCCAGCTACGACGCTGCGAGCACGCGTCCCGGCACGACTTGGCAGGAAGTGACGGTCACGGTCGTGCGGTACGTCAGCCCGCTGCGCAACGACTCGGTTTGTGCGCAGTCATCGGTGCGGTTCATCGACGGCCGGTTTGAGACCTATTGCGAGATTCCGAAGCGGTTCCAAGAGGACGACGGCGGGCAGGCCAGCTATCGCATCTTCGTTCGCAACGCGAGCAGCGTGCCGGTGGAGTACTGCATCATCAGCAATTGCGACGCTTCCGCGCCATACGGCGGCGGATCGCTCTGCCAAGCCGAGCAGATGACGCCGCTGCAATAGGAGCTTCATGAGCGGGCCGCTGGCGTCTGAGTTTCAGGTGCAACGTTGGTTCAATACCGCGGCGCCGGTCACGCTGCATGGGCTTCGCGGAAAAATCGCTGTCATACATGCGTTCCAGATGCTCTGCCCGGGCTGCGTCATGCATTCGATTCCGCAAGCGCGAAAGCTGCACGAAGTCGCGAAGGGCAGCGATATCGTGACGCTTGGCCTTCACACCGTGTTTGAACACCACGCAGCGATGACTCCGGTGTCACTCGAGGCGTTTCTGCAAGAGTATCAGCTCAAGTTCCCCGTGGGCGTCGATCAGCCGGGCGAAGGGCATCCGATCCCGAAGACGATGGCGGCGTACGGGATGCGCGGTACGCCGACAACGATCGTGATCGATCGCGAGGGACGGATCGCGCGGCACTCCTTCGGTCAGGAGGATGAGTTGGCACTGGGCTTGTTCTTGGGGCGGTTGCTGCGGGCGTAGTGCCAGGTGACGGCGCGCGGCAGACGATGAACGGGACACGCCTACTTTTCTGCGTTGTCAGCCCGCCAATACCTCCTCGACGTCGCGCAAGCGATCTTTGCCAAAGTAGATTTGACCGTCGACGAAGAAGGTTGGAATTCCGAAGGCGCCGCGCTTGGCGGCGTCTTCCGTTGACGCCATGAGATTGGCCTTCACGTCGGCATC
>CAYXQB010000074.1:0-12303 GCA_964466435.1 uncultured Flavobacteriaceae bacterium | reverse complement strand
CGCGGTGTTGTTTCATCAGTCGTTTGCTCGGCCGGGGAGTACGTTGCTGGTGGCTGCCTTGGTGGCGGGCGTTCTTGCGGGCGCGTTCCAGGTGATGGGGTTCATGCGGTGGCCGATCGCCGTGCCCTATCTCGCTGAACAAATGGCGGCGGCGCCCACGGCTGAAATGCGCGGGGTTGTTGCGCTGCTTGAGGGGCTGCTGAATCGCTACGCAGGGATGGTGATCGGCGAGCACCTCGGGTTCTTGGCACAAGGCACCTGGACGATGCTCATTTCGCTCGTGATGTTCCGCAGTCCGTTGTTTGGGTGGCCGTACGGCGTTGTCGGGTTCGTGCTCGGGGCGTTGATCTTCGTCAGCGCGTTCGAGCAGTTGGGTGGGCCGTTTGAGGCGATTGGATTCCTGTCCGCGCCGGTGTCGGCCGCCTGGCTTGGCTGGCTCTTGACGTGCGGCGTCTCGCTTTCGCGTACACAGGCCGACGGCGTGGGCCCGCGGTTCTTTGTTTTCTCGGCGCTCGGGCTGGCCCTTCTGATGGGCGGGCTTGCTGCGACGGCAATGATGGAAGGAGGCTGATATGACCACGCGCAGGACGTTTCTTCGTGTCGCCGGGACTTCGGCGGTCATTCTGGCGGCCGGCGGTTATGGCGTGACCCAATGCGATCCGATGCCAGACGTGGCGGTCGAGGCGTGGCGCGGCCCCAAGCCCAATGTGCGCGACCCGCGCGTGCGGGCGTTGTCCTACGCGTTGTTGGCACCGAACCCACATAACAAGCAGCCATGGATCGTCGACTTGAAGGAACCGGGCGTCGCAACCTTCTATTGCGACCGTTCGCGGCTGTTGCCGGAAACCGATCCCTACTCGCGCCAGATCATGATCGGGTGCGGCGCGTTTCTCGAACTGTTGCGGATGGCTTCGGCCGAGCAGGGCTTGCGCGCCGAGGTCACGCCGTTTCCCGACGGCGAGTGGCCCGAGAACGGCGTCGGTGAGCAACCGATGTGCCGCGTTGCGTTCGTTCCTGACACTGGCGTGGCGCGCGATCCGTTGTTCGCCCAGGTGCTGAAGCGGCGCACGAACCGGAATGCGTTCGACACGACCGCCGTTTTGCCCGCGGAGGCTGCGGCGATCGGCGGTGCGCTCGACGGATTGCCGTTGCGGTTCGGTTGGACAGCAGATGGGCGGCGGATCGCGCAGCTTGCCGGCATCGCAAAGCGGGCGTGGGATATCGAGGTCAAGACTGACGCGACCTTCAAGGAAAGCGTCGACGTCTTTCGCATCACGGGCGAAGAGATTGCGAAGCATCGCGACGGTCTGTCGTTCCACGGCCCGTTCTTTTGGTGGGCGAACAGGCTCGGCCTGTTTACGCAGCAAAATGCGATGGAGCCGAGTGGGCGCGCTCAAGCGCTGACGTTCATCGATCCGCAGCTTGCCGTTCGCGTGTTCGCGTGGATCGTGACGGCGGCCAACGACAGGCGGGCGCAGTTGGCTGCGGGGGCTGCCTATGTGCGCGCGAACCTGAAGGCGACGGAGTTGGGCTTGGCCATGCATCCGCTCAGCCAGGCACTGCAGGAGTTTCCCGAGATGCTGCCGCTGCTCGCCGAACACAAACGCGCGGTCGGGGCGGCGGAGAACGAGACCGTGCAGATGTTTTTCCGGCTGGGGCGCGCTGCATCGCCGGGGCCTGCGCCGCGGCGGCCTCTTGACGCGATCATAAGGGGATGACGCATACATAGCGCATGGCGACACGACCTACAGAAGCTCAAGCCGCTCTTGGCTGGCGCATCTTCAACTGGATCGGCATCATCGATCAGTTGGCGCAGAACCGCGCGACGCGGGCGCTCGACGAACTCAAACTGCCGTTTCCGCAGTTCGTGATGCTGAATCACTTCAGCCACCGGCCGCAGGAGGCAAAGACGGTGACGGGCGTCGCCTCTGCATTGCAACAGCCGCAACCCGGCGTGACGAAGACGGTGCAGAAACTCGTCGCGCGCAAATTCCTGAAAGCGGATCCCGCGCCGGGCGATGGTCGCTCGAAGCTCCTCACGATCACGCCGAAGGGGCTTGAGATGCACGCGCGTGCGATCACCGCGTTCGTGCCGCGGTTCGCGGAGGTGTTCTCAGGCTGGGACGATGCTGAGATGGAGGCGTTGGCGGGTCAGTTGGATCGGCTGAAGGTCTGGTTGGATACGAAGGGGCGGGAGTAACGACCGTCTCACACGTCGGTCCCGCCGTATCTACGTGGGTCGGCCTTAGTGCAGCACCGGGAGAGCATCGAGCGAAAACGGCTTCAATTCGTCGAGGTGGCCAGCTTTCACCTTGTTCGCCCAATCGGGATTCACGATCAGGGCGCGGCCGACGGCGACGAGGTCGAAGTCGCCGCGCTCGAACATCTCGATTAGGCGGTCGAGCGACGCAGGCCCCGCGGGTACGCCTCTATAGCCCGCGATGAAATCTTCGTTCAGGCCGACGGAGCCCACCGTGATCGTGGGTAGGCCCGTGATCTTCTTCGTCCAGCCGGCCAGGTTTAGTTCGGAGCCTTCGAACTCCGGCTCCCAGAAGCGGCGCGTGGAGCAGTGAAAGCAATCGACGCCAGCCTTGGCCAGCGGGTCGAGGAAGTTTTCGAGCGCTTGCGGGGTGGGCGCGAGCTTTACCGCGTAGTCCTGCTGCTTCCATTGCGACCAGCGCAGGATGACAGGGAAATCGCGGCTCACGGCGGCGCGGACCGCGCGGATGATCTCGGCTGCGAACTTCGTGCGCTCGGCCATGTCGCCGCCGAACGCGTCGTCGCGCTCGTTCGTGCCGTCCCAGAAGAATTGGTCGATCAGGTAGCCGTGTGCACCGTGGATCTCGACGCCGTCGAAACCCAGTTCCTCCGCGTGGCGGGCGCTTGTCGCGTAGCCGGCGATTGCCTCGTCGATTTCCTTGGTGGTCATCGGTTCGGCGACCTTCTTGCCGGGCTTGAACAGGCCCGAAGGGCCGACTCCCGGCAGGTGAGGGTTCGGGCCGGCGCCGGGCTTGCGCATCAGGCCGGTGTGCCAGAGCTGGGGCATGATAAATCCACCCGCAGCCTTCACCGCCTTCAATACCTTCGCCCAACCGTCCAACGCATCGCCGTGAAAGTTGGGCACATTCGCATCGTTGAGCGCGACGGGGTGATCGGGTGCGACACCTTCCGTGATGATGAGGCCCACGCCGCCCTCAGCGCGCCTGCGATAATACGCGGCAACATCGTCTCCCGGGATTTGGTTCGGGCTCTTCGAACGCGTCATGGGCGCCATGACGATCCGGTTGGGCAGCCGCAAGTTCTTCAACTGGAAGGACGTGAACAGCGATTTCGGTGACAGGGACATGGGACGCTGACCTGTGAGTGGCGACAGAAGTTAACGGCGAAATCAATACGCGATGCCTCGTGGAATGCAATCGCGCGTGTTAGGTTTGCCCCCACGCTCCCGTGCCGATCCGGGCGGGATGCGTATCCCCGCGAGGCTATAAGGGACTTCAGGCATGCTAAACGAATTCAAAGAATTTGCACTCAAAGGCAACGTCGTCGATCTGGCAATCGGCGTCATCATCGGTGGCGCGTTCGGTACGATCGTCAGCTCGCTCGTCGGTGATATGATCATGCCGCTGATCGGCGCGCTCGGCAGCGTCGACTTTTCGAACTACTTCTTGGGCCTCAACGAGGCCGTTACGGCTGCGACGCTTGAAGAGGCTAAGAAGCAAGGCGCCGTGCTGGCGTGGGGCAAGTTCATCACTGCGGTGATCAACTTCGCGATTATCGCCTTCGTTTTGTTCCTAGCCGTGAAAGCGATCAACAAATTGAAGCGTCAGCCGCCGGCCACACCTGCGGCTCCTCCGGAACCGCCTGCGGACGTGAAGCTCCTCACCGAGATTCGCGACCTGCTCGCGAAGCGCTAAGAAGCGCTCGCATACTTTCCGCTACGACGCCGGGGTTCATTGCCCCGGCGTTACTTTTTTCCGCCAGCACGTAGTATGCGCCGGATGAGCGATATTCTCGCCGGCGGGCCGCAAACGCAGCGCAAGCGCTTGCTGGATGTGTTCCGGCATCGGAACTACCGGCTCTTCTTTACGGGCCAGGCGATCTCGCTGATCGGCTTTTGGATGCAGGCCATTGCGCAGTCGTGGCTTGTCTACTCGATGACAGACTCTCCGTTTTGGCTGGGGCTTGTGGCGTTCGCGGGGCAGACGCCGGTGCTCGTCGTTTCACCGTTTGCGGGTGTGATTGCCGACAGGCTCGACCGGCGACGCATCTTGTTTGCTACGCAAGGCGTGATGATGGCGAGCGCGTGCGTGCTCGCGCTGCTGACGCTCAGCGAAGTTGTCGAGGTTTGGCATGTCATCGCGCTGGCGACGGTCTCAGGCATCGCGAACGCGTTCGACGTGCCGACGCGGCAGTCGTTCACGATAGAGATGGTGGGGCGCGAAGACCTGCCGCGGGCGATCGCGTTGAACTCGATCATGTTCAATGGCGCGCGGTTGATCGGGCCGGCGCTGGCGGGGATATTGGTTGCGGCCGTCGGCGAAGGTTGGTGCATGGCGTTGAACGGTGCTTCGTACAGCGCGGTTCTGATCGGGCTCTCGATGATGCACATCGAGCGGCAGCCGCCGCGTCCCGCCAGCCATCCGCTGACCGACCTGCGCGAGGGGTTCGTTTACGTCACGACGAACCGGCAGATGCGGACGCTTCTGTTGCTGCTGGGAAGTTCCAGCTTGTTCGGAACGTCTTACTTGACGCTGATGCCGATCTTTGCGCGCGACATTTTGCACGGCAATTCGGACGCGCTTGGGTTCTTGATGGCGGCGGTTGGAGCCGGCGCCCTGATTGGTGCGCTCAGCATACCGCGGGTGCCTACGGCGTGGTTGGCGCGCGTGCCTTTTCTAGCGGCGGCGTGCTTCGGGGCGGCGTTGATCGCGTTTTCGCAGTCGACGGTGTTTGCGCTCTCGCTTTTGCTGCTCGTGCCTGCGGGATTCGGCATGATGATGATGGGGATCTCGACGAACACGCTGGTGCAGGGTTCGGTCGACGATCAGATGCGCGGGCGCGTGATGGCCTACTACGTGATGGCGTTCATCGGGATGGTCCCGCTGAGTTCGCTTGCCGCCGGTTGGCTTTCGCATGAGATCGGTGCCCCGGACACGCTTGCCATCGGCGGGGCGCTGACTATCGTTGCGGCGGGCATCGCGTACTGGCGAAGATAGGTGGAGGGGCTTCTGTTGCCCGGCGCCCCTCCGAGCCGCGCTTACCTATTAGGCAGCGAGGGCCATTTCATTGTCGTTGGCACCTATACAGACAGCCCGATAACGGTGAGCCTTGCCGAGCAAAAGCAACGTCTTTACGCGTTCGTCGATCCTAGTTCGCCCCCACAGCTGGGCAGCGCTGGCTGCCCAGGTGGTGGAGGCGCCGGGTACCGCCCCCGGGTCCGATCCGTTTATTACACGCGCGTTTATCGCCATAGCCGGCGAACCGGCCCGACTAATATAGGGAGCGCGGGTAAAGAAAAGAAGGGTTTCGAACATACCGCTCCCTGGGGAAACGGCGGTTTTGCGCCTATGTGAATGCAAGCGATGGCCGGTACAATGCGGAGCGAACGACAAGAGGGTTCGATGCGCCAGTATCACGACCTGATGGAGCACGTGCTGCGCCACGGCGCGAAGAAGCACGACCGGACGGGTACGGGTACGCTCTCGATCTTCGGGCACCAGATGCGGTTCGATCTCAACGACGGGTTTCCGCTTCTCACGACGAAGAAGTTGCATCTGAAGTCGATTGTGCATGAACTCTTGTGGTTCCTCAAAGGCGACACGAACGTGCGCTATCTGCAGGAGAACGGGGTCCGCATCTGGGACGAGTGGGCGGACAAGGCCGGAAATCTAGGGCCGGTGTACGGGGCGCAGTGGCGGTCTTGGCCGGCGCGGGACGGCGGCACGATCGACCAGATCGCTCTGCTGATCGAGCAGATCAAGAAGAACCCGGATTCGCGACGGCTGATCGTGACCGCGTGGAACCCGGCCGACGTCGACCGGATGGCGTTGCCGCCGTGTCACTGTCTGTTCCAGTTCTATGTCGCGAACGGACGGATCTCATGTCAGCTCTATCAGCGGTCGGCCGACATCTTTCTCGGCGTGCCGTTCAACATCGCGTCTTATGCGCTGCTGTTGATGATGGTGGCGCAGGTGACGGGATTGAAGCCCGGCGAGTTTATCCATTCGTTCGGCGACGCGCACCTCTACTTGAACCACATCGAGCAGGCGGAGCTGCAGCTTTCGCGCGCGCCGCTCGGCCTGCCGACGATGCGCATCAACCCGGACGTCAAGGACATCTTCGGCTTCAAGTACGACGACTTCCGGCTTGAGGGGTACGAAGCGCATCCCCACATCGCCGCGCCGGTGGCGGTGTGAGCGGGTTGAAGATTCGCGCCGCTACGAAGGCGGACGGCACTCTCGTGTATTCGTTCGTTCGCGACCTGGCCGAGTACGAGCGGTTGCTCGACGACGTTGCCGCCACTCAGGGCGACATCGAGCGCGCATTGTTCGAGCCCAACCCGCGGGTGTTCTGCGACATCGCGGAATGGGATGGGGCCGCTGCTGGCTTTGCGCTTTGGTTCTACAATTTCTCGACGTTTCGCGGCCGGCACGGAATCTACCTTGAGGACCTTTTCGTGCGGCCTGCGTTCCGGGCCAAGGGAATCGGGAAGGCGCTGCTCGCGAGTCTGGCGACGCGCGCGGTCGCCGAGAACTGTTCGCGCGTCGAATGGTCGGTGCTCGACTGGAACGAGCCGTCGATCAAGTTCTACGAGTCGCTCGGCGCCATTGCGATGGAGGAGTGGACGATCTACCGGTTGACGGGCGAGGCGCTGAAAAAGCTCGGCTCATGACGGAACCGGTCATTGCACTCATCGTTGCGGTTGCGGAGAACGGTGTCATCGGGCGTGACGGGAAGCTGCCGTGGCGTATCCCCGAAGACATGAAATGGTTCCGCGAGCGCACGGCTGGGCGGCCACTGATCATGGGCCGCAAGACCTGGGAGAGCTTTCCGAAACGGCCGCTGCCGGGGCGCACGAACATCGTGGTCACGCGCGATGCGTCGTACCTGGCCGAAGGCGCGGTCGTCGTGACCTCACTCCCAGCGGCGCTGGACGTGGCGTACGGCGAGGCGCCTGAGGAGATCATGGTGATAGGTGGGGCGGAGATCTACAAGGCTGCACTGCCGCACGCGCGGCGCATCTACCTGACCAGCGTGCACGGCGAGATTGAGGGGGACACACTGTTCCCGCCAATCGATCGCGCGGATTGGCACGAGACGGTCGCCGGTGTTTATCCCTCGTCAGCGGAGCGGCCCATCGGCTACAGTTTCGTCATCCTGGATAAACGCTAAGAGGAAGTGCCGATGTCCGTTCGTGAAATCGCCAGTGGATTGAAGTTTCCCGAAGGCCCGATTGCGATGCCCGACGGCAGCATTGTACTCGTCGAGATCGCGCGTGGGACGTTGACGCGCGCTTGGAACGGCAAGACTGAAGTTATCGCGACATTGGGCGGCGGTCCGAATGGCGCGGCGCTAGGCCCCGACGGCGCGGTCTATGTGACGAACAACGGCGGGTTCGAGTGGCACGATCGCGGCGGGCTTTTGTTTCCAGGCGACCGGCCGGCGAGCTATGAGACGGGGCGCGTCGAGCGCGTCGATCTGAAGACGGGCAAAGTCGAGCGACTTTACGACAAGTGCAACGGCTTGAGGCTGAACGGGCCGAACGATCTCGTGTTCGACGCCCATGGCGGATTTTACTTCACCGATTTGGGCAAGGGGTATGGCCGTCTGCATGATCGCGGTGCGGTCTATTACGCCACGCCGGACGGCAAGACGATCAAGGAGGTGGTGTTTCCGATCGACATGCCAAATGGATGCGGACTGTCGCCGGACGGGAAGGCACTTTACGTCGCGCAGACCATGTCGGGGCGGCTTGTGAAGTTCGATATCAAGGCGCCGGGCGAGCTTGCGCCTGTAGCGGGGATTCTGCACGGCGATCTCGTGTGCGGGATGCCGGGGTTGCAGTTGTTCGACTCGTTGGCTGTCGAGGCGAATGGGCGCGTGTGCGTGGCGACGATTGCTCTGCCGACGGGGTGCATTTCGTTGATCGCACCGGATGGGACCTACGAACAGGTGCCGTTCGTGGACCCGTTGGTGACGAATATCTGCTTCGGCGGCAAGGATATGAAGTCGGCGTACGTGACGTTGTCGGCAACGGGAAAACTGGTCGAGACCACGTGGGCACGGCCGGGGTTGAAGCTCAACTACGCCGGATGGTGAACGCGCTGCACAGCGGCGGGTGTCTTTGCGGCGCTGTGCGTTTTGATGTGCGCGGGACAGCGAAATGGACGGCTTATTGCCACTGTCATTCCTGTCGCAAGCATACCGGTGCGCCGGTGTCGGCGTTTGCGGGCTTCGAGCGCTCGCAAGTTTCGTTCACGAAGGGACAGCTTGCGACTTTCTCTTCCTCGCCGGGCGTCAAGCGTGGCTTCTGTTCGAACTGCGGATCGACGCTCACCTATGAGGGCGATCGATGGCCGACGGAGATTCACTTCCATGCCGGCGCGTTCGATTTGCCGCAGGATTTTCCACCCACAGGACACGCGTTCGCTGAAGAACGCTTGCCCTGGTTGCACATTACGGAAATTTAGTGCGATGCAGCACGCCTACCGCGTGCGCGCGCTTGCTTGCGCGCGAGGCAGAGACTACATCGCCGCAGGTCCGACAAGGACTTGTTCCAACTGGTAGGGAAAATAACCCATGAAGCGCATTCTGGTGGGCGTTGCTGCCCTTGCACTGAGCGCGTCGCTCGCGATCGCGTCGGCCGACCCGATGCAGACCCGTTACGACAACACCGTCACGGTGACGGATGCGAAGGGCGGCGTGACGAAGCTGCACTACAACAAAGACGGCACGATGGGCGTCGTTCTGCCGGACGGCACGAAGTCGACCGGCAAGTGGGCGATCAAAGACGGCAAGCTCTGCGTGACGCCGGAGGCCGGTCCGATGGCGGGCAAAGAGCAGTGCAATCCGTTCGACGCGAGCAAGAAGGTTGGCGACAGCTGGGAAATCCCGGCGCCCGACGGCACGAAGTCGAAGGTCGCGATCGTCGCGGGCCGCTAATCCCGTTTGAGAGTCTTGATGGGGCCGGTGCGTTGCGCCGGCCCCATTTTCTATTCCATGACGATGCGCGGTGCGGTGCGCGTGTTGCCGGCGTCGAGCTTGGCGGCGACGCGGGTAGCGAGATCGATGAAGGCTCTCGCTTGAGGGCCGTTCGGCTCGCGGGCGGTGATTGGTGTTCCGCCATCGGAGGTTTCGCGGATCGCAATATGCAGAGGGATCTCGCCCAAGAAGTCGGTCCCGAGATTGGCCGCCGTTTCGCGAGCGCCACCGTGGCCGAAGATGTGGCTTTCGTGACCGCAGTTCGGGCACACGAATGTCGACATATTCTCGACGATGCCAAAGACGGGGACGTGCGTCTTCTTGAACATCGCAAGGCCCTTGCGCGCGTCGATCAGTGCCACGTCTTGTGGCGTGGAGACGATGACGGCGCCGGCGAGCGGCACACGTTGCGCGAGCGTGAGCTGTGCGTCGCCGGTGCCCGGCGGCATATCGACGACGAGTACGTCGAGCGGGGCCCATTCGACGTCGTAGATCAGCTGCGTGAGCGCGGTCATCACCATCGGGCCGCGCCAGATCATCGGTTGGTCGTCGTCGATCAGCGAACCGATCGAGATCGCTTTCAGGCCCCAAGCCTGCATAGGCTGCAGGATCTTGCCGTCCTTCGAGGTGGGCTTGCCCTTGAGGCCGAGCATGCGCGGAATCGAGGGACCGTAGATGTCGGCGTCGAGCAGGCCGACCTTGCGTCCGAGCTGGCTGAGCGCGACGGCGAGGTTGACCGCAACGGTCGATTTTCCGACGCCGCCCTTGCCGCTGGCGACCGCGATGACGGCTTTGACGCCGGCGGGTCCTTGGCGTTCGGGTGCGCCCGCACGTCCCGTCTGCGGGCTCGGGGCTGGCTTATGGGCGGTTAGGACTGCAGTCACAGAGCGCGCGCCTCTGAGGGCCAAGGCGGCCTTCTCGCAAGCGAGACGCAGCGGCTCTTTCGTGCGGCCTTCCTCGGGTGCAACTTCGAGCGCGAAGGAGATGTGGCCGTCCTTGACCTGCAACCCCTGGATCAACCCAAGTGCAACAACGTCCTTATTTCGCGCCGGGTCGACGACCGACTTGAGCGCCGCCAAAACGTCGTCAGGCGTGAGGTTCGACATTCGAAAAACTCTGTTGTTTGGCGCCCTTGACGCGATTTCGAGACGCTCCACATAGCAGTCTTGATCGCATTCTGCGATCCAATGCGGTGACGCGTTGCGCTGGGCGGCATTAGGAACTTATAAACCCGCCCTAACGGTACATCCAATGTGGTGTGTTTCGCGTGATTCGTAGGGATGTGTCCTTGTTTGCGTACGGTGAGTCTTGTTGCTCCGGTCGCCTTGGCACGGCCCGTTTCTGACGGGATGAGAGGACGGCATGCCTTGGAACGACAATAAGGGCGGCGGCGGCGGGTGGAATCCCGGCGGCGGTGGACGTGGGCCGTGGGGGCAGGGTCCCTCGAACGGCGGCGGCGGGCGCGGGCAGGGGCCTAACATGCGGCCGCCGGATCTCGATGAGGTGTTCAAGCGCGCGCGCGATTGGTTCAAGCGGATGTTCCCAAACCAGCCGCCGGGCGGGATGATGTTTGCCGGGTTCGGCGGGCTGCTGCTCATTCTCTGGCTCATGACCGGCGTCTACATCATTCAGCCGGCCGAGCAGGGTGTGGTGCTGCGTTTCGGTGCGGCGGTCGACAAGCTGGGACCTGGCTTGCACATCCGGCTTCCCTATCCGATCGAGACGGTGCTCAGGCCGAACGTCGAGCAAGAGAACCAGACCAACGTCGGTTTTCGCATCGAGGACGACACGCGCGACAGCGAAGTCGACGTTTCGGTCGAGAGCATGATGCTCACGGGCGACGAGAACGTCGTCGATATCGATTTCGTGGTGTTTTGGAAGGTGGCCGACGCGGAAAAATATCTGTTCGAGGTCAGCGACGTCGAGGGCACGGTCAAGGCCGTCGCCGAGAGTGCGATGCGCGAAGCCGTGGGCCAGGCCAAGATCGACTCGATTCAAACCGAAGGCCGGGCGGAATTGCAGGACAAGGTCCGCCAGGTGATGCAGGAGACGCTCGACTTTTACAAAGCGGGCGTGAACATCACGCGGGTCGCGCTACGCAAGGTTGACCCGCCTACTCAAGTCATCGATGCGTTCCGGGACGTGCAAGCCGCGCGCGCCGACCAAGACAAGAGGCGCAACGAAGCGCAAAAGTATGCGAACACGATCATACCGCAAGCGCGCGGCGAAGCGGCGAAGATCGAGCAGGACGCAGAAGCCTATAAGCAACGCGCGATCACCGAAGCGCAGGGCGAGGCGCAGCGCTTCCTGTCGATCCTCGATCAGTACAAGAACGCGCGCGAGGTGACGCGTGAGCGGATGTATCTTGAGACGATGCAACTTGTTCTCGGCAACACGAACAAGATCATCATCGAGAGCAAGAGCGGCGTCGTGCAGTATCTGCCGCTGCCCGAGCTGCGGCGTTCGCAGCCCCAAGGCGCGGGAGGAAACTGAGCCATGAGATTCACTCCAGGCATCATCGGTGCTGTCGCGCTTGTCTTGATCTTCGTCGCCTTCAACACGTTCTTCGTGGTTGAGCAGCGCGAACAGGCGTTGATCACGCAATTCGGCGACCCCGTTCGTACGGTGCAAGAGCCAGGATTGGCCGTGAAGATACCGTTCGTTCAGACGGTTACGTTTTTCAATAAGCGGCTACTCGAACTGGATGCGCCGCCGGAAGAAGTGATCGCTTCCGACAGGCGGCGTATCGTCGTGGATGCGTTCGCGCGGTATCGGATCGTCAATCCATTGCGTTATTATCAATCCGTGAGGACCGATGCCGTGGCGCGCCAGCGCTTGGCGTCGATCTTAAGTTCCAGTTTGCGCGGCGTGTTGGGTAAGAAGTCCTTCGCTGCCTTGTTGTCGGCGGAGCGGCCGCAGTTGATGCAGTCGATCCGCGACCAGATCAAGGTGCAGGCGCTGGGACTTGGAATCGAAATCAAAGACGTGCGTATCCGGCGTGCGGATTTGCCGAAGGAAAACCTCGAATCCGTTTTCGGGCGAATGCAAACCGAGCGTCAGCGCGAGGCAGCGGGTATTCGCGCGTCCGGCGACGAAGAAGCG
>CAYXQB010000073.1:0-12326 GCA_964466435.1 uncultured Flavobacteriaceae bacterium | reverse complement strand
GGCGCGTTTCAGCAGCGTTCGCGCGCGCTCCGCATTGCCGTTCAGCACCTTGATGACCTGCTCGACCGTCACGTGATCGTGGTCGGGGTGCCAGCAGTCGTAGTCGGTGACCATGGCAACGATCGCGTATGGCAACTCAGCCTCTCGAGCGAGCTTTGCTTCCGGCATCGCCGTCATGCCGATCACGCTGCAGCCCCAGGAGCGATAGAGATTGCTTTCGGCCAGCGTCGAAAATTGCGGTCCTTCCATTGCGAGATAAGTCCCGCCCAAGACGTGGTCGATCGATGCTTCGCGCGCCGCATCCGCCAGCGCGCCTTGCAGACGCGGACAGATCGGATGCGCGAGCGATACGTGCGCCACAAAACCCGGTCCGAAGAACGATTTCTCCCGTGCGAACGTGCGGTCGATGAACTGATCCGCTAGCACGAACATGCCGGGCGGTAGCTCCTGCTTAAACGACCCGCAGGCCGACACCGAAATCACGTCGGTGACCCCGACGCGCTTCAAGACGTCGATATTGGCTCGGTAGTTGATGCTGGTCGGCGTGTGCACGTGTCCGCGCCCATGCCGCGGCAGGAACACCATGTCGACGCCGCCGAGGCGCCCGAACAGCAGTTCGTCCGATGCCTCGCCCCACGGCGAGCGCACGCGCTCCCATCGTTGGCTCTCGAGCCCGTCGATCCCGTAAACGCCGCTGCCGCCAATCACGCCAAGAACGGTGTTCGTCATCGCGCTTCCCAAGTCCTTTACGTCGAAGGCCCGCCTTGTAGCTGCCTCAAGCCCAAAAAAAAAGGGCCGGCACATATGGTACCGGCCCCCACGAATTCAAACTGCGCCTCTATCAGTGGTCGACGTCTTTCCAGAGCCGACGGTAGGCGACATAGAGCAGCGCTGCCAAGAAGATGAGGAATATCATCACCTTCACGCCCAGAGCCTTGCGCTCTTCCATCTTGGGCTCAGCCGCCCAAGTGAGGAACGCCGCCACATCCTTCGCCATCTGATCCTTCGTCGCCTCGGGATTGCCGGCATCGGGCGCATAGGTCACTTGCCCGTCCGACGCCAGCGGCGCAGGCATCGCGATCTGATGGCCCGGGAAGTATTCGTTGTAATTCAGCCCAGGCAGCAATTGAAAGTTCGCCGGCGCGTCTGAGTAACCCATCAGCAGTGAGTACACATAGTTCGACCCGTCGGGCCGGGCTTTTGTGATCACCGACAAGTCGACCGGATACGCATTGTTGTTTGCGGCGCGCGCCGCAAGCTCGTTCGCGAACGGCGATGGGAAACGGTCCGCCGGAATACCCGCACGCTCCATCTCCTCGCCCTTCTCGTCGAGCGCTTTGATCTTGTAGCTCGCCGCAATCGCCTTCATCTGCGCTTCGGTGAACTCCGGTCCGCCCGGCTGCGACAGGTTTCGGAACGAAACCAGCTTCATCGAATGGCAGGCCGCACAGACTTCCTTGTAGACGAGGTAGCCGCGCTGCAACTGCTGCCGGTCGAAGTGACCGAACGCGCCGTCCCATGTCCAGCTGAGCTGCTTCGGCGCTTTCGCGCCGTGCGCATCGCCTTCGCCGCCTGCTGCGACCGCGGCCCCCGTCAGGCCGAGCGCCAGAGTCAGAACGGTCAAGAATTTGAGTTTTGTCATGGCCGTCCCCGTCACTCTGCCGCCGCGGGGACAGCGCCGCCGCTCTTCTTCGCCAACACCGCCTTTGAGATGCTTTCCGGCACCGCATGCGGCGTCTCCATCAAGCCAACGACAGGCGTAATCACGAGGAAGTGCAAGAAATAGTAGATCGTCAGAATCTGTGACAGCAGCAGCTTGCCGATCGGAACCTCGACTCCGAAGAAGACGAGGTTGCTGTCGTCCGCCGTCTGCGCACCCAGATAGCCGAGCAGGAAGATCACGACCATCAGGATCCAGAAAAGCTGCTTCATGATTGGCCGGAACCTGTTCGACCGGACGCGCGACGTGTCGAGCCACGGAAGAATCGCCCACACAAAAATGGCGCCGAACATAAGGATGACGCCGAACAGCTTATCCGGCACCGAGCGCAAAATTGCGTAGAGCGGCAGGTAGTACCACTCAGGCACAATGTGCGCAGGCGTCACC
Source organism: uncultured Flavobacteriaceae bacterium (assembly GCA_964466435.1). Classification (GTDB taxonomy): domain Bacteria; phylum Pseudomonadota; class Alphaproteobacteria; order Micropepsales; family Micropepsaceae; genus SZUA-430. The sequence goes on along the minus strand of CAYXQB010000073.1, from coordinate 10,219 downwards.
AGCCTGTTGGCCGGGACGTAGTTGTCGGCGTGCCCCAAGAAGTTCGGGGCGAAGAAGATGAAGTAGCTGAACGCGATCAGGAAGAGCGCAATCCAGAATGCATCCTTCGTCGTGTAGTACGGGTGGAACGGCACGGTATCCGCCGGCCCCTTCACGTCGATGCCAAGCGGGTTGTTGTTGCCCGGCACGTGCAGCGCCCAAATGTGCAGCACGACCACGCCCGCGATCACGAACGGCAGCAGATAGTGCAGCGAGAAAAAGCGCTGCAGCGTCGAGTTGTCGACCGCGAACGACCCCCACAGCCACTGCGTAATGTCGGGACCGATGACCGGAATCGCCGAGAAGAAGTTCGTGATCACCGTCGCGCCCCAGAACGACATCTGCCCCCACGGCAGCGTGTAGCCGAGGAAGCCCGTCGCCATCATGAGCAGATAGATCACGATACCGAGCAGCCACAGCACCTCGCGCGGCGCCTTGTAAGAGCCGTAGTAGAGCCCGCGGAAAATGTGCAGATAAACCGCGATGAAGAAGAACGACGCGCCGTTCGAGTGCATATAGCGCAAGAGCCAGCCGTAGTTCACGTCGCGCATGATGCGCTCGACGCTGTCGAAGGCCTGCGTCTCGTGCGGCACGTAGTGCATCGCAAGTACGATGCCCGAGACGATCTGCACCGCCAGCATGAACGTCAGGATGCCGCCGAACGTGAACCACATGTTGAGGTTCTTCGGCGTCGGGAACGTCAGCACACTGTCGTCGAGGAACCGGATGATCGGCAGCCGCGAGTCGAGCCACTTCGTGAAGGCGTTCGTCGGTTTGTAGTTGGAATTGCCGTGCGCCATGTTCGCCCTCAGCCGTGGTGTTCAGCCGCGGCCGCGGGCTTTGGAGCCGCGCCGATCAGCACTTTGGTGTCGGTCAGAAATTGGTAGGGCGGCACGGCGAGGTTCTTCGGCGCGGGACCTTTGCGGATCCGGCCCGACGTGTCGTAGTGCGACCCGTGGCACGGACACAGCCAGCCGCCGAACTCGCCTTTCATTTCCTTGGACGGCACGCAACCCAAATGCGTGCAGGTTGCGACCAGGATCAGCCACTCAGGCTTCTGCACCCGGTCCTTGTCGGCTTGCGGGTCCGGAAGTTGGCCGAGCGGCGCATCTTCGGCGGCCTTCACCTCCTCCGGCGTCCGGCGGCGGATGAAGACCGGCTTCTTCTGCCACTCGATCGTCACGATCTGCCCAGGCACCAGCGGCGCAAGGTCGAATTCGACCTCCTTCAGCGCCAGCGTGTCTGCGGCCGGATTCATCTGATCGATGAAGGGCCAAAGCGAGGCGCCAAGCCCCACAGCCGCCGCTCCTGCGGAGGCTACATAAATGAAATCACGCCGGGTAACGTTGGCGTTGTTCGCGGAATGCGCCAAGGTTTGAGTCCCCTCTGGACACGAAAATGATTTGGTTGTGAGAAGAAGATCCGTCGCGGTGACACTCCGCCCCGGACCTTGAGACAAGGCCTTGAATTCGGCCGCAAAATAGAGAGTCGCCCCCCTATAATCTTGCGTCACGATGCCGCATAAATGGCGCAATGCTGCGCTGTTCGGTGGATCATTTTTGCAGAACGAAAAGCGCTACGGATTTCCGGTTGATTCCGATCAATGCGCATCGCCCTGTTTGAACCCGACATTGCCGCAAACACCGGCACGATCATTCGGCTCGGCGCGTGCATGAATGTAGCAATCGACATTATTGAACCCTGCGGCTTCCCCTTTGGCGACGCCAGCCTGAAGCGCGCGGGCCTGGATTACTTGCCGCGTGCGGCCGTGACACGTCACGCGTCCTGGGCGGTATTTCGCGAACAACTGAAGGGGCGCCTGATTCTCGCAACGACCAAGGCTGCGAGGCCCTACGTCGACGCCAGCTATCGCACGGACGACACCCTGCTGTTCGGCCGCGAGAGCGCAGGTGTGCCGGGCGAAGTCGTCGCAGCTGCCGATGAGCACGTTCGCATTCCGATGCCTGGCGGCTTGCGCTCGCTGAATGTCGCCGTTGCTACCGCAATGATTTTGGGCGAAGCCCTGCGCCAAACCGGCGCGCTGAAGGAGATCCTGCAATGAACATCGACATTTCAGTCGAGCGCAAAACCCGCGCCACCGGTTGGTTCGAAGAGCTGCGCAATCGCATTTGCGCGTCGTTCGAACAGCTGGAAGACGAACTGACCGGCCAACTCTGCGGCCGCCGGCCCGGCCGGTTCGAACGCAAATCGTGGAAGCGCGCCGCCGCCCCCGGCACGGATGCCGGCGGCGGCACGATGTCGATCATGCACGGGCGCGTGTTCGAAAAGGTCGGCGTCAACATTTCGACCGTTTACGGGACGTTCTCCAAGGAATTTGCTCAATCGATCCCGGGGGCCAGCGACGATCCGAACTTCTGGGCCGCGGGTATTTCGCTCGTCGCCCACATGCAGAACCCACGCGTGCCCGCCGTGCATATGAACACGCGCCATATCGTGACAAAGAAGGGTTGGTTTGGCGGCGGTGCCGACTTGACGCCGATGGTGCCGAACGACCAGGACACCGCCGACTTTCACGCCGCACTGCGCACGGCGTGCGAGCGTCACGATCCCTCCTACTACAAAGACTTCAAAGCCTGGTGCGACGAGTACTTTTTCCTACCCCACCGCGGCGAGCCGCGCGGGATCGGCGGCATCTTCTACGACTACCTCGACACCGACGATTGGGAGGCCGATTTTGCATTTACCCGCGATGTCGGCGAAGCGTTCTTGAGCGTCTATCCGCAAATCGTCCGCCGTCACATGAACGGCCCCTGGACGATCGAAGAGCGCGAACACCAACTGATGCGCCGCGGCCGGTACGTGGAGTTCAACCTCCTCTATGACCGCGGCACCCAATTCGGCCTTAAAACCGGCGGCAACGTCGAGGCGATCCTGATGTCGCTACCACCGGAAGTGCGCTGGCCGTAGTCCCGGCCCCAATATTACGTTGTCATCGTCTGGGAAGGCGGACCACCCGCGACTTGCGGCTTATGAAAAGGCTAAAGTCGTGGATGGTCTGCCTCCGCAGACCATGACAATCTATGCGTGAATCGGTTCCGGAGTCCTACATGTCGCTCGTTCGCTTTCTCGCCGCAGCACTGCTGCTTGCCATGCCAACGCTCGCCGCGCCCGCCAAAGTCCCTGTCGCGCCGTTGACGCTCGACAACTACTTCGGCGATTGGCAGGGCACCGCCACCGCGCTCAGCGAAACCGATGAAGACTTCCCGACATCAAACCGCGACATCGCGGTTTCGATCAACAAGTCCGACATCGGCGGCTTTCTTCTCAGCTGGTCGACACTTCAGCGTCAGAAGGGCAACCCTAAAGCTCCGCTTGAAGTGTTGAAGTCGACGACCGTCGAATTCGTTCCCGCTCCGAAGCCGAACACCTGGCGTGCCAAATCCGAAAGTGACCCCTACAGCGGCGGCATCCTCTATTGGGCGCGCCTCGACGGAACCGGTCTCGTCATCTCAAGCTTCACGATCAACGAAGACGGCAAGCCCGAATTTCAAACCTACCGCCGCAGAGTCGCAGGGAAAGAAATGCGCCTCGAATTCTCGAACGTGAAGGACGGCAAGTTTGTCCGCACCGTCAAAGGCTCGTTGCGCAAACTTAAGTGAGGCGGCTAGGATCTGACCTCGTCTTCGTGTTTTTTGAGCGCAGTCAGCGTTTCAAATAGCCATTTCGAGTATTGCTCGACATCATTGTACTCATATGTGCTCGGGAAATCGAAACGTTTCCGCTGGCTGGGACGCTCACCGAATCTCGTAAGAAGGTGCACGGGCACCCTGACTTTGTAGAGCTCCTCCAAGAACTGCACCTGTCTCGTTACGCGCCCGCCCTGACTTAGTACTCGTCGACGCAGCCGCCAGTACACGAACCAGCAAGCTGCAAACGATGCGAACAGAAACGTTGACGGCACAGTCGGAAATCCCCAAATGAGCTTCGAGAAGTCCGCCGCTCCGGATTGCGATAGTGCAAAGTTGCACCAGCATGCCAGCAACGCGACAAGCGCCACCGCACCAAGCAGGTTTGTTTTTGCCGCCACAGTTGGAATCGCTACCTCATACAGATCTTCATGAAATCGTGTGAAGCACCTATTTAGCGTCTTATGCAGCACGTAACCGCAGATGAAGGTTAGATAGAGGCGCAAAAGACCCGTAGCCCCTTTCTCGGGATCCTTGTTCTGAGCCTTCTCCAAGGAGACCGATTGCACCCTTTTTATCTTGTTGACCAGAACGTCGTGGTTCCGAAGGCGCAGTGCCTTAGCGCGAGTGTTGGCAAGGTTTTTCCTTGTGTATTGCGACCACCAAATAAGGCCACCCGACCAAGCTCCTACCCAGTAGCACGAGAAAACTGCAAACAAGACCGCTACCAGATATTGACCGGCGTTACTCGGGATCAAGAACGACAAACCAAACGACGTCAACAATGCCAAAATTGCGAATACTTGAGGGATTGTGTTGATGTGAACGACAAGTCGATCAATTTCGTCCTGCAGAAACCCAGAACGCCTCGGTGTCTTGCGATAGTTTGCCATCTGAAGCGCGAATTTCGCTTCGTCCAAGCGTTTGTCGAAATCGGCTCGCGCATAGGAGTGATAGGACGTCTCCTCCAGATATCGGATTAGACGCGTAATCTCATCGTCCTCATCCGGATCATCATTGTCAGGAAGTTCGTCGAGCGCAGGAGTCTCGTAGTCCTCCTGATCTGCGGCCAAATACATTTCGTCAAGTTCTGTCGGCTCAGGTTCGGCGCAAGTCACTTGCCACCCAATCAAGTGTTAGCTTTTTGTCTTACCCCCGTTGTCGGCCGGCGCGAAGTCCTTGCACGGCTCCGACGAATCCCGAAAAAAAATTCTTGTTTCGGGTGAGCTAAGGCTCGACCCGCACCAGTAACGCCGTCGCGTCGTCGCTCTTCTTCATGCGCGGATACCGCTCGCCGTTCGGGTCGTCGTCTTCGATATGGCGCAACTCCGGCGCAAGCGCCTGAAGCCCGATCGTCTGCGCCGTTGCAATCAACTCGCGGTCGCCGTACCGGCGATAGTCCTCGACCAGCGCATAGAATCCGTCCGTCGCCAGCAACACGGTTGCGGGCCCCGACAGCGCAAGCGACGTCACGGTGGCATGCGCCCCGACCGCGGGATCGGCACCCAACAGCCAGTACCCGGCACTCGTGTTCACCGTGTTCCGCGCCGCGCGAAGTTCCGGCAACACGGCCGCGGGGCCAAGCGGTTGTCCTTTGCGCGAAGCAATCATCTTCTGAGCCAACCGCGTCTCGAACACGTTGCGGGACGGATTCGGGCCGAAATTGTGCACCTCGTCGTCGTCGGTCTCGATGAGCACACGGCTATCGCCCACATAAGCGATGTCGAGCCGCCCCGCAGCGACACCGATCAAACTCAACGTCGTCCAAGGCAATTCATAGCGCTCGGCAGGCGCGCGCAGCCGTTCGCGTTCGAATTTCGACGTGATCCCCTCGGCCACGGTCGTAACCAGCGTCCGCAAATCGCCGCCGCCCGCTGTGCCATGCGCAAGAAGAAGGTCGCGCGCGACATGCGAAGCCCATGCCGCGTCGCTCTTCCCCGGCATCAACGGCGTCTGGGCCAAGCTCGTCACCCCGTCGAGCACGAACGCAATCCCGTGCGTCGCTCCAAGCGCATCCTCGTTCACGCGCTCGGCCGAACCGCCAATGCTCAAGCCTTCGATGACGGTGATCTGCGGCATGACACTCCCTTTGAATCCGACCCTCAATCTCCGCAAAAACGCGCAAAGATTGCGAGGCCAATCTCCGCAGATCGTACGGCGATTACACGCCGCTCAGATCGTTGCTTGCACGACCGCTTTCAGCCGTTCGGCGAGCGAAAACTTGTCGTCGGTGAAACCGTTGTCGACCCACCACGCCTCAACCTCGCTCAAGACCTTACCAACCAAAGGCCCCTGCGGAACACCCGCAGCCATCGCGTCGGGACCCTTCAGCGGGAACGTGGGCCTGACCCAGTTGTCGGCGAGTGCGAGAAGCGCGCGCCACTGATGCGTGTTCGAGAGCTTGCCATCCTCGGCCCACCTGAGACGCACCCAGTCCTTGAACAGCGGCGTGCCGAAGCGGTAGAGCGCGCGTTGAACTTCGTGAACCGAGAGATACGAGACGATCTTCGCGGGCTCGCCAAGCATGTCGGACAACCGGTCGCGATCGGCGTTCGACAGACGCCAGCGATCAGCTACTTCGCTGGCCTGCGGTTGATCGCCAAGCAGCGCGCCGAGGCGAAGCAATCCATCTGCCGCGAAGAAGCTGTCCGCATCGATCTCGCACAGGCGCTGAAACCGCGCGAACCTGAGTTGCCCCGGCAACACTTCGCCGAGCACGCCGGACGCCGCCATCGCTCGCAGCACGGGGATCGGGTGCTCCGCCCCCATGAGCTTCAGCATTTCCTTCTGAACGCGCTCGCCCGACAGTGTCTTGATCTGCGACCCTGCCGCTGCGCACGCCGTCAAACCGTTCGCATCGATCTCGCCCTTGCCATACCAAGCGTGAAAGCGAAACAGCCTGAGGATACGCAAATAGTCTTCCGCGATCCGCCGCGCCGGATCGCCGATGAACTTGACGCGCCGCGCGTGCAGGTCTGCGATCCCGCCGACGAGATCGACGACCTGGCCCTTAGCGTCCGCATAGAGCGCGTTCATCGTAAAGTCACGCCGCTGCGCGTCCTCCGTCCAATCCGTGCTGAAAGCGACTGTCGCGCGCCGCCCATCGGTCGACACGTCGCGCCTGAGCGTCGTGATCTCGAACGGCGTCTTGTTCGTCACCGCCGTGATCGTCCCATGCTCTATGCCGGTCGGCACCGCCTGCATTCCCGCCGCGACGAGCCGCCGTGCGACCTCGTCGGGCAGAAGCGGCGTCGCAATGTCGATGTCTTCGACCGGTACGCCAAGAAGCGCATTTCGCACACACCCACCGACAAACCGCGCAGCACCGCCATCGCGCGTCAGCGCGTCCATCACCGCGCGCGTCTCGGGCGCGTTGAGCCAGGCTTCGGAATGAATCGATGGCGTCGTCATGGCGTTCAGCCGTACAGCCGCTCGTAGAGATTGACCAGTATCCCCGCCGTCGCGCCCCAGATGTAATGCCGCTCGTACTGCATCGCGTAGTACCGGCGCTCCCGCCCCTGCCACACGGCAGCCTGTTGCGTATGATTGGCGGGATCCATCAGAAACGTGAATGGCACTTCGAAAGCTTCGGCCACCTCCGACGCGTCGATTCGAAGCTCGAAACCTTCTCGCACCAGCCCGACGAACGGCTGAATCGCAAATCCCGTCCCCGTCTCGTAGCGGTCGAGTTCGCCCCGCACGTCTACGAATGATCGCGGCAAGCCGACCTCTTCCTCCGTCTCCCTGAGCGCCGCGGTGACGGCATCGTCGTCGTCATCGCCGATGCGCCCGCCGGGAAAGCTCACCTGCCCCGCATGCCGTGCCAAATGGTCGGCGCGCCGCGTGAACAATACGCTCAAGCCCTGGCTGCGCTCGACGATTGGAATCAGCACCGCCGCCGGTTTCAAGACGCGCAGCGCCGGCTGCTCCGCGCGCATCCGAGGATTGAGATCAAAGTCCCCGCGCTGTGGCTGCGGCTGCGATCCAAACGAAAGCCGCTCCTCGATACGACGCCGCAACTCCACATCGATACTCACGGCGCCTCTCATGAGTCCGGCGATCCCAACGAGAACCACACACCTTTGCTCCAAACACCGAGTTCGCGCCCAGCCGCGGTCGCCCGCTCCTCAGCCATCGCCACCAGTTCGTAGAACGCCGCGCGCGAAACGCGCGCCTCCAGCCCCCCGCGGACATGCACATAGGGCCGCGGCTCGGCGCCACGAAATGCGACACGCAACGGATGCTCCGCCCCCGCGACCACCTCGTCCCCGACATTGGTCAGGAACCGAAGCATTCGCTCGCGTCCCTCACCCTCGGCATCGACCCGCACGGCAATGAACGGCGCATCCTCGACTTTGAGCCCGACCTTCTCGACCGGCGTGACCAGCACGTAGCGTCCGTCCGGCTCGCGCCTCAGGATCGTCGAGAACAGGCGCACCAGCGCCGGCCGCCCAATCGGGGTGCCCAGGTAGAACCACGTCCCATCGACCGCGACACGCATATCGATGTCGCCGCAGTCGGGCGGATTCCATTTCTCGACCGGTGGCAACTTGCGCGTGTGCGCCGCCTCCGCTTGTGCCTCGGCCAGCCCCCGCAAAAAGTCGGGCGCGGGCGCGCCCCAATGCATCGGATCCTGTGCCGAATTGGACATGTTAACGGGGCGACCTCGATGCCTTTCCGGGAGTTAATCCGGGTGTTCAACTGATGTTGAGCATAGGACGTCAAGCCGTTCTGTCCATGGCCCAGGTTTAGCTATAACTCTGCCCATCTGTGCCATAGAAAAGCCGCGCGGCTCCGCGCGTTATCCAAACTCTGACCCAAGGCGGCGTGACTTTGAGCAACCAAGCCCTCGAAACCTCCGACTCGATTGTCCGCGAAGTCGAACATGCCGTGGCGCGCATCGCTGCCGTCCGCGAAGCCGTCGGCCGTGTAATTTTCGGCCAGCGCTCCGTCGTCGATCAGGTGCTGGTCACGGTGTTAGCCGGGGGCCATGGCCTGCTGGTCGGCGTTCCCGGTCTCGCAAAAACCCGCCTCGTTGAGGCACTAGGCATCGTGTTGGGCTTGGCCACCAAGCGCATACAATTCACGCCGGACCTCATGCCCGCCGACATCGTGGGCTCGGAAGTCTTGGAGGAAGCCGAATCCGGTCGGCGCTCATTCCGATTCATCAAGGGCCCGGTCTTCGCGCAGCTTCTCATGGCCGACGAAATCAACCGCGCGAGCCCACGCACGCAATCGGCACTCTTGCAGGCGATGCAGGAACACCACGTCACTGTCGCTGGCATGCGTTATGACCTGCCCCATCCGTTCCATGTTCTCGCGACGCAAAACCCGCTTGAACAAGAAGGCACCTATCCGCTCCCCGAAGCGCAGCTTGACCGGTTCCTGATGCAGATCGACGTCGGCTACCCCGACCTCGAAGCCGAGAAGCGCGTCCTGCTCGCGACCACCGGCGTCAGCGAAGAGCAACCGAAGGAAATCATCCGCGCACAGGACATCATGTTCTTCCAGCGCCTCGTCCGCGCCATTCCCGTAGGCGAAAAAGTGCTCGACGCGATCCTTGCGCTCGTGCGCAGCGCGAGACCTGAAGAAGGCGGCTCGCAAAGCATCAAGGACCATGTCGCTTGGGGTCCGTCGCCGCGCGCGAGCCAAGCATTCTCGCTCGCCGTGCGCGCACGCGCTTTGATCGAGGGCCGCTTCGCGCCCTCCGTCGATGACGTGGTCGCGCTCGCCCCGCCCATCTTGCGCCACAGAATGGCGCTCAACTTTGCGGCCCGCGCCGACGGCGTGACGATGTCCGATGTGATCAACCGGCTCACCGCGCCGTACCAGTAAGCGCGAAAGCCACGAGGTTCGTATGGCGAGTGTCGCATCGACGCTCTTTAGCGGTTGGACCCAAACGCCCAAACGCGAAGCAAGTGCCCGCGAACAGGCGGAGCACCTCGGCGCGCGCTTACCGCCGCTGATGATCCAGGCCGAACGCGTCGCCTCGACCGTCGCAACTGGCGAACATGGCCGCCGCCGTGTCGGCCAAGGCGAAGCGTTCTGGCAGTTCCGCCGCTACCGCCAAGAAGATCCCTCAACCGCCGTCGATTGGCGACAATCCGCAAAGTCGCCACACCTATTCGTGCGCGAGCGAGAATGGGCGGCGGCCGCCAGCGTCTGGATTTGGCGCGATGCCTCGCCCTCGATGCACTACAAATCGCACGTCGCCAAGTGCACGAAGGTGGAGCGCGCAACGGTCCTTTCGCTCGCGTTCGCGTCGCTGCTTGTGCGCGGCGGTGAACGTGTCGGCGCACTCGACAGTCTGAAGCCGCCTGCCACCGGCAAGCCCGGCTTCAACCGCTTTGCGCTGCAAATGACGCAGCAAATGACCTCGAAGCAAAGCCTGCCGCCGCTCCTGCCACTGCCGCGCTTTTCGCAGATCATCCTGATCTCCGACTGGCTGTCGCCGTCTGAGGGCGTGTTGAATATCCTGCGTCATTACGGTGCGCTCGGCGTGCGCGGTCATTTGATTCAAGTTCTCGACCCCA
>CAYXQB010000072.1:0-12392 GCA_964466435.1 uncultured Flavobacteriaceae bacterium | reverse complement strand
CGGAGCACTCGATGTGCCAACCCGGCCGGCCCTTGCCCCAGGGCGATGGCCACCCGGGCATGTCGCCCTCGGACGGCTTCCACAGCACGAAATCCATCGGGTTCTTTTTGTAAGGCGCCACCTCGACGCGCGCACCCGCGATCATGTCGTCGAGCGACCGGCGCGAAAGCTTGCCGTAGTCCGGGTCGGACGACACGTCGAACAGCACATGCCCCTCCGCCACATAGGCGTGGTTGTTGCGCACGAGCGCCTCGATCATCGAAACGATCTCCGGCATCGTCTCCGTCACGCGCGGCTCGATCGAAGGCGCCAAGTTGCCGAGCGCCAGCGCATCTTCCTGATAAACCTTTGCGGTCCCTTCGGTCAGCTCCCGGATCGACACCCCGCGCTCCGCCGCACGCGCGATAATCTTGTCCTCGACGTCCGTGATGTTGCGAACATAGGTGACATGGCTCTCGCCGTAGGTCTGGCGCAGCAGCCGGAACAGCACGTCGAACACGATCACCGGCCGCGCGTTGCCGATATGCGCGAAGTCGTAGACCGTCGGTCCGCAGACGTACATGCGCACGTTCTTCGGGTCGATCGGTTTGAAGACCTGCTTCTCGCGGGCCAAGGTGTTGTAGATCGTCAGTGCCATAGTCCAATCCTCGAAAAGTCCCGTTTGGCCGGGCCTTTGGGATTCGGTCTCTGACGAGAATAGAATCGGTGAGCGCGGCCGCGAAGGTTCGTTAGCCGCAAATACAAATCGCCGCGCGCGAAGAGCTCGCCGCGGTGGACAGGCCAGAAATGGTCGCCCTAATGCTCAAGTTCTGCCTCATGCAGCCTGACCGGCCAGCCGTTTTGCCGCCCGTTCAGGACCAATGAGAGGTAACAGCTTTCGCATCTCCGGTCCATGGGGCTGCCCGGTCAACGCTAAGCGCAGCGGCCTAAACAAAGCCTTACCTTTTGCCCCGGTTTTGGCCGAAACCGCCGCGGTCCATTCGCCCCAGGTAGCGTCCGTGAAGGAGCCCGTGGGCAACAGCTCGCGCGCCGCCGCCGCCACGGCCGCATCCTCGATCACCGGCTCAAGCGGTCCCTCGACCACCTGCCACCAGCCGCGCGCGTCCTTCAAAAGCTCGATGTTGTCGCGCACCGCTTCCCAGAACAGAGCCCCACCGCCCACACCAAGCTTCTGCAAATCACCCGCCACGGCGTCGTAGGACATGCCGTGCAGCAGCTTGTGGTTCAGCGTCTTTAAATCCGCTGGATCGAAATGTGCCGGAGCGCGCGAAAACTTCGCCAGATCGAAGTCGGCAACGAGCTCCTCCAACGTCGCCCGCGCAACGACCGGATCGGACGTACCCAACTTCGCAAGCAGACTGTTGATCGCCTGCGGCTCGATCCCATCCTCGCGTAACCCTTCGATGGCAAGCGACCCGAGCCGCTTGGACAACGCCTCCCCGCCCGCACCGACGAGCATCGAGAAATGCGCGAACACCGGCACGGCCGCGCCCAGCGCCTCGAAAATCTCGACCTGCACGCCCGTATTCGTGACGTGATCCTCGCCGCGGATGATGTGCGTGATCTCGAAGTCGATGTCGTCCACGACGCTGGGCAGCGTGTAGAGGAACCGGCCATCCTCGCGGATCAGCACCGGGTCCGACAGCGACGCCGTATCGATGTGCACGGGACCGCGGATGACGTCGTTGAACTCAACCTGTTTCCCGGACAACAGGAACCGCCAATGCGGTTTACGCCCCTGCGCCTCGAACGCCGCCTTCTGCTCGGCCGTCAGCTTCAGGCTAGCGCGGTCGTAGACCGGCGGCTTGTGCTGTGCGAGCTGGCGCTTGCGCCGCCGGTCAAGCTCATCCGCCGTTTCATAGCAAGGATAGAGCCGGCCAGCCGCGCGCAACTTCTCCGCCGCCGCATTGTGCTCCGCCGCACGCTCCGACTGCTTCGCAAAAAGATCGTGCTTCAGCCCCAGCCACGCGAGATCGGCATAAATCCCCTGCGCGAACGCCTCCGTTGACCGGTCTGTGTCCGTATCGTCGAGGCGAAGCAGAAACTTGCCGCCTGTCTTACGCGCGAACAAATAGTTGGTGAGCGCCGCGCGAATATTGCCGACGTGAATTTTGCCTGTAGGGCTGGGGGCGAAGCGAACGACCGTTGTCATGGGCGGTGTTTAGCGGTTCAGGTCGCGTCTCGAAAGGCATTCGTGATCGGATAACGCCGATCCCGCCCGAAATTCTTGCGCGTGATTTTGACGCCCGGTGGGGCTTGGCGGCGCTTGTATTCGGCGATCGAGAGCAAATGCTCCACCCGCTTGATCGTTGCGAGGTCGTGCCCCCGCGCCATAATCTCATCGACCGGCATCTCGTTCTCGACGAGACACTCGAGGATGTCGTCGAGCTTCGGATAGGGCGGTAGCGAATCTTCGTCCTTCTGATTCGCGCGAAGCTCCGCGCTCGGCGGCTTGTCGATCACCCGCTCCGGCATCACGCGCCCCGACGGCCCCAGCGCGCCCACAGGCTTGTGCTGATTGCGCCAACGCGACAGCGCGAACACCTGCATCTTGTAGAGGTCTTTCAGCGGATTGTAGCCGCCGCACATGTCGCCGTAGAGCGTCGCATAACCAACCGACATCTCCGACTTGTTGCCGGTGGTGAGAACCATCGGCCCGAACTTGTTCGAGAGCGCCATCAACGTCACGCCGCGGATACGCGACTGGATGTTCTCCTCCGTCGTGTCCGGATTGCGCCCGTGGAACAGCGGACCCAACATCCCGCCGAACGCCTTCACCGCCTCCTCGATCGGGATCGTGTCGAGCTGCGTGCCCAAGAGTCTCGCCACACCTGCCGCGTCGTCGAGACTGTCCTGCGACGTATACCGCGACGGCATCATCACGCAGCGAACCCGATCGGGCCCCAACGCGTCCGCCGCTATCGCAGCCGTAAGCGCGGAATCGATGCCGCCCGACAAACCCAGCACAACGCTCGGGAACCGGTTCTTCCGCACATAATCGCCGAGCCCCAGCATCGTCGCGTGGTAGATCGACTCAAGCCCCTCCGGCAGCGCCACCTTCAGCCCCGGGTCGCACACCCACCCTTGGCCCTCGCGCCGCCAGTGGGTCAGCGTCAGTGCTTCCGCCCACGCCGGCATTTGCACCGCAAGACTGCGATCCGGATTGAGCACGAACGAACCGCCGTCGAACACCAACTCGTCCTGTCCGCCGACCTGATTCAGATAGGCGAGCGCAAGCCCGCTTTCGACCACCCGCGACACGGCGATGTTGAGCCGCGTTTCTTCCTTCGAGGCTTCGAACGGCGACCCATTCGGCACCAAGAGGAACTCAGCGCCGGTCTCGGACAAGCACTCGACGACGTCGCCCTTCCAAATGTCTTCGCAGATCGGAACGCCGATACGGACGCCGCGCACCTCGATCGGCCCCGGCATCGGCCCCGGTGTGAACACGCGCTTCTCGTCGAATACGCCGTAGTTCGGCAGATCGACCTTGTAGCGCAGCGATTTCACCGCCCCGCCGTCGAGGCAAGCGAACGCGTTGTAGAGCTTGCCCCCATCGACCCAGGGCGTACCGATCAACACCGCAGGCCCGGACACGGTCTCACGTGCCAACGCCTCGACCGCGGCCCGCGCATCCCCCTGCAACGCAGGCTTCAGCACCAGGTCTTCCGGCGGATAGCCCACCATGAACAGTTCGCTGAAGAGCACGATGTCCGCGCCCATGGCCTCAGCCTCGGCGCGCGCCTTGCGCGCCTTCGCCAAGTTGCCCTGAACATCGCCAACCGTGGGGTTCAGCTGCGCGAACGCGATCTTGAGTGATGACGTCATGCGCTCAACGTACACCGCTTCGCGGCGTTGTTACACCGCGGCCTTCACCGCCGCGATGACGCGGTCGATCTGGCCATCCGTAAGGTAGGGGTGCATCGGCAGGCTGAGCACGCGCGCCGCCAGCTTCTCGCACACCGGCAGGCCGCCGGTCGGCGCGTAGGGCGCAAACGCCTTATGCTGATGCAGCGCCTTGTAGTAGTAGATCGACGACGGCACGCCTTTCTCCTGCAGCGCCTTCATCACCGCGTCACGGTTGTTGACCATGATCGTGAACAGACCCCAGGCGTTCTGGCTACCGGCCGGCACGTGCTGCATCTCGACCGCATTGCCGAGGCCCGCGCGATAGCGCTGAGCGATTCGCTCCCGCGCCTTCATCTCGTCGCCGAAGATCGTGAGCTTGGACAGCAGCACCGCACACTGCACGGAGTCGAGCCGCCCGTTGACGCCGACCCGGATCGATTCTTTCTTCTGCGCGTCCGTCCCGTGCCAGCGGATCGAGGACCAGCGGTCGAACCGCGCCGCGTCGTCCGTCGTCATTGCCCCGCCGTCGCCGTAGCAACCGAGCGTCTTCGACGGATAAAAGCTGAGCGTCGTCATATCCGCGATCGCGCCGATCATGCGGCCGCCCTGCGCACCACCGAAGCTCTGCGCAGCATCCGCCATCACAAGCATGGCGTGCTTCTTCGCGATCCGGCTGATCGCCGCGTAGTCCGCTGGCAGACCATAGAGATCGACCGCAATGATCATTCTTGGCGTCAACTTACCTTCGCGCACGACCGCCTCGACCTGCGCCTCAAGATGCGCGGGGTCCATGTTGCAGGTGTGCGGGTCGACATCGACGAAAACCGGCGTCGCACCCGCAACCAGCACAGCATTCGCTGTCGCGTTGTAGGTGAAGCCTGGGATGAAGATCGCGTCACGCGACGTCACTTCCTCGCCCATGAGCGCGATCACAAGCGCATCGGTTCCGCTGGCAACGGCGAGCGCATGCTTCGCGCCGGTGCGCGCAGCCAGCGCCGCCTCAAGCTCGGTGACCTCCGGGCCACCGATGAACGCGCCGTGATCGAGAATCGTCTGCCAGCGCTTCTCGATGTCGGCGCGCAGCATCTTTTTCGGCGTTTCGAGGTCGAAAAAGCGGATCGGGCCCGCATCCGCTTCCGCGGTGCGGGTGTCGGCGTTCTTTGCTTCAGGCATGAGCCAGTCTCTTCTGCGGCAGCCTTGCGGCGTCCAGGATGGACAGTGCTGTTTCCAGCGCCCGGCGCGCCTCGCGCGGCGCAATCGATGCAGGCAGCCCTTGGCGAACGGAACGCACGAACTGCGCGACACCGTGGCCAAGCGGATCGGTCGACGGGCACGGCAACCCCGAGAGCGCCGTCGAAGCGCTACCCAACGCTTTCAGCTTGCGCGGCGTCGAGTTCTGTATCTCGCGGGTCAAAAAATCGATGTAGATCTCGCCGTCCGGATAGATCACGCGCATGAACCGTTTGCGCCCCTCGGCCATGCGGCTCGAGAACAACTCGGCCACCATGCCGTCGGCAAACGTCACCGTCGCCGAAACCTCATCCGACCGCGCGCTGACGAACCGCTCGTTCGCACAAACGTCGATCACATCGGCCGGGTTTAGCGTATGCACCAAATCGATGTCGTGGATCATCAGGTCGAGCACGACGCTGACGTCCGTATTCCGCGGGCTGAATGGCGAGGCGCGATGGCACTCGATCTTGAGCGGCTTCACGTCCCCGTCGAAGAGCCCGAGGTGCTTCATCACGAAGCGTTCCTGGTGACCGGTATGCAGCACAAGATTGCGCTGCTCGGCGAGGCGGACCAGCGCATCGGCCTCACGCAAGTTCGCAGCCAGCGGCTTTTCGATGAAGACATGCTTGCCGGCGTTCAGCGCACCGACACCGATCTCGCCGTGAAAGCGGGCCGGCGTCGCAATCGTCACGACCTCGACATGCGGCAGGATCGAGCGCCAGCCTGGATAGGCCGTTACCATGAAGTCGTTCGCCAGCGTTTGTGCACGTGCAACATCGGCATCCGCGATGCCGATCAACTTCACGCCCGGCAGGCTCGCATACTTCTGCGCATGCAAACGCCCAAAGGCGCCGGCGCCGATGACACCTGCTTTGATCTCGCGATTAACGTCTGAAAGTAGGCTCACGATAGTTCCGCCACGAAACGCAACCCTCACGTGCGCCCATGTTTACTTGTTTGAATTTTTGGCGCCTACCCGTGGGCTTGCCGCAGAGGTTCAACAAATATTGCAGCCCTGTCACGCCAGGGCCTTCCCCTGCCCGCACTGCCAGGCCAAATACATGGTTGATGCCATCCCTTAAGCAACACAGCGGAGACTTATCCACATGCGCAATTTGAAGGGTCACGAAATTCGACTGAAGAGCCGTCCCACCGGCATGCCAACCGACGACAACTTCGAGTACGTCGAAGCCCCCGTCGCAGAGCCGAAGGACGGTGAGGTTCTGGTCCGCAACATCTGGATGTCCGTCGACCCCTACATGCGCGGACGCATGGTGGACCGCGAGAGCTACGTGCCCCCGTTCCAAGTAGGCCAGGCGCTGCAGGGCGGCACCGTGGGCCAGGTCATCGCCACCGGCAAAGGCGCGCCATTCGCGGTCGGGGACTACGTTCAGCACATGCTCGGCTGGCGCGAATACGCCGTCGTCAACACGATGAGCTTCCCGCAAAAGATCGACCCGAAACTCGCACCCGTGCAGAGCTTCCTCGGCGCGCTCGGCATGCCGGGCCTGACCGCCTATGCGGGCCTCTTCAAAGTCGGCTCGTTCAAGCCCGGTGAAACCGTGTTCGTATCGGCGGCCTCCGGCGCCGTGGGTTCGATCGTCTGCCAACTCGCGAAGGCACACGGCGCCTACGTCGTTGGCTCCGCAGGTTCTGATGAGAAGTGCCAGTGGCTTCTGAAAGAAGCCAAAATCGACAAGGCGATCAACTACAAGACGACACCCGATCTCGACAAAGCGGTCGGCGCCGCATTCCCGAAAGGCATCGACGTCTACTTCGAAAACGTCGGCGGGAAGCACCTGGAGGCCGCGCTGAACCATATGAAGGTGTTCGGACGCATCGCCGTCTGCGGCATGATTGAGCAGTACAACAACACGGCCCCCGCGCCCGGCCCGTGGAACATCATCATGACGATCCCGAAGAGCCTGCGCATCGAAGGCTTCGTCGTCTCGAACCACTTCGACCTGCTGCCGAAGTTCCATCAGGAAATGGGTAAGCTCATCGCCGAAGGAAAGATGAAGTGGCAGGAGTCCGTGACCGAGGGTTTACAGAACGCACCGAAGGCCTTCCTAGGGTTGTTCAAAGGCGAAAACTTTGGCAAAGCCCTCGTCAAGATCGGTCCCGACAAAGCCGTTTGATGGTAAGATTCGATCACTCGAATATTGGGTGAATCGATGACGACAAACCGGCGTTGGGTGTTGGCGAAGCGGCCGCAGGGAGTTCCGCACGCGGACGATTTTAAGCTCGAGCAGGTGACCCTGCCCGAGATCCAAGACGGACAAGCGCTAATCCGGATCGACCATATTTCGGTCGATCCGGGCATGCGTTCGCGCCTCTCGGGCGATTCGTATGCACCCGCCATGGCCATCGGCGAGACGATCGAAAGCGCGGGCGTGGGCAAGGTTTTGGCCTCGCGCAACGCGAAGCTGAAGGAAGGCGCCCTTGTCTGGGGCGGTTTCGGCTGGCAGAGCCATTTCATCAGCGACGGTCGCGGCGTCCAAGCGCTCGACCCGGACATCTACAAAGACCCGATCAAGCCCACGGCCGCGATCGGCGTGTTCGGTATCCCGGGCCTGACAGCCTTCTTCGGCTTGTTCGAGATCGGCAAGCCGAAGGAAGGCAACGTCGTTCTCATCTCCTCCGCGGCAGGCACGGTCGGCGCGACGGCGGGTCAAATCGCAAAGACGCTGGGCTGCACGACGATCGGCCTCGCGGGCTCGGACGGGAAATGCGCCTATCTGAAGGAAATCGGCTTCGACGTCGCGATCAACTACAAGACCGCCGGCGACCTGACCACGGCGTTCAAGCTGGCGGCGCCCAAGGGCATAGACATCTACTTCGACAACGTCGGCGCAGAAACACTGGACGCCGCAATTCTGAACATGCGCAGACACGGCCGCATCGTCGTCTCGGGTCAGATCGCCGAGTACAACGCGGGCGAAAACCCGCGCGGCATACGCCACACCCTGCCCTTCATCACCCAACGCCTGAAGATGGAAGGCCTCGTCGTCTACGACTACGCCGTCCAGTTCAACGAAGCCCGCGCGCAGATGGCCGAATGGGTCCGCGCCGGCAAGCTCACCTACCGCGAAGAAATCATCGAGGGCCTAGAGCATGCGCCAAAGGCCTTCATCGGCCTCTTCACCGGCGAAAGCTTTGGCCGCCGCCTCGTGCACGTCGCGGGATAAAAAAGCGCGGCGTCCGAAGACGCCGCGCCCACGCACTGCATTACAAACGCGCAGCCTACCAGGTGACGCGCAGGCCAACTTCGCCCGCGTGAATCTCCTGCTCATCCGCAAAATCGCCGTTGTACCCGACGTAAACTGACGCCTGATCGCTGACCGACAGCTCGAGATTGGCGCCGGCCACGACTGCGTCCTCTGCCGGGGTCGCGGCGCCGGCGGCGCCCGCGAACGACACGGGACCGGTCGTCTCCGTAAACGTCACGAACCGATCCTGCTCGAAGTCGTGCGCCCAGCCCACTTTACCGCCCAGCTTGCCGCCGCGGCCGATGTCGAGGCCAACTTCCGCGCGCACGCCCAACACCGAACGCAACGCGTCGAAGTCGCGGCCAGCAACAACGGCGGGTACCAAGAGCGCGCCGCCGAATTCGGGGAATTCGGCGTAGCCGTCCTGTTCCAACCATGCGCCGTCGATGCGCGCAAAGGGTGTCAGCATGAAGCGCTCGGAAACCGCCCAGTCGAACCCGAACTCGGCGCTAGCGAACCATTGTTCGGAGTCGACGTCCTGCGCACCGACCGAACCGAGGCCCACCAGGCTCGTGCGCGTGAAGTCGTTGCTGCTCTGGCCGTAACCGCCGATCAGGTTCAAATAGACCGGCGCCGACGACGGGCTCCAATGCGCATAGACGGCACCCAGATACTCCGACGCCTCGCCGCCGTTCGCAGTGAAGATCGTTTGAGTCGAGAACTCGCTGCGGCTGAGAGAGAATGCGACACCGATATCGAGCGTGTTACCCGCCGCGACCTCGATACCCGCGCTCAAACCCCGCCGCTCGGCTTCAGCGGCAGAATCATCCCATTCGGCGTCGCTCCCGAACACGCTCAAGAACGCGCGATACTTGCCGCCAGCGTTGACGTAGCTCATGCCGCCGGCAGAGGCGACGACTGTCTCGCGCACGCTTGCCGAGCGGATCGGTGAACCGGCATGGCTGAAACGATCGTGTAACCGGTCGAGAAGCTCGCGCGACGCCTGCACCGCAACCGTCTGCGCGGCAGCGGCAATGTTGTTACCCTCGCCATCGTCGACCATCACAAGCGAGACGTCGTCAATATTGCTGAATCCAGGATCCTGGCGAATACCGAGCACGAGGCTGGTCGGCCCACCGCTAACTGCCGAGATGTAGTTGAATTGACGATAGGTGTTGCTGGCCAAATCGGTTCGATCAAACACAGTGTTGTTGCCAAGGCTCACCGCAAATCGGTTCGGTGTGCCAGGAAGGTTCTCAATGTAGAACGAACCTTGATAGATTCCCGGTTGCAGATTTAGGACCTGGCTGATCGAACCCGCACCGCTAACCCCCGTCGGCCCAACAACGACGCACGGCGCACCCACGCATCCGCCATCAAACGCAAATGCGCCTGTTCGCGCCGGACCGCCAATCGAATTGAGGCCGCTTCCGCCGCTATTCGCCCATGTTCCGAACACACCGGATTCAAATCCCGGATCGCCGACCACATTTGCGTTCGCGCTCGCGATGATCGAGAGCACGGCCGTCGTCGCGAGCAGAGTCGCGCGCACTTGTGTCTTACCCATATGAGTAGTCCCCCATTCGCCCGGCCCAATCCCGAGCGCCCCGTCTCGCATTCTCGACTGGCGCTTTACCCAGTCAAGAAAAAGGCGCCCTCGCAGGTTGAATCAGGTGTGAAGCGTGCGCCGTGAGCACACCCCGTTGGCGCAAATCAGCCAATCGCGTCGGCGCGCTGCGGGACCAGCCAAGCAGCTACCGCAACGGCTACGGCCTGCCTCAACACGGCAAAGGCCCCCACTTCGTCAGGCCCGAGCGAATACTCCACGACCGCTCCATGCGCAGTTGGAAGAGCCACCGCACAGGTCATGCCGATGTCACTGAGCGCATCCGGGCGATAGCAGCGCCCCGCGTAAAGCGCCGCCAACTCTGACGGATCGCCCGTCTGCGGCTCGGCCGTCAGCAACGGCACCCACGGCGAGCGCGTCGTTTGCAAGCGCACGAGGCCCCAGTCGTCACGACGCACAACAACGCGACCCTCCCATTCGCCCCGCCCAGCCCACGCTTGCACGAGTTGCGGCATATGTTCGGCTGGCGGCAGGTAGTTCGCGGGCACGAACACGGCGTCGAGCGGCCTTCCTCTCAACACTGCCTCGGCCTCAGCCCCAAACGCACGTGCCGGTATCCGAAGCGTGAGCGACCGCTCGCCGCCGCAATTGCCGACGCTCGCAGCAACCGGCAAGACACCGGCTTCGCGCACGTCCCAACATCCGCCAAGCCGCATGAGATCGGCGCGCCACCCGGTGTCGGCGACATAGGCACGCGGCACAAAGTAGGTCCCGCTTCCCGCCTTCACCGCAATGTCCGGATACTTCAGCTGCGTGCGATCGACATGGGCTTTGAGCCCAATCAGGCCAATGCCAAGCGCACACCAAAGGATAAAACCAAGCCGCAACGTGAAGCCCCACTCTCCCCCGCAAACGCTAAGGGGCTGGCCTCGTCACGCGCAAGCGAGAGCCGCTACTGCGCGGCGACAGGACGCGGTGTTTTGAACCGTTCGGCGCGAATTCCCTCAGCCACCAGGAAAGCGAGCTCCAGCGCCTGGTTCGCGTTCAGTCGCGGGTCGCAGTGCGTGTGATACCGCGAGGAGAGATCCGCGTCCGTAATTGCGGCCGCGCCACCCGTACATTCCGTGACGTTTTGGCCCGTCAATTCCAGGTGAACGCCGCCCGCATGCGTTCCTTCGGCCCGATGCACGACGAAGAAGTTCTGCACTTCCTTCAACACGCGATCGAACGGCCGCGTCTTGAAGCCGCTCGACGACTTGACGGTATTGCCGTGCATCGGATCGCATGACCAAACAACTTTGCGGCCCTCGCGCTTGATCGCGCGAACGAGGCGCGGCAGATGCTCCTCGACCTTGTCGGCACCAAAGCGCGCGATCAACGTCAGGCGGCCTGGCTCGTTCGACGGATTGAGAACATCGCACAAACGGATCAAATCGTCGTTCGAAAGCGACGGCCCGCACTTCACGGCCAGCGGGTTCTTCACGCCGCGCATGAACTCGACATGCGCACCATCGACTTGGCGTGTACGGTCGCCGATCCAAAGCAGATGGGCCGACGTGTCGTACCAATCACCCGTCGTGGAATCGATGCGCGTCATCGCCTGCTCGTAACCGAGCAACAGCGCCTCATGGCTCGTGTAGAAATCTGTCGTGCGCAGCTGCGGAGTGGACTCAGGCGTAATACCGCACGCCTCCATGAACTCCAGTGTTTCGGAGATGCGATCCGCCAACGCGCGATACCGTTCGACCGAAGCCGACCCCGCGATGAAGCCCAAGTTCCACCGATGCACGTTATGCAAGTCGGCATAGCCGCCCTGCGCGAACGCGCGGAGCAAATTGAGCGTGGACGCGGCTTGCGAATAGGCCTGCATCATCCGTTCGGGGTCAGGCGTGCGCGAGCCCACGTCGAACGGAGACGCATTGATAATGTCGCCGCGATAGGACGGCAGCTCCACGCCGTCGATGGCTTCCATATCGCTCGACCGCGGCTTCGCAAACTGGCCCGCAATGCGCCCAACCTTGACCACCGGCATGGCGCCCGCGAACGTCAGAATGATCGCCATCTGCAGGATCACGCGAAACGTGTCGCGAATATTGTCCGGATGGAACTCGGCAAACGACTCCGCGCAGTCCCCGCCTTGCAGCAGGAAAGAACGCCCCTCCGCCACCTCGGCCAAAGACTTCTTGAGATTGCGCGCTTCACCCGCGAAGACGAGCGGCGGAAATGACTTCAGCTTGGTCTCGATTCGCGACTGCCCCTCGGCGTCCGGATAGACCGGCACCTGAACGACGGGCTTATTGCGCCAGCTGGCGGGGCTCCAATTCATGAGGGTTAAATAGCTCCCGAGACCGGGCATTGCCAGTTTCACAATGCCGCGCGGTTAATGGCGCGAACCTAATGCGGTTGCCCTGAAGCAAACGTGAATAGTTGCCGTTGCGACTATCGCCGCGGCGGCTCGATCACGCTAACGCCGTCCGGCGTTCCAACCAGCGCAATACTAGCCAACGACAGGAACAGCCCGTGATCCACGACCC
>CAYXQB010000071.1:0-12437 GCA_964466435.1 uncultured Flavobacteriaceae bacterium | reverse complement strand
AGGCTCCGGATTCGCGGCCAGAAGCGCCTTTGTATAGGGGTGCTGCGGGTTCGCGAAAAGCTCGGGCGTAGGCGCCGCCTCGACAATTCGTCCGCGGCACATGACATACACGCGCGAAGCGATGGCTCGCACAACCGCCAGGTTATGGCTGACGAATAGGCTTGCGATCCCAAGGTCCTGCCGAAGCCCGTCCAAGAGCCCGAGAATCTGCGCCTGCACCGACACGTCGAGCGCCGACACCGGTTCGTCGCAAATCAGCAAGTCTGGCCCCAGCGCCAACGCCCGAGCGATCCCGATGCGCTGGCGTTGCCCGCCCGAAAAGGCGTTCGGGTGACGCATCAGCATCACACTCTCAAGCCCAACGAGTTCAAGCAGCGCGGCAGCCCACCGCAACCGATGCGCGGGATCGCCGAGCCCATGGATGACGAACGGCTCCGTCACGATCTCTTCGACCGTCAATCGCGGATTTAGCGATGCAAACGGATCTTGAAACACGTACTGCACGCGTGCGCGATACTTCGTCAGCGCCTTGCCGGCGAGCGACGCGACCGACGTCATCGCCTTGCCGTCGTTGATCGTGATTGCCCCGCTGTCCGGCGTCAGTGCACGAAGGATCATCTTCGACAGCGTCGACTTCCCGCATCCGCTTTCGCCGACAAGTCCGACACACTCCCCGGCGTTGATCGCGAGATTGACGCCAAGTACCGCATCCACCGTGTCGCTCTCCGCGGCGACGAAGCCACGCTTGCGCGCGGTGAAACTCTTGCTCACGTCCTTGATGTCGAGGAGCCGAGTGCCGGGAGGCGGCCCGATCCGCTCTTTCCAAACCGGCGCAAGGCTTTGAATGGCGCTGCTGCGCGCGTGCGTTGGGTTCAGCTCGAACGGTTCGCCCTCAAGCCGCGGCACGGCTGCCAGCAGCGCGCGCGTGTAGTCTGTCTGCGGTCGCGTCAGCACGTCGTGCGTCGTTCCTTGTTCGGCGACGACGCCGTCCTTCAGAACCACGACATAGTCGGCGATGTTGGCGACCACGCCGAAATCGTGGGTGATAAACAGCAGCCCAAGCTGCATTTCGTCCTGCAAGTCGGCGAGCAGTTTCAGCGCCATCGCTTGCACGGTCACATCAAGCGCCGATGTCGGCTCGTCCGCAATCACGAGCGCCGGTCTGCAAATCAGGGCGGACGCCAGCATCGCCCGTTGTCGCAACCCGCCCGACAACTCGAACGGATAGCGCTTCATCGCCCCGTCGGGGTCGGGAAACCCCACATGCGCCAGAACATCTTTCGCACGCCGCCGCGCCTCGTTCGCCGACACGCGCTCATGCATGCCG
Source organism: uncultured Flavobacteriaceae bacterium (assembly GCA_964466435.1). Classification (GTDB taxonomy): domain Bacteria; phylum Pseudomonadota; class Alphaproteobacteria; order Micropepsales; family Micropepsaceae; genus SZUA-430. Next base: position 11,110 of record CAYXQB010000071.1, on the reverse strand, counting down.
AGCGTCTCAGTCAGCATCGCGCCGACACTGACCACCGGCGACAGCGCCGCGGAAGGCTCCTGAAACGCCATTGCGATCCGGTTCCCCCGGAGCCTTTGAAACGCGCCTGGCCCGAGCTTCGTGAGCTCGACGTCCTTATCGCCGTCGCGAAAGACGATGCGCCCGCTCTGCTGCGCGCGGTGCTTTGGCAAGAGCCCCATCACCGCGCCAGCGATTGTGGACTTGCCCGAGCCGCTTTCGCCGACCAGCGCCACGGTCTTGCCGCGCGGGACACTCAGGCTAACCTCGCGCAGGATCGGCCGCACATACGCCCCGTTGCGATAACTGACCGACAACTTCTCGATGGTCAGAACTTCGGCCATATCAGCGCTCAGGCTTCGCGATGATACCGGCCGCAATCAAGTTTGCTTGCGTCGCATCCGAAACGCCAAGCTCCGCCTGCCGCGCAGCCGTCCATGCTCGCGCCAAGACCTCGTGAAATCGGTCCAATCGGTCGTCGATTGTGAGCTTCGCGCCAGGACTTGCCAGCTTCAATTCCATCCACCCCTGTGTGCGATCGCGGCTCAACGGAAAGTGCCTGAGTTCGAACTTGGCAAGCTCCGCCCATTTGATCGTGCGCGGTCCGAAGAACCCGCCCGAGATGCGCACCCCATCATCGTCGGTCTCCACGACGCTCCGCCACCGTGACACAGTGCCCGCAAGATAGAAGCCAAACAAGACCGCTAGAGCCAGAAGAACGTAGAACGCGACGGTGAGCACAGGCACCAGCAGCAAAAAGAACAGCGTCAACGCCACAGCCACAAGTCCGCGCACCAGGTCGCCCGTGAGCGCCGACGGTTTCCATCGATGAACGCCGACCTCGCTCATAGCCCGAATGCCTTGGCTGGCGTATGCCAGCGCACAGCCGGATGCCCGCGCGTCGCTTCAAGCAAGCGCACGATGAGCCGCTCCTTTGCTGCGTCCCAATGGGCGTGATGCGTCAACAGCCCCAGCGGCTCCGCTGCCCTTGCCTTCTGCTCGCGCCGCCAACGCAGCTTTCGGAGCAGCAAAGCGGCAATCAACCCTTCATCCTTCACAACCCGCCCGCGCCGCCAATCGATCAGATCGAGATGGGTATTCACCTGCACCAGCCCCGCAACCGGATTGGCGGACGCGCGGGGCTTCCAAGTCGAAAGCCCGCGATACCCCAACGCCGGCAGCCGCGCCACCGCCGCGGGAGCAATCCGATTCCATGGTGGCACCAAAACGGGCAACGGACGCCGCCCGAACGCGGCAAACGAGAGCGCAAGCCCGCGCTCGAGGTCGCCGACAATATCCTCAAGCCGCCGCGCGCCGCCCAGTTCGCGCTTCGCCTGTCCGGGGCGGGCGTGATTTTCATGCGCAAATCCATGGACGAGAACCTGTGCGTGCGGCTCGCGCTCCAGCGCCTTGGCGAGCCGCGGCTTGAGCTTTGCCGGTATCACCGACAAACCGATCGTGACATCGAACCGCGCGGCGGTCGCCAGCATCCGCGAGAGATTGGCCGATACGTCTGCGGCATCGTCGTCGCGCCACCAAAACTGTGCCGTGCGCCGCTCGCGCGCCCATTCGTCCAGTTCGTGCTTCACGCGGTCCCACGTCATCGCGCCAGCACCGTTCTGATCGCCCGCACGGTCCCTTCGCGCCCGTTGAAGTCGATCTTCGCCGTTGGCGGCACCGATCCGACCGTCGCATCGACAAATCGTGCCAGCGCTGCCGGGTCGAGCAAGTTCGCGCGCAACATGCGCACAAGCCCAAGATCGACGAACGCCCGTGCGCGCGTCACCTGCTCCTGCTCGCGGTCCGTTTCGAACGGAACGACGATCGCGGGCGTCTTTGCCATCACCGTTTCGACCAAAGTGTTGTAGCCCGCCTGCGAAATCGAAACGGCGGCGCTCGCCAGCCGCGCCCGAAAATCCGGCAGCGATCGCACGATCGTCACGCCCTCGACGGGCTCCGGCGGCGCCGCAAGTGGCCCGGTCACGAACGTCCACGGCGAATCCGCCACGCGGGTCCGCGTCCGCGCCTCAAGCGCTGCAGCAATCAAGCCCCCTCCCGCCGCTCCGCCACCGGCCGACACGAGTATTTCGCGCCCTGATCCCGTCCGCCGCGGGATGTCGGCGCAAATATATCCTGTATAAATGCAGCGCGACGCGATCGCCGCAGTTTCCGCAAAGCTCTGCTCCAGACGCAGCACGTTCGGATCGCCATGCACGATCACCGCGTCATAGAACGCCCGCGCCCGCTCGACCATCGCCGTCGCGCGCGCGTCCTTTCTCGGCCGCTGCAACACGTCTCGCACGGACGAGACGATCTTCGGTCTGTGCTGTGCACCTTTCGCTTCCTCAAGCAGTGCCATCAGTTCGAACTCGAGCAACCGCCGCCCGAACGGAAACGTCTCCGTCATCAACACATCGGGCCGCGCCGCACGAAACGTTTCAATCAGGCGGTCGCGCCGGCCATCACGCCAGCGCGCGTCGACATCACGCTCGTGCTCATCGACAAGCTCGTCGAACAATTCATCCTTCGCGCGCGCTGCCGGCAACTGCACGAAGGCGACGCCCTTGGGCACCGCATCGGCCGGCGTCAGGCCGCCGCTGACCAGTGTTACCTCAAGCCCCGCATCGCGAAGCGCCGCCGCGACACCGCTCGCCCGCGCGAAGTGGCCGAAACCCAACAGATGCTGCACCCATATGAAGACGCGCGCGCTCACTTAGCGAACCTCCGCGATCACGGCGGCGAGTGTCCGCGCCGCCGCGTCAACGCTTCGTTCCCGGGCAACGAACGCACGGCCCGCGTCGCCAAGCCGCTGCCGCGTCACGGCATTCGCAGCCAAGAGCTTCAAGTTCGCCGCATAAGCGGCGACGTCGCCCGGCGGACTTAGAAGGGCGGTCTCGCCCTGCCGCACGGCATCTGGCACGCCGCGGTCTTGGCACGCGACGACGCCAAGCCCGGCGGCCTGCGCTTCCAGAAACACGAGCCCATAGGCCTCACCAAGTCCCGGCCAAGCAAACACGTCTCCTCTCGTGAGAAATGCCGGAATCCGATCCGGCGCCAACATCCCGACAAAATCGACGTTGAGCCCGGCAAACATCCTCTCGATCTCTTGCCGGTGCGGCCCATCGCCCGCGATACACAGCGAAAATGGAACATCGACAAGCCTGAGCGCCGCAGCAAGCAGCGCATAACTCGCCCGCTTGCGGTCATCCTTCATCGTGGCGACGCTCACAAAGCGCACGCGGGCCGACGGCGGTCGCACATCGTCAAAGCCAGCAACGTCGATGAACGGCTTCAAATCCCGCACGCGCCCCGGCGCAAGCTGATCCAGGCAGAAGCGATCGAACGCCGTCATCGCAAGCAGCCGGTCGGCCGCGCGAAGCGCGCCTGTGGACCCTTCGTGGCCCAGCGCCCAAGGCCCGCCCGCCCGTTTCGGTGCATGCGATCCCTCCGCGATCAGATACGGAATCGATAGCGCGCGCACCGCGGCAGGCCCGGCCCAATCCGGCGACTTGTAGTAGACGTGATAGCTGAACCAAAGGTCGGGTTTCGCCTGCGACCCCTCGCGGATCGCGTTCACGAAAGCGGCCGCCGCCAGTTCGCTCTCGGCCTTCACTTCCGCCTGCCGCGCAGTATTGCCACGCCCGTCGTAGGTTCGCGGCAATCGCGGCCGCATGACCTCGGCGCCGGCGCCTTCGAGTGCACGCTGAAGCAGCGTCCCCATACGATGCACCCCGGACGCGACGCGCGCATCCGGCTCGGCTATCGGCGAATAGAACGCGACACGCATCAGCCGGTCATCCGTTCCTTCAGCAACGCAGCAATTGCATCATACCCCGTCTCGGCATCGCCCGTGCGGCGCGCTTGCTCCAGCGCCGCCGCGCCGAGAATGCCGCGCGCACTCGGGTTCGCGATGAGATCAATTAGCACGTCACGCAACGCCCCCACATCGCCAGCCTCGGTCAAGCGCCCCGTGCGTCCGTCGCAGACGGCTTCGTCGATCCCACCGACACGCGAGGCCAGCACGGCAAGGCTGCGCGCCTGCGCCTCTAGCAGCGCGTTCGGAATCCCGTCGCGATCGCCGTCATTGCCGATGACTGCCGGCAGCACGAACAAATCGCTCCGGTCAAGCGCCGCAATCACCTCGGGGTGAGGTCTTGGCCCATGCCAGGTGACGCGGCTCTCGACGCCGAGCGTTCGTGCCTTTGCCTTCAACTCGGCCAGCAATTCGCCGCCGCCATAGTGATCGAGGTGCCAAGACAGCTCACGCGGCAAGGCGGCGAGCGCGTCGAGCAACCGCCGCAAGCCCTTCTTCTCGACCGCGCGTGCAATACAAACAATACGAACGGGGTCGCTTGCTTTCGATCCGTCGCGCGACTGCGGGCGCGGCGTATCCGCGATCACATCCCGCGACAGGCCATGGTAGATCAGCTTCAGCGGCGCTTGCGAGCCAAACGACTTGAGCCGGTCGTATCCCGCCTTGTTGCAGACGGTGACAAACGCAGTATCCGCAAGTTTGCGCCTCAAGTCCCATTCCGGCGCGGTCCAAATGTCTTTCGCGTGCGCCGAAATGCTGAAGCCGATCCCCCGCATCAACGCCGCATAGCGTGCGACCGATGCCGGACTATGTGCAAAGTGCGCATGAACGTGCCGCACGCTCGCAGGCATTTGCAGTGCAAGCACGCAAGCCTGGCCGAACCGGCGTGCGCGTGCCCGCGCGAACTCCGACGCAAGGTCGTCGCGAAATGCGAGCCACGCCGCGCCAAACCCGGGCAAGCGGCGCGCCGCCACGAAAGCCCGCGCAACGGCGAGCGGCGCGTCGTGCAGATATTCGGGCAGATACTGAGGAGCGGCGTCGACTCTGTTATCGACAAGCGCTGCATCGCTGCCGGGCTTTCTCAACGCATGAAGCGAGAACGCCAAGCCTCGGGCTTCCAGCGCCTGCAGTTCGCGCGCGACAAACGTCTCTGACAGGCGCGGAAATCCCTTCACGACAATGGCAAGCTTGGGCTCCATCACCCGCGCGCCGCCAGCCCGAACCAGGCGCCGCATCGATCGACGATCGTCGCCAGGCCATCGAGCAAACCCGGCGCGCGCGAGCGCGACGGCAGAGCTTGACTTGGCAGCGCTTGCAAAGCCGCAACCATGACCTCTGGTACGGCGGCCCCGTCAGGCTCCCGTAGCATCCGTATGAGCCCCAAGCGCTCCGCAGCCTCTGCGCGGATGGTCTGCTCAAGCCGCGGGGTATGCCGCGGTACGAGCAGCGCGCGCTTGTCGAACGACAATATCTCGCAAAATGTATTGTATCCGCCCATGGACGCGACCGCGAGGCAGTCAGCCATCAGATGCTCCATCCGCGGTTCGAAGGTCAGCGTGTTGACTTGCGGGATCGCCGCAGCCCTCTGCTCGAACGCGGCGCGCATGTCGGCCCGCATGAAAGGCCCAGGAACGATCAACGCAGGCGCGAGCGCACGCGCATCGCGCTCGTACGCCCGCAACACCCAATCGATCAGCTGTTCGCCGTCGCCGCCGCCGCCCGCTGTCACCAAAATTCGCTGGCCAATGTCGGCAAGCAATGCGGCGGGCATCGCGGTAGGACGCGTGCGCCTCAGATATCCGGTGAAAGTTGTCTTCGCACTTACCGCTTGCGAGAGGCCCAGCCCCGCGAGCGGGTCGTAAATCGCCTTCACCCCATAGACCCAAAGGTCGTCATAAAGTTGCTCGATTGCCGGAATCGCGCGCTTGCGCTGCCACTCCAAGGCAAGCGCCTCCGGTTCGTCAAGAACGTCGCGCAGGCCTAGAACCAAACGCGTACCGCGCGCCTTAAGCTTCTCAAGTGTTCCCTCCAGCTCGCCCCGCAGCCCCAGAGGTTCCTTATCGACGATGAACAGGTCCGGCGCGAAGGCGAGAGCCGTCTCGCCGATCAGGGACGATCGCAGCGCGGTCGTCTCTTGTATGGACCCGTGCTCCCCCAGCGGCACATAGTCGCCGCTCCTGAGCTTGATGATGCCGGGGACGCGCACAAAGTCGACGCGCGTCTTGAAGTCGAAACTGCCGATGATCGGCGAGCCCGATACGATCAGCACCCTGAGCTTCGGAAACGCTTCGGCCAAGGCATGCGCGATCGTCCGGCATCGCCGGATGTGCCCCAGCCCGAAACTGTCGTGGCTGTAGATCAGAACCCGGCCGTGCGACTGGCTAATGGTTAAACCTCGACGCGAGAGTATCCGCCCGAATTTCGCACGACGCGCGCCGCTGCGAAAGGGCGTGGCGTTGTTAAGCCTTTGTCTCTAGCTTAGGCCGCCGAATCCGGCACGTTGGCATGGCCCCGCACCAGTCGCTGTACAAATACATCTGGCAACATTCGCGCCGCGACCAGTGGATCCTGCTCGCGATAGCGCTCGCGGCGCAGCCGTTCTACTTCCTGACGCTCACCCTGCCGAAGCTGATCATCAACGGCCCGATCACCGGCCCCCAAAACGGCTCCGCCTTCACGACACCCGACGCGACCGAGAATTTCTTGCGCTTGGTGATCGGCTTCCCCGAGTGGCTGGGCGGGCAGTGGGCAATTTTTGAGGGCTTCGCGCTGGAGCGCATGCCCTACCTCGTCGCGCTCTCGTTCGCTTTTTTGGCTTTGGTCGGGTTCAACGGGTTCATCAAGTACCTCATCAACACGATGAAAGGTCGGCTGGGCGAGCGCCTCTTGCGCCGCCTGCGCTACGACCTGATCGATCGCGTCCTGCGCTTCCCGCCCTCGCACCTGCGCAAGGCCAAGCAAGCCGAAATCGCCTCAATGGTGAAGGACGAGGTGGAACCGTTAGGGGGCTTCTCGGGCGACGCAGTGGTTTGGCCCGCGTTCCTGGCCGGTCAGGCGTTGACGGCCCTCATCTTCATCCTCGTGCAGAATTTCTGGTTGGGTCTCATCGCGGGCGCGGTTGTTTTCGGCCAGGCAATCATCATCCCGCGTTTGCGGAGGCCCATCCTGGAACTCGGCAAGCGGCGTCAGCTGCAGGCACGCGAACTCGCTGGCCGAGTTGGCGAAATCGTCGACGGCGGCCCCGATATCCGCGTCCATGGCACCTCGAACTGGGAGCGCGCCGAAATGGTGCGCCGGTTGGGGCGCATCTTTGACATTCGCTTCGAGCTGTACCAACGAAAGTACTTCGTCAAGTCGCTGAACAACTTCATCGCGCAGCTAACGCCGTTCATTTTCTATCTTGTCGGCGGATACTTTCTAATCGTTGAGCAGACGCTCGACGTAGGCCAGCTCGTCGCCGTTATCGTCGCCTACAAGGACCTCCCCGGTCCGATCAAGGAATTGATCGACTGGGACCTCCAGCGCCAGGACGTCGAAATCAAGTTCAACCAAGTGATGGACCAGTTCCATCCCGACGGCATGACATTGCCCGAAGCGCAGGATGCACCAGCCCCGCCGATCACCTTCGGCGGCCCGATCGAGATCAAGAACCTGACTGCGCTCGACGATGCGGGGTTCACGCTGCTTGACGATGTGGATGTGACGCTTGCGCTCGACCAAACGGTCGCGATCGTCGGGCCTGCAGGCTCCGGGAAGGAGGCCTTCGGGCAACTCTTCGCGCGCCAAATCGCCTTAAAGAACGGCACCATCAGGACGGGCGAAACGGACGTACTCTCCTTAGCCGAGGGCGCCGCCGGCCGAACGCTGGGTTACACCGGACCGGACGCCTACTTTTTCCCGCTGACGGTCAAGGAAAACCTGCTCTACGGTTTGAAACTTGCACCTCGGTCGGGTCCCGTGGCCGAGCGCCGCTTCCGCGAGGCCAGCCGTGCCGGCAATCCGGTCTACGACGCGGATGCGGACTGGCTCGACTACGATGCACTCGGCACGCGCGATCCGAAGGTAATTCTCGATCGACTGATTGAAGTCCTCACGATGGTCGAGTTGGAGAACGACATCTACCAATTCGGTCTGCAATCGCGGATCGATCCGAAGCAAGCCGCGGCGGCCGATCGGATCGTTGAGGCACGCTTAGCTTTGCACCAGCGTCTAAACGCCCCCGAATACGCGAACCTCGTCGAACGCTTCGATCCCACCACCTACAATCGCAACGCATCGATTGCGGAGAACATTTTGTTCGGCGCCAGCGTCGATCCGCTGCTGCAGCCGAACAACCTGCCGGTCCTACCGCACTTCCGTCGCGTCGCCGCGGAAGAGCACCTGGACAAGCATCTTGTCGACATGGGTTTGTCGATCGCCGAGACGATGCTGGAACTGTTCCGCGACTTCCCGCCCGACCACCCATTCTTCGACGAGTTCAGCTTCATCCCGGCCAACGAACTGCCCGCCTACCAGCAGATCATGAAGCGGGCGAAGATGACGGAGCTGTCGTACGAAGACCGGGCTCGTCTCTCGGTCCTGCCCATGCGCTACGTGGAAGCCCGACACCGCTTGGGTTTGATAACCCCGGAAATCCGCGAACGGCTGCTGGCGACGCGGCGAACGTTCGCCGAAACGCTACCCGCCGACCTGACCTCTCGCATCTCGTTCTACCAGGAAGACAAGTACATCGGGCCGGCGTCGATCCAGGACAACATCCTGCTCGGTCGCGTGTCGTATGGAACGGCACGCGCGCAGGAACGCGTGAACGCTCTCGTACGCGAAATCCTTGACCAACTCGACGTCCGCGATCTCATCATCGAAGAGGGCCTGACCTTCAACGTGGGCGCCGCTGGGAAGCGCTTGTCGATGGCGCAGCGCCAGAAGCTCGGCCTTGCTCGCGCTCTGGTCAAGGAGCCGCAAATGCTGATCGTGAACAGTGCGCTCGCAAACCTCGACGACCAGCAAAAAACGGCGATCGTCGACCGCGTACTCGCCCACCGCCAAGGCAAAGCGACGTTGTGGGTTCTGACGAAGGCCGATCTCGCCGGCCGCTTCGACCGCGTCCTGCATTTCGATCACGGCAAGCTGACCGCAGACAATGCGCAAACCGGTGCGCGCGAGGCGGCGCAATGACGAACGTGGAGTAGCCCCATGAGTATCCAGAACGAAGTCGAACTGCTGCGCCGCGTCCCGCTGTTCGCGAACATCGATACCTCGCGCCTGAAGTTGCTCGCGTTCACCAGCGAACGCCTCTCCTTCGACGCCAACGCGGTTCTCTTCCGCGAGGGCGACCGCGGTGAAAGCGCCTATCTCATTCTCAACGGGAAGGTGGACGTGGTGGTGAACTCGCCGAAGGGCGAGGTCGTGGTGGCCCATGTGGGCGCGAACAACATCGTCGGCGAAATGGCGCTGCTTTGCGAAATGCCGCGCACTGCGACGATCATCGCCACCGAACCGCTCGACACGCTTAGGATAAAGAAGGACCAGTTCCTGCAGATGCTGCGCGACATCCCGCAAATGCCGCTCGAAATCATGCGCGAACTCGCGGTGCGCCTGAACAACGTCAACAAGGAACTCTCCGCGGCTCACGCCAAGCTGCGCGCCGCGGGTCTCGAATAATGCCGATTGAACGTGCGCATCCTGAAAAATATCCGCCGAACATCCAGGCGGTCCTCAAGCGCCGCGCAGAAGCGTCGGCCGTGCTCGGCCAGGAGGTGCTGGATGTCGATGTGGAGAAAGGCGTCGTCCGCGTCGCCTACGACACGACCCAAACGCTCGCCAATCGCTACGGCGCCATTCACGGCGGCATGACCGCCGCGATGATGGACGACGTGATCGCCTTGGCGGCGGGACTCACGATCGAATGGGGCCAAATCACGCCGACGCTCGAAATGAAGGTGAGCTACGTTGCCCAAGGCAAGCCCGGCACCCGCCTCATCGCCGAAGCCCGCACCGTGCGCCGGGGCGGCACGGTCATCTTCCTCGAAGCCGACCTGAAGGACGAGGCGGGCAAGCTCATTGCGACCGCCTCATCGACGGTGATGATCGCGCAGGTGAAGCGGCCCTAGTCGGCACCAAGGGTAAGTGCCTTGCACGTCGGACACGACCGCTGGCCAGCTATCGCCGGTGCGCTGCATCCGCGGCTGCACTTTCCGACGCCCTCCGGAAGATGCGACCCGATCGTTTTCGCATCTGCCAACCGCATCTTATGTCTTTCCACGAGCGCCCTCACGCTCTCGATTCGACTCCGATACGCCAGCTCAAGTAGGGCCGACCGCTCGATTTTCGAGATCGACGCCGGCCACGAAACCTCAAGCCCGCACCGCGCACACTTCATGTCTCGATCTCCGCCACCACCGGTACGTGATCGGACGGCCGCTTCCAATCCCGCGCCTCGCGCAGAATAGTGTGCGTCTTCACCGCGCCCTTGAGCGCGGGGCTCACCCACATGTGGTCGAGCCTGCGCCCGCGGTCGGACTTCTTCCAGTCCTGATTGCGATAGCTCCACCAGCTGAAGATCTTCTGATCCAGCGGCACGAATGAGCGCGTCACGTCGATCCAATCGTGCGCCGCGTAGGCAGCCGCCATCCGCTCGGTCTCGGGCGGCGTGTGGCTGACGACATTCAGCAGCTGCTTGTGGCTCCAAACGTCGTGCTCGTAGGGTGCCACATTGAGGTCGCCCACGATCACGCGCTTGGCGTCGCGCTTGCCCTTCATCTTCTCGAAATACGACGTCATCTCGTCCAAGAACTGAAGCTTGTGAGCAAATTTCTCGTTGGCCTTCGGATCGGGAATGTCGCCGCCGGCGGGTACATAGAAATTGTGCACCTCGATCCCGCCAAGCAGGCTCACGCGCACATGACGCGCGTCGCCCTTGCCGCAAAACTCGCGCGCCTCGACCTTGTCGAACGGCACGCGGCTCAGGACAGCAACGCCGTGGTAGCCCTTTTGTCCGTTGATCGCGACGTGCTCGAAGCCGATTTTCTTGACCGCCTTATGCGGAAACGAACTGTCGGCGACCTTCGTCTCCGGCAGACACAACACGTCGATGTTCTGTTCGCGCGCGAGCTTGCCCACGATCCCGATGCGCAGGCGGACGGAATTGATGTTCCAAGTGGCGATTCGCAACGCGGGCATGGGACTTAACGGAGTGCGTGTAGCAAGGCGGGAGGTGCAACCAGAAATGAAAAGACCCCCGGCTGTGCGTCCAGCCGGGGGTCAAAACGCGCTTTAACG
>CAYXQB010000070.1:0-12480 GCA_964466435.1 uncultured Flavobacteriaceae bacterium | reverse complement strand
ATCTCGAGCGGCACTTGCGCGAGGTGATCGAAGCGATCGAAACCCGCTCGCCTATCGAGGTGATTGCGATCGGAATCGGGCACGATGTCACGCGCTACTACAAGCGCGCTGTGACGATCGTCGATGCGGAGCAGCTGGGCGGGGCGATGACGGACAAGCTGGCGGAGCTGTTCGACGAGGATTCGACGAAGGTTTTGGCCGCCGCGCCGCGACGCCCTTTGAAGGCGAAGGCGCCGGTGGCGACGGCCGCGCGATGAGTGCTCGGCGCGCGGCTATCGGCCTGGGTGCCGTCGCGGCAGGGGTAGCCACCTATCTATTTACGGCGACGGCGGAGCAGCGCGAGATTCGTGCGCTGAGCGTGCAAGTCAAAGTGCTGCCGTTCAGCACCGGCGAGGATGCGAAGGCGCACGCCGGCAAGCTCAAGCACCGCGGGACGCTGAAGCTGTCGTCGGACGACAGGAATTTCGGCGGCCTCTCCGGACTCATCGTTTCGGAGGATGGTTCGCGGTTTCTGGCGATCACGGATAACAGCGATTGGCTGACGGGCTCACTCAGCTATCGCGACGGGCGCCTGGCGGGCGTGAGCGCTGTTGAAATCGGGCCGCTGCGCGATCCGAAGGGGCATCAGCTTTCGGGCAAGGGTGGCGACGCGGAGGGGCTCACGGGCTCGCTGGATGGCGACGTATTCGTGAGCTTCGAGCGCGACCATCGGATTTGGCGATATCCCTTCGGCAAGGATGGGCTCGGCGCGAAACCTGTACCGCTGAAGACGCCTGCGGCGTTGAGACAGGCACCGGACAATGGCGGGCTTGAGGGCCTAACTTTGCTTCGCGACGGACGGCTTCTGGCACTAAGCGAATCCTTCCACGACGGCAACGACGATATTCGCGGATGGTTGCTGCAGGACGGCGTCGATCCTGAGGACGTTACGCTAAAGCGGCGAGCGCCGTTCGATCTGACGGATGTGCGGCAGCTTGCGGGCGGCGATGTGCTGACGCTTGAGCGGCGCTTCAACCGCCTCGGCGGCGTCGGGTTCGCGTTGCGGCGGATCAAGGGCACGGCTGTCGCCAGCGGTGCCACTCTCGACGGAGAAGTCATTGCCGATGTCGGCATGAACTTCATCATCGACAATATGGAAGGGCTTTCGGTGCGTACGGGCGACGACGGGGAGACGCTTGTCTATGTCGTGTCGGACGATAATTTCAATGCGCCGGTGCAGCAGACGCTTCTGATGATGTTCGTGCTCGCGGACTAGTAGCCGCCGAGGCCCGCCTGCGGGCGCACGACCGAGCGCAGAGCCAAGTACGGCAAAAGCAGCGCGAACGACATGAGCGCTTTCGTGCCGGCGTCGATCGCCATTCGGTTCGGCCAGAACGGATCGCTGCCGGCAAATGCGGCCGGGTAGAAGAGAAACATGGCGATGAACGCGTTGGTGAGGGCGCTGTAGAGCGGCGCTTTCCACCAAACGACGCCGCGGGTGCGGTCGAAGACGTAGACGGCGGCGAGTTGCCCGAGCGCCATGGCGCCTACAAAGCTGATTGCCACGCGCAGGCCCGGCAGTTCACCGGCTGGGGGCAGATGCGGGTTCAGTTGCAGGATGACGGCGAGCGCCATCAGGACGGCGAGCGTCCACGATACGAGGACATGCGCGAGTGCGTAGTCTTCGCCATAACGGCGGTTGACGAGATTTGCGATCAGAAACACCACAGGCACGATCGCGTGACCCATCGTCAGCCAATTCGATGGGTAGAGTTCGGGGCGGCCGGGCGGGCTTAAGATGCCGTCAAACAGCGAAAGCGGCGTTAACCGCAGCTGCCAGGCTATGAGCAGCGTCAACGTGACGGCCACGGCGGGCACGAGCAGCAGCACGAGGTCGCGCAGCATTCGAATGACCCGCGGCAGGCGCGAGGGCGCGTGCGAGACAAGAATGCCGCCCTCGGCGGTGGCTCTGCTGACGTGACTGGTCATGACCCTTGGCAGAATCGTGGGGCCAAAAGTGCGGAGAACGACCTAAGGGTGCAAGTGCGGCGCTTAGGCCTTTGCAGCGGCGCGCACAATTTCGCGCTTCAACCGGCGGGCACGGTCCGACAGATTGTCATCGTTTTGCTTGATGATGAACGCGTCGAGGCCGCCGTTGTGGTCGATCGACCGCAACGCGTGCTTGGAGATCTTCAACCTCACCGTGCGGTCGAGATTGTCGGAACTCAGCGCCACTTCCGACAGGTTCGGCCGGAACTTGCGCTTCGTCTTGTTGTTCGCGTGGCTGACATTGTGTCCGCTCAACACGCCCTTGCCGGTCAATTCGCAGCGCCGTGCCATGATAAAATTCCGTCCAATCCGATGAAATGCGAACCCGCGCAAGGCCTTGGCCCGCGCGGGAGGGCGGACCTATAGGTCAGGCGCGTGACCCACGTCAAGTTTTGGCCCGCCACTGCGCCAAAATGGCCTTGGCGGCGGCTGGCGGAGCGGTGGCCCCCTTGGCGACTGCGGCCTCCAGCTTGGCGAGTTCCGCTTCGACAGCGGGGTCTTCGGTCAGGGCCGCCGTTAAGCCCTCCCGCAACTCGGTATGGAGCCAGGCCACGCGCTGGTCGCGCCGTTGACTGCCCCAGGCGCCGGAACCGGTCAACAGGTCGCGAAAGCGTTCGACGTCACCCCACACCTCGGCGATGCCCCTGCCCTCGGTGCTCGACACGAGGCGCACGTCCGCAGACCAGCCGGCGAACTTTGGGCGCATGAGGTGGAGCGCCGCTCGGTACTCGGCGGCGGCGCGGTTGGCGGCTTGTAGCAAATCGCCGTCGGCCTTCGTGACGACGACGAGATCGGCGAGTTCCATAATGCCGCGTTTGATACCTTGGAGTTCGTCGCCGCCGCCTGGCGAGACGAGCACCAGGAACATGTCCACCATATCGGCGACCGCGGTCTCGGATTGGCCGACGCCAACGGTTTCGACGAGCACGATATCGAACCCTGCCGCTTCGACGAGGACCATGCTTTCGCGCGTGCGGCGGGCGACGCCGCCCAGCGTCGTACCCGCGGGCGACGGGCGGATGAAAGCGTTCGGCGCTTGCGCGAGTCTTACCATTCGCGTCTTGTCGCCTAAGATTGATCCGCCGGAACGGCGCGACGAGGGATCGACCGCAAGAACGGCGACACGATGCCCCCTCTCGATCAACCATGTGCCGAACGCTTCAACGAAAGTTGATTTCCCGACGCCCGGCGCGCCCGACAGGCCGACACGTACTGCCTTGCCCGCATGGGGCAAGGCGAAGTTCACCAAATCGGCGGCGACCGCTTCGTCTTGGGCCCGCCTTGATTCCACCAGCGTGATGGCCTTTGCGAGCGCGCGCCGGTCGCCTGCAACCAGCGCGTCCCTTAAGTCCTTGATATTGGCTTGGGTGGATGAATGAGCGTTCATGATTTTAGTGACAATTGCAGCTTGAAGACCGACCGATCTTTCCGCCACAATTCCAACATCGTGGCCGACCATAGAGGCGGCCCCGCCGGAACGCCACGTTCAATCGCTAGTCGAGGTAGTGTGAATCGATGCTGAAACGTTTGTTGCTTGCGACGACGATCGCGCTTCTTCCCCTGACGGCGTCCGCCGAAGAAGCTTCGATGACGCCTGCCGCCGCACCCGCGCAAGCGGGCCCGACGAGCACGGTGCAGCTTGTTTGGCAGGTCTATCTTGGCGGGTTCAATCTCGGAAATGTCGGCATCAAGTCGAGCTTCACGGGCAACGGCTATTCGGCGGTGTCGCGACTCAAGACGGCAGGCGTCGTCAACTCGTTCTACGAAGCAGTGATCGACGCGAATTCCGTCGGAACGCTTGCCGGTGCCGCCTTGCAGCCGAGGAAGTACAACTCGAACACGGTGAACGAGAAGCAGAGCCAGCGCGTCGATCTGACGTACACGGCTGCGGGCATTCAGCTCGACGCTGAGCCCGCGTACAACACGTCGCGCTTCCCGGTGAGCGAAGACCAGAAACGTGGCACGTTGGACCCGCTGTCCGGCCTCGTCTATTCGCTGTCGGGCGTTTCGCATTCTGCTGCAAAGCCGTGCGGGGAAACCGTGCGCGTGTTCGACGGGCGCCGGCGCTACGACATCGACCTCAAGCCAGCAGGGCAAGACAAGCTCAAGACCGATGGCGGCTATGACGGCCCTGCGCAGAAGTGCACGATCACCTACAAGCAGCTCGCGGGCTTTAAACCGAATCTGAACAAGGGCCGCGCTTTGCCCACGATCACGGTTTGGTTCGCGGCGATGGAGAGCGCGTCCGGCGGACCGGTGAAGACGTTCATGGTGCCTGTCAAGATGATGACCGAAACGCCTTATGGCGTCGCGCTCGCGCACGCGCGCAAGATCACGATCGACGGCGCGCAGAAGACGAGTTAGCCGGATCCGCAAAAAGTACTGGGGTTGAAATTCGCAGGCGGCGCACGATCTTGAATTTTCATGTCCGCCCTATCACGTACTTTTTCGTTCTTGTCTCAGCCGCGCGCGGTTGAGCCGGAGCCCGCTGCGACATTTGTAGGCGACCACGACGAGCGGTTGCTGGATGCGTATTCGCGCACGGTTTCGTCGGTGGCGGAGAGCGTGGGGCCCGCCGTAGTGCGGGTCGAGGCGCAAGCGAACGGGCGCGGCGGTTCGGGTTCCGGCGTCATCATTTCGTCGGACGGGCTCGTGCTCACGAATAGCCATGTCGTGCAAGGCGCGAAAGCCGCCCGGCTGACCACCCCTGATCAACTGACATTTGATGCGCGCGTGATCGGCGACGATCCGCATACGGATATCGCGCTCTTGCACGCGCATGCGCATGCGACGCTTCCGGTCGCGTCCATCGGCGACTCGAAGACCTTGAAACCGGGCCATCTCGCGATCGCGATCGGGAACCCGCTGGGGTTCGAGTCGACGGTGACGGCGGGCGTCGTTTCGGCGCTTGGGCGGTCGCTGCGCGCGAGTTCGGGGCGGCTGATCGACGACGTAATTCAAACGGACGCGGCGCTGAACCCCGGGAACTCGGGCGGCCCGCTTGTCAACTCGCGGGGTGAGGTCGTGGGGATCAACACGGCCGTGATCGTGGGCGCGCAAGGGATCTGCTTTGCGGTCGCAAGCAACACCGCGAGCTTTGTCTTGAGCGAGCTTGTGAAACACGGGCGCGTGCGGCGCGGCTATGTCGGCGTCGCGGCGCAGACGATGCACATTCCGCGGCGGCTGCAGCTTGCGGCGAATACGGGCGCGTCGGGTGCGATGATAACCGTCGTGGAACCGGGCAGCCCCGCCGCTAAATCTGGCATTCTATCGCGCGACATTCTGGTCGCGCTCGACGGGCTGCCGACCGAGGGGGTCGACGACCTGTTGCGCCGCCTAAACGCGCATTCGATCGGGCGTACACTCACCGCATCGCTTTTGCGCGACGGTCAGCGGATCGACGTGGAACTCACGCCGAGCGAGCGAAGCCGCTAAGGCGACTTCGCTCTTGCTGACGTCCTTCGCTTGGCGCGGTTGCGGGCCAGCATGTTCAATCCTTCGACCAATGCCGAGAAACCCATGGCGGCGTAGATGTAACCCTTCGGCACGTGGAAGCCGAAGCCGTCGGCGATCAGCGCCATGCCGATCATGAGCAGGAAACTCAGGGCCAGCATGACGATCGTCGGATTCGCCTGGATGAAGTTCGCGAGCGGGGTTGCGGCGAGCAGCATGATCAAGACGGTGACGATGACGGCGATGACCATGATCGGGATGTGATCGGTCATGCCGACTGCGGTGATGATGCTGTCGATCGAGAACACGAGGTCGAGCAGGATGATCTGACCGATCGCGGCCGAGAACGCCATCGTGGCGACCCGCGTGTCGAACACGTCGTCCGTCGGGTCGGGGTCGACATTGTGATGGATTTCCTTCGTCGCCTTCCAGACCAGAAACAGACCGCCCGCGATGAGGATGAGGTCGCGCCACGAGAAGCCGTGCCCGAACGCGGTGAACAGCGGCTCGGTCAGCTGCACGATGATCGCGATCGTGCTCAGGAGAACCAAGCGCATGATCAGCGCGAGGCCAATGCCGATGCGGCGGGCGCGTTCGCGATCCGCCGCCGGCAGCTTGTTCGTCAGGATCGAGATGAAGATCAAGTTGTCGATGCCGAGCACAACCTCCATCGCGATCAACGTGAGGAGGGCAACCCATGCGGCCGGGTCGGCGGCCAACTGCAGCAAATATTCCATAATCGGTCCTGGGACGTGAAACAGAGCGTGTCGTGGACGCACCGTTCCGCTTTGGAAACCGGACGGGCATCACAGCGCCTGTAGATAGCCGACCCAGCCGGGCTGTCCAGTGGGACCTGACGCGCGCGACAATAATCCGTGAGGGTAAGGTGATTCGGCGCATGAGCTTTTCGCGCGCGTTGAGGCGAACTGAACAGCTGCTGCTCCGCTGGGCGGAGGAGCCGATCGGCGTTCTCGTGCCGGTCATGGCGTTCTTTGCGGTATGGCTTCCGCCGCAGATGCCGGACATGTTCGCCGGCATGGAGACGCCGATCTGGCGGCTGCAGATATCGGCGCGGCCTTTTCTGTTTGCACTTTCGGCCATGACGTTGGGCTTGTCCGCTTGGTTCTGGACGCGCGCCGCTTTGACCGCGCAGATGAATCGCGGCGAGACGGACAAAGCGCGGATTCAACGCAAGCAGGCGGAACAGTCCGGTCTTTTCGATGATGAGGATGCCCCGTATCTGCAACACAAGGACCGCCACGACGACGATCCGGTGGAGTGGTCGTATGAGTGGGCGCCACGAATGGCCTTGCTGTTCGCGGGCGGCATCACGGTGCTGCCGATTCTGTTTTCTATGCGCGCGGGGCACTTCTTCACGGGTCTATTGGGGGCCGAACTTCTTTCCTTCGGCCTCGTTGGCTTGCTGTACGTGTTCGTGCTCCATCGTACCGAGTTTCGGTGGATGAACGCGTTCGAAGCACCGGCGTGGTTGAAGCGTACGCGGGCCACGCGCGTGCTCGCGTTCGCACCCTTCGGGTGGCCCTTCGCCGTACTATCGCTCGCGTGCAGTTTCGCGGCGCTTGCTGCGGTCGCGATCACGCCGCGCTTCATCGCGCAGTTCGATGCGCCGACGACGGCGATTGCGGCACTGGCCTTTGCGGTCGGACCGCTCGTCATGGCGCTGGCCATCATGCGCGATCTCATCGAGCGGGCGATTCACGTCGTCCGCTTTCTCGTCAATCGCGGCGACATGATGCACTTCATGCCGGGTGAGGCGCACCGGGTGAAGCGCGTCGCGAGTGTCCTGGGGACGATCGCGCTCGGCTTGTGGTTCTTGTCGCCACCTTGGGTGCTCGAGAAGCATGTGGTGCGGCTGACCGATGTGAAACTGCAGGAGCCCATGGGGTCCGCGCCTTGCGCACCGGGTGGAGGCGCGCTGTGCCGCCCTGATCTCAAAGCCGCGTTACGGCAATGGGTCGAAGCGCGGCGGCGCACCGATCCCGCGCGCAGCGAGCGGTTGCCGGTGGTGATCGTCGCTGCGTCGGGCGGGGCAAGCCGGGCGGCGGCGTGGCTGATCGCCTCGATGCGCATGCTCGATTTCAAGACGGACGGCGATTTCGGACGACATCTGTTCGCGATTAGCGGCGTGTCGGGTGGGGCGTTGGGCGCCACGACTTACGCGCGGCTTGTACGCGCGCAGGGGCGCGAAGACGGCACCGTCGATTGGGACGCGCCTGAGGCACGGTCGGCGGTCGCGCATTTCGCGACGCGGGATCTTCTGTCGGGTTCGATCGCGACGTACTTCTTGAACGACATGTTCGGCAGCATGGTCGGACCGTTGTGGACGTGGGCCGGCGTGCCCGATCGCAACACCGCGCTCGAGGATACGTTCGATGCGATGTGGGAGAGAACGGGATTTGCCCCGCCCCGGCACGTGCCGGACGGTTTCTTGGGCCTGAGGTTCTCCGCCCAGAGCGAAAGCCGAACGCCCGTCGAACTGTTGCCGCACCTGCTGTTGAACGGCACCGATGTCGTGTCGGGTAAGCGGCTTATCACCTCGACGATCCGCTCGCCGGCGGACAAGCAGCTGTTTGCCGACAGCGGCGATTTCCTGGCGATGGTCGGACGCGACATAAGGATGTCGACGGCGGTGACGAACTCCGCGCGCTTTCCGTTCGTGTCGCCGGCGGGGCGCTTCGTCAGTTCGGACAGGATGGGCGGGGCAGCGTTTCAGATCATCGACGGCGGGTACTTCGAGAACTACGGCGCGCGGACGGTTTGGGAGCTGGCGCGTGCGATCGAGGAACTGAACGCGGAGGACCCGACGCTAAACGTCGTTCCCATCGTGGTCGTGATCAGCAATGACGTGGAGACCGATCAACCGCCGCGGCTGTATGCGAGTTCGTGCCGGACGATGATGGAAGACGCGACTGCCGACGGTTCGCAGATTACGATCCGTTGCGACGAGCCGGTGCTGTCGGCGCAATGTTCGTCGCGCGAGTATGCGGGATTCGTTTCAGCAGCGCGGGCGGAGGACCGCTCGATCGTACCGCAATCGATGGCGCCGCTGCTCGGGCTTGCAGCAACGCGCAGTGCGCACGGGCGCGATGCGCTGAACATCCTGCGGCGCGACTTCTGCAAGGCGCAGACGGCAGCGCCGAGCGATCCGAAGACGCGGATGATCCACATCGCACTACCCCGGCCCAATACGGCCAAGGGCGAGGCTGCGCCAATGAACTGGGTGCTTAACGCAGCGGCCTGCGACTATCTCGTCAACAAAGCGCCGTTCCTGCCGTTCAACGTGCAGCAAGCGGCGAAGCTCAAAGCGACGCTAGATGGCGTTTTGGGCACGGGCTTGCGCTCGTCGCAAGGCGAGCGGCCGCCGCCGCTCGATTGCGACGGCGGCTGAGCTATTGCAGGCGGCGCAGCGGTACGGGGTCCTCAGGCTCTTCCGGCGGGACGAGGTCGAGCGTGGGTTGGGCGCCGGCCGGCAGATCAGTGACCTCAACTTGGCGCAGTTTGCGTTCGACGGCGCGGGTGCGGACGCCAACATCGTGGATCGTCTTCTGCGCGGATTGCAGTTGTTTGTCGAGTTTGTCCCAGACTTCAGCATAACGCTGAAACTCGGTCTTCGCTTCGCCGAGGACGCGCCAGACTTCGCTTGAGCGCTTCTGAATCGCGAGCGTTCGGAAGCCCATTTGCAGGCTGTTAAGCAACGCGTGCAGCGTCGTTGGGCCCGCCACGGTCACGCGGTGCTTCGACTGCAGCCGAGCGACCAGGCCGGGGGCGCGCACAGCCTCGGCGAAGAGGCCTTCCGTCGGCAAGTACATAACGGCGAAGTCGGTCGTCGTGGGCGGGCGGATGTATTTCGAGGAGATGCGCTTGGCCTCGTTCTCGATCACGCCGGCAAGTTCGTCAGATGCGGTGCGGATCGCATCACCGTCGCCGGCATCCCAAGCGGCCATCAGACGTTCAAAGGTCTCCTTCGGGAACTTCGCGTCGATGGGCAGCAACACGTCCGCGCCTTCGGACGCGCCCGGCATGCGCACGGCGTATTCGACCATCTCGGTCGCGCCGACTTCGACTTTCGCGTTCGTCACGTATTGGTCCGGGGCGAGCATCTGTTCGAGCATCGCGCCGAGTTGGACTTCGGCCCAGCCGCCGCGGTCCTTCACGTTCGACATCACGCGCTTCAGATCGCCGACGCCGATCGCGAGCGTTTGCATTTCGCCTAAGCCCTTGTGCACCATCTCAAGGCGCTCGGAGACCAGCGCGAAGCTATCGCCGAGGCGCTTCTCCAACGTGCCTTGCAGCTTCTCTTCGACGGTCGCGCGCATGGCGTCGAGCTTCTGCTCGTTATCGGCGCGCAAGTGATCCAGGCGTTCGGTCACGGTTTTGCGCAGCGCTTCTTGCGTGACGGCGTTCGCGTCGGCGAGCGCTTTGACGTCAGTCTTCAGCCCTTCGCCGAACGAGGCAATTGTCTTGCGCAATTCGTCGCGCAGCGCAGTCGCGAATTCGGCGTGCGTGCGGACGAATTCCTCGAAGCGCTTGTCCACTGCCGTGCGGCCGTCGGAGACGGAGGATTGAACCGAGGCGCCGAACTTAAGGATCCCCTCGCCCACTTCCTTGCGCAGGTCGCGGCCGCGGTCGGCCGATTCCTTGCGCATGTTCTGATGCTCGTCGCGGACGGCGCGTTCGGTGCGCTCGGCCAAGTCGGCGATGCGTTCGAGGCGCTTGTCGACCTCGCGCGCCAGGCCGCCTTTGCCGCCTGCGAAGCCTGAGAGCCACATCACAAGGTGGATCGTCGCAATGACGATCGTCAACGCAACTGCGAGCACGAACAAAATGGTGAGCCAATCCATGGCCGAATCTCCTCAACAGGGGGCGATTCTAAGGCGCGCCGGTTGGCTTGCCGCCTTAATTCTGCGCTAGAGTTTGCCGAGACTGCGCCGTCCATTTCACCAGGAAGCACCCGCCTATGCGCCCTATCCCCAGCAAATTGGCCGCCATCCTGCTCGTTGCCGCCACCGCCGCGTGTGGGCCTCAAGCGCAAATGCCGGTGGGGTTTGCCGTTACCGGCGAGGGGTTTGCGGGTGTGAGGTTCGGTATGACGGTCGCGCAGGCAGAGGCGGCACTCGGGGATAAGCTGAAATCCATTGGCGAAGGCGAAGGCAATTGCTCGTACGTCGAGCCTCAAGGTGTGCACAAAGGCGTCTTGTTCATGGTGATCGACGGCGTGATCGCGCGGCTCGACGTGCAGGAAACGGACAAGATCGTCACCGACAGGGGCGCGAAAATCGGCGATAGCGAAAGCCACGTGCTTGGCCTCTATAAGGGGCGCACGCGCGTCGAGGAACACAAGTACACGGGGCCCGAGGGGCACTACGTGCTCGTGCTCGGGCCCGACGGCAAAGCGCAGATCGTGTTCGAGACGGACGGCGGAAAGGTGGTCAGCTACCGCGCGGGCCGGCAGCCCGAGGTCGAGTGGATCGAAGGGTGTTCGTGATGAAGCGGTTTGCTGGTTTCTTCGTTTCTACTCTGCTTGCGGCGTCGAGTGTTAGCGCGACTGAGGCTTCGCGCTGCGACCGGCAGATCGTGATGCAGATCGACTCCGCTTACATCACGGTTGAGCCGGATGGCGTCACCATCAATGCGTTTGGCGTGGCGGAGAGCGCCGGGTGGAGTGCGCCGACGCTGATCAAAAGCGGCGAGAGCGCGAATGGGGCGGCGACGGTCGATTTCGTGGCGTGCCGGCCGGAGGTTTCGGCGCAGGTGCTGACACCGATCCAGACGAAGACGAAGCTTTCGTTCGGCGCGGACGTGCGCGCGATCGTCATTCGCACGAAGACGAATACGATGACCGTCGAGATCGCGCGGCGTTAAAGCTTGCACGGCCGTTGTGGTTGGCCTCACCCGGGAGCGCGGGCTTCCAGCCCGCACTTTGAGCGGTTGATCTGCCGGAAGAACGAGCAGGCATGCCCGCGTTCCCGGGTTTTGCCAACCTCAAATTTTCGCCACGCTTCTATGCTTGAAGAAAGAGCGGGCTGGAAGCCCGCGCTCCCGGGTGAGGGTCATCGTCGATGTGGCATTCGCGTGGATACTTGCCGCACTGGGAGGCTGGCGAGTTTCCGCAGGCGATAACGTTCCGGTTGGCGGACAGCTTGCCCTCGGTCGTGCTGGCGGAGTGGCAACGTGAGTTGGATACGATGCCTGAGGACGAGGTATTGTTGGAACGCCGGCGGCGAATCGAACGCGCACTTGATCGGGGACATGGCGAGCCGTTGCTTTCGAAGGTCGAGATTGGCGATCTTGTCGAGCGTGCATTGCTGCACTTCGACGGTGATCGCTATCGGATGCATGCATGGGTGGTTATGCCGAACCATGTGCATGTCGTTGCGACGCCGCTTGCGACGCATACGCTTTCCTCGATCACGCATAGTTGGAAGTCGTTCACTGCCACAACTGCGAACAGAGTCCTTGGGCGGAGTGGCTCATTCTGGGCGCCTGAGTACTTTGATCGCGCCATCCGGGATCGGCCGCACTACGTCGATGCGGTGAACTACGTCGAGATGAACCCAGTCGTCGCCGGGCTGTGCGAACGGGCCGAGGATTGGCGGCATTCGAGCGCGTGGAGCGGTCGAAGGTGAAGCTCACCCGGGAGCGCGGGCTTCCAGCCCGCACTTCTTTTGAGCACAGAAGCGTGGCGGAAGTTTGGGGGAAGTAGGAAGAGCGGGCTGGAAGCCCGCGCTCCCGGGTTTGGCCAATCGCTTAGGCTGCGGCTTTTGATTTCGCGCGGATGAGTTTGAGGACTTCGCTCGCCGCTTTCGGGATGTTCGTGCCGGGTCCGAAGATGGCGGCGGCGCCGGCTTTCTTGAGCATGTCGTAGTCTTGCGCGGGGATGACACCGCCAACGACGATCAAGATGTCTTCGGCGCCTTGTTTCTTCAGCTCGGTGCTAAGTTCGGGGACCAGTGTCTTGTGGCCGGCGGCTTGGCTGGA
>CAYXQB010000069.1:0-12519 GCA_964466435.1 uncultured Flavobacteriaceae bacterium | reverse complement strand
CACCGCATCGCCCGCCTTCGCGCCTGTCTTCTGCGCAATCCGCGCCAGAACAGGTTCCGGAATAAACTTCGCGATCGGCCCTTTGCCGGTGAGCTTTCCGCCATCGCTCTCGAACGTGACGTAGCCGAGGCCCGGCGCTTTCATTTCGCTGCGCGCCCAGTCGTTCAGCTTGTCGAAGAACGAACGCGGCTGCGACCCGGCGCCCGGCGCAGGAATCGCGCGCACGACGCCGCCCGATGCCACCACCGTCTTGAACGCCTTGAACTCGACGCTCGGGTCCGCGAACTCCGCGCTAACATCGGCGATCACGATCGGGTTCCTGAGATCGGGTTTGTCCGACCCGTACTTCAGCATCGACTCCGCGTACGGAATGCGCGGGAACGGTCCCGGATTGATCGTCCGCCCGTTCGCGAACTCTTCGAACGTACCGCGCAGCACGGGCTCCACCGCCGCGAACACGTCTTCCTGCGTGACGAAACTCATTTCCAAGTCGAGCTGATAGAACTCGCCCGGCGAACGGTCCGCACGCGCGTCCTCGTCGCGGAAACATGGCGCGATCTGGAAGTAGCGGTCAAAGCCCGCCACCATGATCAGCTGCTTGAACTGCTGCGGCGCCTGCGGCAGCGCATAGAACTTGCCCGGATGCAGACGCGACGGCACGAGGAAGTCGCGCGCGCCTTCCGGCGAAGACGCGGTCAAGATCGGTGTCTGAAACTCCGTGAAGCCTTGCGCCACCATGCGGCGGCGCAAACTCGTGATCACGTTCGACCGCAACAGGATGTTCTTGTGCAGCCGGTCGCGCCGCAAGTCGAGGAAGCGGTACTTTAAGCGCACCTCTTCCGGATACTCTTGATCGCCAAACACCGGCAGCGGCAGCTCACCCGCAGTCGACTGCAGATCGACCTCATCGATGCGCAACTCGATCTCGCCGGTCGCAAGATCCTTGTTGACCGTCTCACCCGGTCGCGCCACGACACGCCCCGTAAACGTCGCCACGAACTCCGAGCGTAACGCATCCACAGCCTTAAACGCGGGGCTGTCCGGCTCCACCACGCACTGCGTCAGCCCGTAGTTGTCGCGCAGGTCGATGAACACGAGCCCGCCATGGTCGCGGCGCCGGTGAACCCAGCCTGAGATGCGTGCTTTGGCGCCCACATGGGTCGAGCGCAATTCGCCGCAGGTGTGCGTGCGATAGCGGTGCATGGGAATTCCTTGATCTTCTGGCGAAACAGGGCTTAAAGGGCGCCCCTTGTGGGGTCGCCCCGCGCCACCTGTCAAGGGCACGAGATTTGGTCACGGTCATCACGTCGAACGACGCCCTGAGCGAGGCTTGCGCCCGCTTCGCCGAGGCGCCGTATGTCGCAATCGACACGGAGTTCATGCGCGACTCCACCTACTGGCCGAAACTGTGTCTGCTGCAAGCCGCGATCCCGGGCTTCGCCGTTGTCGTCGACCCGCTCGCACCGGGCCTGGACCTGAAGCCGATCTACGAACTCTTCAAGTCGCCCACGGTCATCAAAGTCTTCCACGCCGCCCGCCAAGACGTCGAAATCTTCTTCCATCAAGCCGACGTGATCCCAAATCCGCTGTTCGACACCCAAGTCGCCGCCATGGTTTGCGGCTTCGGCGACTCGGCCGCCTACGAGACGTTGGTTCGCGAATTGGCCCATGCGCAAATCGACAAGTCGTCCCGCTTCACCGACTGGTCGAGGCGGCCCTTGAGCGACAAGCAGCTCACCTACGCGCTTTCCGACGTGACGCATCTCTGTCGCGTCTATGAGTCCTTGAGGAAGCAGCTCGACAAGTCCGGCCGCTCGCATTGGCTTGAAGAAGAGCTCGACGTCCTGCGCTCTCCCGAAACCTACGAACTGAAACCCGAAGACGCCTGGCGGCGCCTGAAGCTGCGCGGCGGCAACCGCCGCTTCACGGCTGTACTCATGGAAACCGCCGCCTGGCGCGAGCGGCTCGCGCAAGAACGCGACGTCCCGCGCTCACGCGTCATGAAGGACGAAGCGCTGTTCGAAATCGCCGCCCAGGCGCCCCAAACGACCGAAGAACTCGACAGCCTACGCGGCATCCCGCGCGGCTTCGCCAATTCGAAAGCCGCGAGTGGCTTGATCGACGCGGTCAAAGGCGGCCTCGCCCTGCCCGCGTCCGCGGTTCCCGACATCGATCGCGGCCCCCCGCCCGCCGTACCGCCCGTCATGGGCGACATGCTTCGCGTGCTGCTCAAGATTCAATGCGAAGCGCATAGCGTCGCACAAAAGCTGATCGCCTCGTCCTCTGACCTCGACCAAATTGCCGCCGACGACAAGGCGGACGTGCCCGCACTGCAAGGCTGGCGCCGCGAAATCTTCGGCAACGCGGCCCTGGAGCTGAAACACGGCCGCATCGCCCTCACCATTCGCGACCGCAAGGCGTCCGTCGTCGCCGTCGAGAAGTAGTTGTCAGGCTTTCTTCACCGGGCAGGTGCTGATGCCAAGAATCGCATAGGCGGGGCAGTAGCCGACCAACCCCGTCAGCAGTGGGATGACGCCCAGATAGCCCCACGGCGTCTGCGGGCCGATGAACGCCAACGATAACACGCCGGCGCCAACGACGACGCGCAGCACGCGATCCACGGTTCCTTCATTCAAGCGCATTGGACTGCTCCTCTTCAAAATGCGGAGCCAGTCTCGCGCGCCCGTCGGCAGCCGTCTGTGACCAAGTCACACGGCAGGCTGGGCCAACCGGGCCAACGCCTCGCGGGCTAGGATTTTCACCCGCCCGCGGCTGGTTTCGACGAAGCCCCTCTCCGCGAACTGGTGGAGTTGGCGGCTGACCACCTCGCGCGCCGTGCCGATTTCCACGGCGATCGCTTCGTGCGTGGCCTCAACCTCGTTACGCGCGCCAGCCAGTTTCAACAGTGCCGCCGCCAGCCGTGCCTCCAACCCGGTGAATGCGAGCGTCTCGACCATATGCTGAAACTCGGAAAAGCGTCGCGCTACCGCGGCAAAAACCTCCGCGCGAAACGCCGGCGCCTCTGCCATCAACCGGTCGAAGAGCGCGGGCGGAATAACGACACCTGCAAGCGCCTCCTCCACACGCCCCTCGGCCGCGTAGGGCGTCTTGCGGGAGAGACACGAAAACGTCTGCAAACAAACGTCGCCCGGCTGCACGCGATAAAGCACGATCTCGCGCCCGCTTTCCGACGTCAGCGACACTTTGATCTGACCGCGTTTCACGACGACGAACCCCGGGCAATCGTCGTTCGGCCGGAACACCACGGCGCCAGCTGGAAGGGAAATGGGATGGGTGCCCACGATCGTGTCGATGTCGAACCCGCCAGCCATGCGCGGTCTACTTCAACTCGATTCGCGTCGTGCGGTCGAGCGCTTGCGCCAGAGCATCGAGCCGCTTGGTGAGCGCCTCCGCGACCAGCGCCTGATGCCCCTTTGGGATGCTCACCACCAGCGAATTCGGCGTGAGCTTCGCCGATGTCTCGTTAAGCAAGTCAGGCGCTGGCCCCGCCATCACCATCGCCGCGCGCACGGCAAGCCCGATCTGCCGGGCCGTCTGCGCGGTCTCATCGCCGACGAACCGCTGCACGCGCTTGATCAAACGCTCGTCGTTTCCGCCATAGCGGTGATGCATCGCAAGCGCTAGCATTCCGCGGCCCTGATGTTCGATACCAATGAACGGCGCGTTCAAGACTTCGACGAACGCCTGCTCGGCACGATGATCCGGATGGCCACGCCAGCCGATGTCCGCCAAATAGCACGCCGCGCGGCGCAGCCGGTCTTGGCCCTTTTCGAGCCCCGGGAACAGCGGCGCCGACCATTTGTCGAGAGCCCTGCCGAGTGCCGCTTCACGCCCGGTACGCAGCGCCATGTCCTCGCAAGCGGTAAGCAGCGGGTCCTTCGCGCGTTCCTCAGCGGCGAGCTTCGCGAACAACGCGCCCTCGCGTAAGCCGAACGCGGATATGACCACGCGATCGAGTTTCGCCGCCTTGAACAGCCGTTCCATCACGACGGCGCCGTAGGGAATGGCCTCTGCACGGCGGCGCGTAGCGCCCGACACCGACTCAAGCGACTTGCGCGACAACCCCGAAACGAACTGTGTGAAGCTCACGGCCTTCTCGCGCGGTATTTCATATTGATGCAGCACGCGGATCGGATGCTGCTGATCGTCCATATGGATACGCGCGATGTTGCGCCACACGCCACCGACCGCGTAGAGCGCCTTGCCCTTCAGTTTGTCGAGCCCTGGGACCTTCTCGAGCCCCTGATCCACGATATCCCGCGCGCGCTCGATCTTCTCGTTGGACGCATCCATCAGCCGCAAAGGTCCCACCGGCAGCGTCACGCCCTCGCCCTGCTTCCCGCCCGAGACGAATGCAAGTTCCAGACTGCCGCCCCCGAGATCGCCGACCACACCGTCCGCATCCGGAATGGCCGCAAGCACCCCTTCCGCTGCGAGCCGCGCTTCTTCCTCGCCGGTCAAAATCTTGATCGGCGAACCCAGCGCGTCGCGCGCGCGGACCACGAACTCGTTCCCATTTTTCGCATCGCGCACGGCCGCTGTTGCCACCGCTTCAACGCGCGAAATCCCGAGCGCGACGGTGATCTCGCGAAACCGCCGCAAAGCCGCGATCGCGGCCTCGGTGCCCTCCTCGTCGAGCCGGCCGGTCGTGACCATGTGCCGCCCGATCGCGCACAGAGATTTTTCGTTGAACAGCGTCGCGGGGCTACGCCACAGACGGTCGTAGATGACGAGACGTACCGAGTTCGATCCGATATCGACGACAGCGACCGGCGCACCCGCCATGAGATCTACTGGCCTTTGGTGCGGCCGCGACCGGCCTTTGTGTCCTTCGCCAGCCCCTTGCTGCCGCGCCCGGACAGGCTCGGGTTCGTCATGAAGTACTCGTGCGCGCTGAACGCCTCTTTCGCGTCGAAGCCCGGCACGCGCGTGTACGTGCCGTCCGCATGCAGCTGCCAGCTTTGCGCAACGTCGCGCAGATTGGCTGTCATGATCTGGCCCATAACTTGTTCGTGCACCGTGGGGTTTTCGACCGGCACCAGCACCTCGACCCGTCGGTCCAGATTGCGCGGCATCCAATCGGCGGAGGAGATGTACACTTTAGCGTCGGCGCTAGGCAACCCGTGCCCATTGCCCATGCAAACCACCCGCGCGTGCTCCAAAAAACGGCCGACGATGCTCTTGACCTTAATGTTCTCCGACAAGCCCGGCACGCCGGGCCTAAGACAGCAAATGCCGCGCACGATGAGCTCGATCTTCACGCCCGCCTGGCTCGCCCGGTAAAGCTTGTCGATCACCGCCGCGTCCACCAGCGCATTGAGTTTCGCCCAAATGTGCCCGGGTCGCCCCGCCTTCACATGCGCGATTTCGCGATCGATGTGCTCGATCAAAGTTGCCCGCAAGTTGAGGGGCGACACCGCGAGCTTCTCAAGGTGCGACGGCTCGGCATAGCCGGTGATAAAGTTGAACACGCGCCCCGCATCTTTCCCGAGCGCCAGATCCGCCGTGAACAGCGAGAGGTCCGTATAAATCTTCGCCGACGTGGCGTGATAGTTGCCGGTGCCAAAATGCGTGTAAGTGCGCAAACCGCCGCTCTCGCGCCGCACCACGCGCGACAGCTTCGCGTGCGTCTTCAGCTGCATGAACCCGAATACGACCTGGACGCCGGCGCGCTCAAGGTCGCGCGCCCAGCGGATGTTGGCCGCCTCGTCGAACCGCGCTTTGAGTTCGACGATCGCCGTCACCGACTTGCCGGCCTCGGCCGCTTCGATCAGCGCTTTGACGACGGGAGAGTCGTTGCCCGTACGGTACAGCGTCTGTTTGATCGACAGCACGTCCGGATCGGCCGCCGCCTGCCGCAAGAACTGCACGACCACGTCGAACGACTCGAACGGGTGATGCACGATCAGGTCTTTTGCCCGGATCGCAGCGAACGCGTCGCCGTTGAATTGACGAATGCGCTCCGGAAACCGCGGCGCATAAGGCTTGAACGTCAAGTCCGGCCGCTCTTCGCTGATCAGCTGGCTCGTGTCCGCCAGGCCCAAAATACCTTCGACGTTGACCGGTTCGTGCTCTTTCAAACCCATCTGATCGGTGATGAAAGCCCGCAGGTCCTCAGGCATCGTGGCTTCGCACTTCAACCGAATCACGCTGCCGCGCCGCCGCCGCTTCAGCGCACCCTCGTACCAGCGCACGAGATCTTCGGCTTCCTCGGCGATCTCGATGTCGCTGTCGCGCAGCACGCGGAAGCACCCCCGCCCGGCGACGTCATATCCGGGAAACAGGTGGTCCATGAACTCGCCGATGACGTTTTCGACCGAGATGAATCGCGCACTCGGCGCGCCCCCGTTAGCGGGCTGATGCGGCAAGCGAATGAAGCGTGCGATCAGCCCCGGGATCGGGATCAACGCTTCCATCCCCCGCCCATCCTTGCTCCGAAGCTGAAGCGCGAGCGCCAGCCCCATGTTCGGAATGAACGGAAACGGATGCGCCGGATCGATCGCGAGCGGCGTCAGAACGGGGTAGATATCCGTCATGAACTTCGCTTCGAGCCACTGCCTGTCGCTGTCGAGCAGCTCTTTCGGCTCGATGACGGCGATCCCGGCTTTGCGAAGCAAGTTGCTCAGCGCAAGCCACACGCGCTGTTGCTGATCCATCAGATCGGACGCCGTCGCGTTGATCGCGTCAAGCTGCTGCTGCGGCCGGCGCCCGTCGTCCGACAGCGTGCTGACGTCCGCGTTCACCATGCCCCGAAGGCCGGCCACGCGCACCATGTAGAACTCGTCCAAGTTCGCGGCCGAGATCGACAGGAAGCGCAAGCGCTCAAGCAGCGGGTGCCGTTCGTTCTTCGCCTCTTCCAAAACGCGCGTATTGAACGCAAGCCAGCTCAGCTCGCGATTGATCAGCCGCTCCGGCGATTTCGGATCGATAGGTTTAACGGTCGCACGCGCCTCGCGCCTGCCGACCGATGTCGGCGCGGCATTCGCGGGCGTATCGCGCTTTGAAGACGTAGTATCCATCGAACCACCCAGAAACGCAGGTTTCCCCAAACCGGCGCGACCCTAGACCATACCCTTATCCGTTGTCAGCCGACCGTTCGGCCTCAAGCTGACGCAACGCTTGTGCGCCGATCTCGACGGATATATTGCGTTTTTGTTGCAACGCCAGTTCGTCGATCAGAACGACGATACGTTCTGCCTCGGCGAAAGAGCGCTCAAGCCTGGGCACAAGATAGCCGATTAAGGCTTCGGGAAGCTTAAGTTGCCGATCCGCGAAAAGCTTGAGCAACACCCGCGCAAGCAGCGCCTCATCCGGCGCTTCCAACGCGGCGCCGGGCACAGCGGTTAACCGGGAGTGAAGATCGGGCACCGACGTCCGCCATCGCGGCGGCGCCTCTTGCCCCGTCATCAAAAGCCACCCCGACGTTTGATTGACGAAATTCATCAGCTGAACAAGCGCAGCCCCGCCCACCACCCGGTCCGCATCGTCCAGCACAAACGCACCGCCGGCCTGAAGCCCCGCCACCATCTCGCGCGTCAACGCTGGCGCGGCGATCTCGATCGCGCCGCTCTCGGTAAGCCAGATCTGCGCAAGATGCGTCTTCCCGCACCCCGTCGGGCCCCACAGCGCACACGCGCGCGAAGGCCACTGCGGCCACCCATCGACGAACGCAAGCGCCCCCTCATTCGTGGCACCCGGCACGAAGTCTTCGCGCGCAAAGCTACGCCGCCTTTCAAACGGAAATGGAATTTGTGACGACATCGAGCCAGTATTTCACGCCAGGGCGCTAAGACGCAAAGAGACAGAAATCCCTCACGCCCCCGGCGCAGCCTCAACCGCCCGCAGCGCCCGCAAGCCCTCGAAGAAATAGGCGACCCACGACACCACCGTGAACACCGCGACGGCCCAGAGCAGCCCCGTCCGCAAGTCGCCCCACCCAAGTCCGAACGCGAGGTCGGCCAACGTCGCGATGATCAAGGCGATCTGCGCAAACGTCGTAAGCTTGCTGACGAACAGCGGTTGAATGCGCAAGACCGACTTCTTCATCCGGGATACGATCGCGACCGATATCGCTAGGACCAAGTCCCGCGCCAGCACCAGCACGGTCAGCCAAAGCGGCAAATGCTCCAGCCAGGTCAAAATGCCGAACACGGTCACGACCAAAATCTTATCGGCGGCAGGATCGAGATAAGCCCCGATCAGCGACTTATGCCCGAACGCACGCGCCAGATAGCCGTCGACGGCATCGGACGCGCCTGCAATCACGGTCATCCAGAAAGCGTGATCGTAACGCCCCTCAAACAGCGCCGTCGCGATGAAGGGCACTAGCACCAGCCTTATGGCCGTGACGCCGTTCGCCGGCGTCAGGCCATAGCGGGATGGCTTAAGGAACCACTGAGCCCGGGTTTGCGGCTGTTGCTCCGGCATTTCGGCTCAGTGTCCAGTTACCTTGGGCGTCGGATGACAAATACAAATTGGTCTGAGACAGCGCCGTTTGCAACTGGTCGACCTTGCCCACGTAGTCGAGTCGCACACGCGCGCCACGCATGTTCAGCTCCTCGACCGCCAAAACCTGAACCAGCTTTGTGCCCTGGATGCCACGCCTCGTGGCCACCCACTCCGCAAGACTGTTGAACGCGACCGACGCGGTCAGCGACGCCTGCTGCCCGTAATCGACCGAGGTCGAGCGCTTCCAGTCCTCCTGAAGACTGTCGGCAATCGTTCCCGCCGCTCGGCTCGCGAGGGCGAGTTCGTCCTCCCCCCCTTGTGGCGCATACGAGCCACTGCGTGGCGTACGCCCGTCTGGCTTGATGTGCGCAAGGTTGACGGTAAGCCCACTACCACTCTTGCCCGCAGTGGCAACCAGCACTGAGCTTGCGCCATAGCGGTCGGCAAGCGGCTTCACCACCGCCCAGTCGGCCGCCGACGAAATCGTGGCCAGCGCCGCCCGGTCCTGATCGTCGCCCCGCGGCACGGTGACAGGCACCAGCCGGCCGCGCTGAGACTGCGCCGCCCAAGCCTTGCCCCAAGCCGACTCCGGAGCCCATGCCGAGCCACTGAGCGCTACAACCAGCACAGGCTTGGCCTTCGACTCGCTGAACTGCGTGCCGCTGCTGCGCAACGCGGTCCGCACGGCCGACGCGTTGAAGACGTAAGTGACAGTCGCCAGATACCGCGTGCTCGAGTGCTTCTCGTTCGCGATGTCGAAGCTCTTGACCATCCCTTCCAGTTGCTGATCGGTCAACGGCGGCTGGGCCTGCCACTGCGCCGACGGCGTAATCCGGCGATAGACCTCGGTCCACGCCTTTTGCCGCCCTTTGGAGATCGCCGCGTCCTTTGCGGCCGATGGGCTTGCCCCCGTCGCATCGACCGCGACATTCGTCACGGTCCACAGATCGGCGGTCTGCGCCCACGCAGTACCAACAACACCAAACACCAACACGGCGGCCGCAACCACCGCCATTCCAGCTTCACGCAATGTCATGACAAACCCGAGAGCGCCTTTGTCGAGCGTCAAATCTATACGATCCGCCTCGCAGCAAGGAAGGGCCCTCGAACACCCGCAAACGTTGGGGATTTGCATGAACCCAACCTGCCTCTTCGACAGGGTTTGTTGTTTTCCACCCGACTCACCCGCTAGACTCGACACCCAAGGCGATTGGGCCGGAGAAGCCGCCGTTGAAGAACATCCAGCAAAACCTGATCGCGGGCATTTTGACCCTGCTGCCGCTTGCAGCGGTCTGGTTCGTGCTCAAATTGATCCTCGACGCGCTTTCCTACATTGGCAACCCTTGGGCCACCTGGATCACGGCTCAGACCCAACCGTTCCTGCCAAAAGCGGTGTACGATCTGTTGGCGAGTCCACTGTTCCTCTATCTCGTGGGAACAGCCTTCGCGCTGCTCATCATCTACCTGGTCGGCTCGCTTGCCACCCGCGTCATCGGCCAACAGCTGCTGTCGAGCTTCGAAACCCTGCTTGAGCGCGTGCCGTTCGTGCACATGATCTACTCCTCCACGAAGAAGGTGATCAGCGCGCTCCAACCGAAAGCCGAGAGCGTCCAGCGCGTTGTCCTGATCGACTTCCCAAACGCCGACATGCGCGCGATCGGCTTCGCCATGCGCACATTCACGGAAACGACCACCGGACGCGAACTCACCGCGGTCTTCGTGCCGACGGCCCCGAACCCGACCAGCGGCTACCTCGAAATCGTGCCGTCGGAAAAAGTCATCGCCGTCGACATGACGGCCGACCAAGCCATGGCCATGATCGTCTCCGGCGGCGTCGTCGGCCCCGACAAGCTCACTTTCCTGCACCGGCCGCCGCCGAGCGCTCCGGCACCCGAACTGCCGATGACGGGGACGTGATTCCGCAGCAACGAATGGGTAGAGTGCGCAATACATAGCGTATGGCTTCGCATGGGCGCCGAGGTTTTTCTTGCAGCGAGTATCGTGATTGGCGTTGCGCTGGGCATGGCGCAGCTCATCGGGCCTTTTGTTGTTGGATACCGAATACGCGACGACCGACTGACGATATCTTTTGCGATGATTCCGCTAAGATCAATCGTACCGGCGGATATTGCGAGCGTCGCTGTTATCCCGTGGTGGCGTGTATTCAGCTTCTTCCTGGCTTCGAAACTCAGAAACCGACCGTTTGCAGAATCAATTGTCCTCCACCTGCACGGCAACCGCATTCCGGTCATCATATCCCCAAGGTCGCCTGAGGAGTTCGCGAGACGACTCACCGCGATGGCCGCGCAAGCAAAGCGAGACCGCGCCGCGCTAGCGGAGGGCGAGGCGAGCGGTCCGGCGCGTCCGTTCGATCGGTCAGCATTCGTAGGCCGGATGAAGAGCTAATCGGCCTCTGCCGATCTACCTACATGTCTTCGGAATTTGACCGCCTTCGAGATTCGACAGCATGCCAACTTCGTATCTATGGCGGGCGCTCACTCCCCCGCAGGCGCTGGAGCCTTCTGCCCGTGCCCCTCGCCCGCGGTGACGCCGGGGTTCGCACGCTCCCAGGCCGCGATCTCGGCCGCAATCGCGCCGGGCGAGCGGGTGAAGCGGGCGAGAAGATCGTAGAACACCGGCACGACATAGAGCGTGAGCGCGGTCGAGAAGATCACGCCCGCAAACACCACAATACCGATCGCAAGCCGGCTCTGCGCGCCCGCACCTTCGTAGAGGATCAGCGGCAACGCGCCGATCGCGGTCGAGAGCGACGTCATCAAAATCGGCCGGAAGCGCGTGATCGACGCTTCGATCAACGCATCGCGGATCGTCAACCCCTCGTCGCGCAGCTGATTGGCGAATTCGACGATCAGAATACCGTTCTTCGCGGCCAAGCCCACCAGCATCACGATGCCGATCTGGGAATAGATATTGAGCGTCGCCCCGACCGCCCACAAGCCGAACAACGCGCCGGCAACCGCCAGCGGTACGGTCATGATGATGACGAACGGATGGATGAAGCTCTCGAACTGCGCCGCCAGCACCAGGAACACGATGAGCAGCGCCAAGCCAAACGTGAACGCCAGCGTCGAGCGCGACTCCTTGTACTCAAGCGACTGCCCGCGATAGTCGATCTGCGCCGTCGTGGGCAGCACGTCGCGCGCAGTCTCCTCAAGGAAGTCGAGCGCCTGCCCCAGCGAAGTCCCCGGCGCGAGCCCCGCCGAAATCGTGATCGAACGCAGGCGGTTGAAGCGGTTCAGGTTCGTCGCCGCCGCGCCTTCGTTCGACGTCACCAAATTCGAAAGCGGAATCAGCGACCCTGTTCGCTGCGAACGCACGAGGATGTTCGCAAGATCGCTGGGCTGCCGCCGGTTCGCCTCAAGCCCCTCGACGACGATGTCGTATTCCTCGCCGCGATCGACGAACGTACCGATCCGCCGCGTTCCCAACATCGTCTCGAGCGTGCGCCCGACGGTCGCCACCGAAACGCCGAGATCGGCCGCGCGCGTCGGGTCGATCCGCACATTCAACTGCGGCTTCGTCTCCTTGTAATCGGAATCGACGTTGATCAGACCCGGATTCTGCTCGGCGCGAGCCATGATCTTATCGCGCCATTGCACAAGTTCGGCAAAGCTCGACCCGCCAATCACGAACTGCACCGGATTGTTGCCGCCCCCGCCCCGTCCAAAGCTCGACCGCGCAACCGCATTGCCGCGAATATCGGCGAACTTGCGCAAGGTCTTTGAAACCTGCTCGATCACGTCGGCCTGCGGCGGCCGCGTCCCCCATGGCCCCAGCACCACGATACCGCGCCCGCCATTGAAGTCCGACGATGCCCCAAAGCTGCCGGGCACGCGAATGATCAAGCGCGTCGCCGTTCCCTCTTTCACCAGCGGCATCAGCGCCGTCTCGATCTCCATCATCTGTTTGTAGGCCGCGTCGTATCCCGTACCTTCCGGCAGCGACACGCTGATATCGAAGATGCCGCGATCTTCCGTCGGCGCAATCTCGCCCGGCACCGCGCGGAACAGCAGCGCCGCCAGCCCGAGC
>CAYXQB010000068.1:0-12601 GCA_964466435.1 uncultured Flavobacteriaceae bacterium | reverse complement strand
CCATCGACTTCGACCGGCGCCTTTATGCCCAAGATATCGCCGCCTCGAAAGTGCATGCGGCAATGCTGGCCGAACGCGGCATTATCTCGCAGGCGGACGCGCGTGCCATCCAAGATGGCCTCGACAAGATCAGGGCCGAGATCGATCAAGGGAAATTCACGTTTTCGCGCAAGCTCGAAGACATTCACATGAATGTGGAGGCGCGGCTTAAGGATCTCATCGGGGACGCGGCCGGGCGGCTGCACACGGCGCGCTCGCGGAACGACCAGGTGGCGACCGATTTTCGCCTGTGGGTACGTGACGCTATCGACAGTCTGGATGCGCGATTGGTGGCGTTTCAGCGGGCGCTGGTCGCCAAGGCAGGCCAACATGCCGCGACCGTGATGCCGGGTTTCACGCATCTGCAGAGGGCGCAGCCGATCACGTTCGGGCATCACATGCTCGCTTACGTGGAGATGGGGAGCCGCGACCGGGCGCGGTTCGCGTCGGCCAGGGCGTGCACGAACGAGTCGCCGCTCGGGTCGGCGGCGCTGGCGGGGACATCGTTTCCGCTCGACCGGGATGCGACGGCGCATGGGCTCGGGTTCATGCGGCCGATGCGCAACTCGCTCGACGGGGTTTCGGCGCGGGACTTCGCGCTCGAGTTCTTGAGTGCGTGCGCGATCATGGCGACCCACCTTTCGCGGCTTGCGGAAGAGATCGTGCTGTGGAGTTCGCCGGCGTTCAAATTCATCGCGCTCTCCGACGCGTTCTCGACGGGTTCCTCGATCATGCCGCAGAAGCGAAACCCAGATGCCGCGGAGCTCGTGCGGGCGAAGTGCGCCCGGGTGACTGGGTCTCTGGTGACGCTGCTCGGCGTCATGAAGGCGCTGCCGCTCGCCTATGCCAAGGACATGCAGGAAGACAAAGAGGCGGTGTTCGATGCGGCCGATTCGGTGGCGCTGGCGCTTGCCGCGATGACGGGGATGGTCGAGGACCTGAAAGTCAACGAGATCGCGATGCGCAAGGCCGCGGGCGAGGGGTATTCGACCGCGACAGATATCGCCGATTGGATCGTGCGGGTCCTGAAAAAGCCGTTCCGTGAGGCGCACCACACCACCGGGCGCATCGTCGCGATGGCGGAGCACCGCGGTTGCGGGCTTGCCGATTTGTCGCTGAAGGAGCTGCAATCGGTTGAGCCGGGCATCACGGCCGATATACAGTCGGTTCTGAGTTTGGACGCGTCGGTGGCAAGCCGCACGAGTTTCGGCGGGACATCACCGGACCGCGTCCGCGAACAGGTTCGCTATTGGCAGGAGCAGCTCAAATGATCGTGCGTGTGTTGATGGTCGTGGCGTTGGTCGCCGGGTTGGGTGTGTCGGCCTGCGGGAAAAAGGGGCCGCTTGAGCCGCCGAAGCCGAGCGTGAGTGCTGCGACGCGCTAGAACCGTAGGCGTTCACGAATAAGCGGTGATTCGTAGAAGGCCACTATTTCGGCCTCCGCGGCCCGGCAATCATCCCAGAACCCGCTCCCAAGTGTCTTTCGTTTGAAGAAAGAATTGGCGTGCCAGTCGAAACACGCTTTCAACGCTGTCTCGTGTCGGGCGAGTTCGCCGAGGTACGGCGCAAGCGGTAGGCCAGCATGCGCGATGCCGCAGAGCATCGCGTCGATTTGCGATCCGCTGACATAGTGGTCCTGACCGGCTAGCGATTCGAGTTCGGCGATTGTATCGGCGAACCACAAGTCTAGTACGCGTTGCACGGCTTGTTTCCGGCCCTTCGGCCAGTTCTCCCACTGCGCCCGTTTCAACTTGTCGAGAAGAACCTGCGGCGACGGCCACCATTCCTGCGACGTGGCGACGTCGAACAAGCGTGGTAGGAAGTATGGGAAGTCCCGCTCGTCGCCCATTGTTAGAAACAACGAAGAACCATAGTTGCTGAGTTCGTCTGGCGTTAGCTCGCGGAGCCCCCTGGCAAGCAGCGTGCAGACCTCTTTGGGATCGGTGCAACACGGGCACCCCTCGATCGCGCGCGGTTTGGGCACGCGGAATTCGTCGTAGAGCACTTCGATGGCGTCTTGTAGCTGTGGCGAACGCATAGGTAATCTAATACACCCATGATCGAGCGCACGCACGCGAACCCAATTTCGACGGCTTTTTTTGCATGAACCATTTCGACTATCGCGACGGCGTCTTGTGCGCCGAAGACGTGCCGCTTTCGGAGATCGCGGCGGCCGTCGGGACACCGTTCTATTGCTACTCGACGGCGACGCTGGAGCGGCATTTCCGTGTGTTTTCGGAGGCGATGCCGCAAGGGGCGCTTGTTGCTTACGCGGTGAAGGCGAATGGCAGCCTTGCCGTCATCAAGACGCTGGCCAAGCTTGGGGCGGGCGCGGATATCGTTTCGGGCGGAGAGTTGAAGAAGGCTCTTGCGGCTGGCGTGCCCGCGAACAAGATTGTTTTCTCCGGCGTGGGGAAGACGCGCGCGGAGATGGCCGCGGGGCTGGACGCGCGCATCTATCAGTTCAACGTCGAGGGCGAGGAAGAGCTTGACGCTTTG
Source organism: uncultured Flavobacteriaceae bacterium (assembly GCA_964466435.1). Classification (GTDB taxonomy): domain Bacteria; phylum Pseudomonadota; class Alphaproteobacteria; order Micropepsales; family Micropepsaceae; genus SZUA-430. The sequence goes on along the minus strand of CAYXQB010000068.1, from coordinate 10,064 downwards.
AGCGAGGTCGCGTCGTCGAAGGGCGCGACCGCATCCGTGGCGCTGCGCGTCAACCCCGATGTCGATGCGAAGACGCATGCGAAGATCTCGACCGGCAAAGCCGAGAACAAGTTCGGGATCGCGTGGGGGCGCGTGCAGGCTGCGTTTGCGCACGCGGCGACGCTGCCTGGCATTCGAGTGGCCGGCGTTGCCTTGCATATCGGCAGCCAGATCACCGAGCTTGGGCCATATCGCGAGGCATTTGCGAAGGCCGTCGCGCTTGTCAAAAGCCTGCGTGCGGATGGCTATCAAATTTCCCGGATCGACCTCGGCGGGGGCTTGGGCGTTCCCTACAACGACAAGATCGCCCCGCCCTTGCCGGAGAGTTACGGCGCGGTCGTTCGCGAGGCCGTCGCAGGCTTGGATGCTCAGCTGATCGTGGAACCGGGCCGCTTGATCACGGCGAATGCGGGCGTGCTTGTTTCACAAGTGCTCTATGTGAAGCGCGGCGAGGCCAAGGAGTTCCTTATCCTGGATGCCGGTATGAACGACCTGATCCGCCCTGCCCTCTACGACGCCTGGCACGATATCGTGCCGGTCCGGCACATGTCGGCACCCGCCAAGGTTTACGACGTGGTGGGGCCGGTGTGCGAAAGCACCGACCTTTTCGCACGGGATCGTGAATTACCGGCTGTTTCCGCCGGGGACTTGGTTGCCATACTTTCGGCGGGTGCCTATGGCGCAGTACAGGCGTCCAGTTACAATGCCCGCGGTTTGGCCCCGGAAGTGCTTGTTAAGGGTCGCCAATTTGCGGTCACACGGCCGCGGCAGACTGTCGATGATATGATTGGGCAGGAGCGCTGGCCGGATTGGCTCTAGCTCCGCAATAGGACAGAAGCGTTTGAGCGACGAGCATCTCAATATTGCGGCGGACGATCGGGGCGGCGGATTGCCCAAGATCGTGCAGCGCTATGTGATGTTCGCGTGGGCATCGCTGTCGGCGGAGCGGTTCTGGCCGTTGCTCTGGCCGGCCGGCGGGATCGTCGGCCTCTTCGTCATTCTCGCGCTTGCCAATGTGTTCGTCTATCTGCCGGAGTGGCTGCACCTTTTGAGCCTCGTCGCCTTTGCCGCCGCGATCGTGTGGGCGGTGATGCATTCGATGAAGGCGACATCGGTGCCGTCGCGCTCGCAGGCCGTAAGGCACCTGGAACAATCGAGCGGTCTTGAGCATCGGCCGCTGAGTGCGCTCGAAGACAAGCCCGCGACGGGCACGGACGACGACACGAAGAGGCTCTGGCACGCGCACCGGCAGTGGGTGCTGCATCACATCAACCGGCTGAAGGTCGGCTGGCCGCGGCTCTCGCTCGCCGCGCGCGACCCTCAGGCTTTGCGCATACTGATTCTGCTGGCCATCGTGGCGCTTACCGTTGCGAACTGGTCGGAGGTGCCGGCGCGGTTGGCGGCGGCGCTGTCGCCGGGCTGGGCGCAAGGGAACGGGCCCGCGACTTTCGAAGCTTGGGTGACGCCACCCGCTTATACGGGCGAGCCGCCACAGCATCTGACTGCGACGACGCAGTCGGACGGCGTGGCACTGACAATCCCCAAAGGATCGATGCTGACCGTGCGCACGCATGGCGACGCGTCGGCGGTCCTGCGCGTGGGCGCACTCGGCACGTCCATGCCGCCGCAGACGCGGCCTGAGTTCATGCCGGCGGGCGGTGACGCCCGCGACGCGAAGCTCGCCGTCGAGCAGGACATGACCGTGCGCTTGTCCGTGAACGCGTCGCAAGCGGCGATCTGGCGGCTTTCTGTCAAGACCGATGCGCCGCCGCATATCGCGTTCAAGACGCCGTTGCAGGTAACGAACGCGCAATCGCTGAAATTCAACTACCTGGTCAAGGACGACTACGGCGTCACGGCCGCACTTGCCGAGATTGCGCTGGTGCACCGTTCGTCGCCTTCGGACCGCAAGGCTCCCAAACCGTTGACGTTCGAGCTGCCACTGCCGCCCGCCCCTGCGCGCGAAGGTGACGTCACGATCTTCAAGGACTTGACGGCCCACGTGTGGGCGGGGCTGCCGGTTACCGTGACGCTGATTGCACGCGACGAAAGCGGGCAGACGACCCGCTCGAAGCCGATGCGAATCGTGTTGCCGGAGCGCCGGTTCAACGAACCGCTTGCGCGCGCCTTTATCGAACAGCGGCGCAGCCTCGCGCGGGCGCCGTCGACCGCGCCTTATGTGGCAAAGGGGCTTGACGCGCTTTCGATCGCGCCGGAGCGATTTACGCCGGATGAGCGCATCTATCTCGGCATGCGGACCGCTTACTACATGATTTCGCGCACGCGCGCAGGCGCAGAGATCGACGCGGCGCAGCAGCTCTTGTGGGACATGGCGCTCAAGGTCGAAGAGGGCGACGCGCCGCTCGCACAGGAGGAGTTGCGTGCGGTTCAGCAGAAATTGATGGACGCGCTCGCGCGGGGTGCGCCGCAAGAGGAGATCGAGGCCCTGATGGCGCAACTCCGCGCCGCGATGGAGCGGGCTCTCAAAGCAATGGCCGAGAAAGCCCAAGGGCAGAGCCCGTTGCAAGCCACGGGCGGGCAGGTCGTGCGGGCGCAGGACCTGCAGTCGATGCTCGACAAAATCCAGGACTTGGCGCGGCAAGGATCGCGCGCGGCAGCGCAGCAGATGCTGGCGCAACTGCAAGACATGCTCGAGAATATGCAGATGGCCGGCGGCGGCCAGATGACGGGCGAGCAGAAATCGGCAACCGAGGCGCTCGAGAAGCTCGGTCAGATGATCGCCCGGCAGCGGGCGCTGATGGACAAAACATTCCGCGAGCAGCAGCAGGCGCTGGAGTCGGGCGCCGCAAAGAAGCCCTCGGGGCTTAAGGCGGAGCAGGAAAAGCTCAGCGACGAGTTGACCGCGTTGATGAAGAAGGCAGGTCCAGGCGAAATCGGCCAGGCGATGCGCCGCGCGCAGGATTCGATGGACGAAGCGACGGACAAGCTCGCGAGCGGCGACCTGGGCGAGGCCGGCGCCGATCAGCAAAAGGCGATCGACGAACTGCGCAAGGGCGGCGAGGCGGTGGCAAAGCAGCTGCTTCAACAGATGCAGGCGCAAGGCGCGATCGGGCCTGGGCAAGGCATTGGCTCGGGCGAAAACGAAGATCCTTTCGGACGGCCACAAGCCTCCTATGGGCAGTCGCTCGGCGGCTCGGTGAAGGTGCCGGACAAGCTCGACATTCAGAAAGCGCGCGAGATTCTGGAAGAACTGCAGCGGCGCGCGGCCGAACGTGGGCGGCCAATCAACGAACTCGAGTACATCGACCGTTTGCTGCGGCGGTTCTGATCCTCAACGACGGGTGCGCCGCTTTGCAGCCTCGCGGTCCCAGGGCGGGATGCCGGCCCATTCGCGCGCCAGGAGGTCGATGAAGGCGCGGATTTTGGCGTTTGGGGCCGCGCCGGGGGCATAGAGCGCGTGAACCGTCAGTTCGCTGATGGTGTAGTCCGCGAGCACTTGAACAAGGCGGCCTTCGCGCAGGTCGGTGCAGATGCTGAAGGTCGGCTGCTGGATCAGACCCACACCCTCGAGCGCAGCGGTGCGCAGCGCGTCGCCGTTGTTGGCGACGAGCGAGCCTTTGACTTTCACGCGCTCGAGCCTTCCCGACGGCGCCGTCAAGTGCCACTCGTCGCGCAACGACCAATAGGCGTAGCCCAGGCAGTTGTGACGCTTCAGGCCGTCGGGGGCCTTCGGCAGGCCGTTGCGGCGCAGATACGCGGGCGAGCCCACGATCATGAGACGGGCGGGTGCGAGACGCCGGGCGATCAGGCTCGAGTCCGCGGGCACGCCGATGCGGATAACGACGTCGTAACCCTCCTCCACCAGATCGACCGCGCGGTCGTTCAGCGTGAGGTCGATGTCAACGCCCGGATTGTCGCCAAGGAAGCGCGCGATCAACGGCGCCAGTTGCTGCGACCCGAACGTGACCGGCGCGTTCACGCGCAGGCGGCCCTTGAGCACCGTCTGCAGCTCGCGCACGGCGTCTTCGCTTTCGTTCAGTGCATCGATGACACCGCTTGCCCGCTCGGCGAGTGCGCGGCCGGCTTCGGTCAAGCTCACGCGGCGCGTCGTGCGGTGGAACAGACGCACGCCGAGGCGCGCTTCGAGGTCGGCGATGTGTTTTGAGACCATGGCGCGCGTCAGCTTCAACTCGCGCGCGGCGGTGGCGAAGTTTAGCCGCTCGGCAGTTGCCGCGAAAATCTCAAGGCTGCGGAAGCGATCCATGCGCTATTGTCAATCATTTGTAGACAATACGTCAATCGGAAAGCCGATTGTAACCCGTGGGTTTTAGACCAATTCTCTCCCCAACGCGAAACTTGAGGAGATCGCCATGACGCTTGCTTTGAGAAGGTCCGACGACCGCGGCCGGGCCAATTTCGCTTGGCTGGACAGCCGCCACACGTTTTCGTTCGGTCAGTACCACGACGCTAAGCATATGGGCTTTGGCCCCTTGCGCGTGATCAACGACGACCGGGTCGCGCCCGGCGGCGGATTCGCGCCGCACGGCCACGCGGACATGGAGATCGTGTCCTACGTCCTCGACGGCGCATTGGAGCACAAGGACAGCTTGGGCACCGGCTCGGTGATCCGGCCGGGCGATGTGCAGCGCATGTCAGCGGGCACCGGGATTCGCCACAGCGAGTTCAACGCGTCCAAGAGCGAGCCTGTGCATTTCCTGCAGATCTGGATCATTCCGGAGCGTGCGGGTCTCTCGCCCAGCTACGAGCAGAAGACGTTCGGCGCGGGAGATAAAACGGGCAAACTTCGCCTCGTCGGATCGCGCGACGGACGCGACGGGTCGGTCGTCATTCATCGCGATGTCGACTTCTATGCAACTTTGCTTGGGCCCTCGCATGCCGTCACGCACGAGATTCGGCCTGGTCGCAGCGCATGGGTGCACGTCGCGCGTGGCAGCGTTCGCCTGAACGGCACGGCGCTTGGCGCGGGCGACGGCGCGGCCATTCCGCAAGCCGGAACGCTGACGCTCGACAATGGGGACGACGCCGAGGTTCTCGTCTTCGACATGGCATCTTGACGATTCACACAGGAGACTTTCATCATGACTACTCAGGCTGACTACGGCGCCGCTTTGCTGCGCCTCTCGCTGGGTGTCGCCGCATTGGCGCACGGCTTGTACTTGAAGGTGTTCGTGTTCGGTGTGGCCGGCACGGTGGGCTTTTTCGAGTCGATCGGATATCCCGCGTTCTTCGCCTATATCGTCATGTTCGGCGAGATCGCGGGCGGTGTCGCGCTCATCACCGGCGTCTATGCGCGCACGGCCGCGTTGCTGATGATCCCGATCCTGCTTGGGGCCGCTTTGCAGCACGCGCCGAACGGATGGGTGTTCAGCGCCGCCGGTGGCGGGTGGGAGTATCCCGTGTTTTGGGCGGCCGCTTCGCTCGCCTCGGCACTGATCGGACCCGGCGCGTTCGCGCTCCGGCTACCGTTCCTGCCCGCGGAGCCGTTCTTCGAAACAGTTCGGTAGTTCAAGGTTCTCCCACCCTTGGCGGGGTGGAGAACCCGCCATACGCTGAAGCTATGGCGATGCAACAGGTCAGGATCTCTCATGCGCATGCCTACTCTCTTTCTGTCGCACGGTGCGCCAACGGTGGTGATGACCAGGAGCCCCGCCAGTGACTTCTTGCGTTCGCTGGCGGCACGTGTGCCTGTGCCGAAAGCGATCCTCGTCGTTTCCGCGCATTGGGAAGAGGCGCGGCCGACGGTTGGGCTCGGGGTCGATACGGTCCACGATTTCTATGGGTTCCCGAAGCAACTTTACGAGCTGCAGTATCCGGCGCCGTTGGCGCGCGACGTCGCAGAACGGGCGGCGCTGTTGTTGAAACCCGCAAATGGCTCAGTCGATTCTGCCCGCGGGCGCGACCACGGTGTTTGGTCGCCGCTGATCTTGGCGTGGCCCGAGGCGCAGATTCCTATCGTGCAGGTCTCTCTCGTCAGACGGGCCGTGCCGCAGACCCACTACGAGATCGGACGCGCGCTGTCGCCGTTGCGGGATGAAGGCGTGCTGATCATCGGTTCCGGCAGCGCTACACACAATCTGCGCGCGCGACCAACACCTACGCCCGCCGATTGGGCAACACAGTTCGTGGGCTGGCTCGACGATGCGCTCGCCACGGGCGACGACGCCGCGCTGCTTGAGTGGAAGCGCGTGGCGCCGCACGCGGAAATCAATCACCCGTCGAGCGAACACTTCGATCCGATCTTCGTGGCCCGCGGCGCGGCAGCCGGGGAGCCGAACACGAAGCTGCACGCGTCCTACGAGTTCGGATCGCTTGCTATGAACGCGTATGCGTTTGGGGCGTTACAGTAAGAAATTCGCGGCGCGCTTTGCCGGCGGCGCCACGGGCACTGCAAGCCAGCGTTCGCCCGAAGCGCGGCCTTCGCGGTGGAGCAGTTCGATCAGGCGCGAGTCGGGGTGGTTTTGGGAGGCGGCGCCGACTTCGTTCATCAATTCATCCTCGCCGATCGTGTGCAGCGTCAGGTCCGCGAGGCGGCGGCCGAGGGCGCTGCGGTGCATGCCGCTTTCGGCGGTGACGCGCGTCAAGCGTTCGAGTTCGTCGAGCTCGCGCTTCAAGGGTGTGTCGAAGACGATCCGGTTCAGGCGCGATTGGATCTTCGGCGCCGTGACGGGCACGCCGCGTTCGGCCAACGGGTTCAGGCGCACGAGAACGACGTCACGGGCCGCCGTTTGCTCGATCAGCGGCAAGAGCGGCGGGTTCGACGAGAAGCCGCCGTCCCAATAGTAACCGTCGTCGAGTTTGACCGCTTGGCTCAGCGCCGGAAGACAGGTGGAGGCGAGCAGCACGTCGAGCGAGAGTTCTTCGTTCGCGAATAGGCGCGCGGCGCCCGTCTCGGCATTGGTCGCGGCGATCAGCAGGCGGATGGCGTTCGGGCCACGCAATGCCTCGACATCGACGAACTCGGCGAGGATTTGGCGCAGCGGATTCACGTCGAGCGGGTTGAATTGGTAGGGCGAGACCACGCGCGAAATCATGTCGCGCATGATCGCAGAGGCCGACAGTTCCAGATCGCGGCCGAAAGCGACGGCCTCGATCATCGACGGGCGAAGCGGACTCAGCCGCGCGACTTGCGCAAGCGTCTGCCAGAATGCGGTGAGGCGCGCGCGAGCGAAGGGTGCGCCGCCTTGCGCATGCGCGCTGACCAATACCGCGGCATTGATCGCGCCCGCGCTCGTGCCGCTGATGGCTTCGATCGAAATGTCTTCTTCGAGCGCGCGATCGAGCACGCCCCAGGTGAACGCACCGTGCGCGCCGCCGCCTTGCAGGGCGAATGCGACGCGCCGCTTGGACCGCACCCTCGCGAAGGGGATGAGTTCGGCTTCGGCACCATGGCGCGGCGGCGCGTCCTTGCGGCGCAACAGTGTGCGCAGCTTTTCGAGAATCGCGATGTTTTGCATAGCGCGAGAGTCGCGCGTGCAGACCGGCCGCGCAAGGGGCGCGCCGCGCGCAATTTTGGGACGGCGTTTGAAAAATGTTTCATGAAACGATTGCGGTGCGTGCCGTCGCGCGACGCATCGCCGCGCGATCACACGTTGCAATCAGCTTCGAACGCGTCAGTCGGAAACGCCGTGGCGCGCGGGCGTGTCCCCGGCGGCGATGGCACTGCGCATGCGATTGGCGCGCACAAGGTCGCGACGGATCTGCTCGTTCGTCGGATCGAGCTTGGCGGCTTTCGTCATGTTCGACACCGCTGGGCCGTAAGCGCCACGCCCCAATTGGTCGAGTGCGCTTGCGTGCAATGCGTTGGCTTGCGCACGCCGTTCGGGCGTGACGGAAACTGTCTTTGTGGGAGCCTTGCGAACGGCCGGCTTTTGCTCTGTCTGCGCAGGTTCGCTGAACATCGCATCGATGTGCGCGCAACCTGTCGCAAATGCCGAGAGGCAAACGGCAAGCGCGATCGAAGCCGCGTTCTTGCGCCGCCTGCTCTCGCCCCGATCGCTGCCAATACCGCGCACGTGACTGCCCTTACCGTCTATGACCGGCCTCTAAGGTATCGGTCCACGGGCTTCGAGCGGGTTAGCGCATACGCTTAGTTTCGGGTTAATCGGCGGCCGCGAGATCGATTGCACACAATCGCGTGACTGCTTTTTCGGTCGCTTTCCAGGCGTCAAATTGCCATGTTCGGAATCGATATCCGTTGGAGGCGCATGTGCGCCTTGCGCAAGGAACCTGGTCCATGAACGTCGCACTGCGCTTCGCGTTGGCCGCTGTCACGGCACTCAGCCTCGCCGCTTGCGAGAGCGGGGCGATGAAGTCGCCCACCATCAGCAAAGTGGCGTCGACGACGTCATTCGGCATGTGCACCGGGTACTGCAAAACGACGCTGGAAATTTCCGAGAAAGAGGCGGTGCTCACGCGCGAGGCGTGGGGACGCGGGGCGGGCGCGAACTTGCCCTTGCAGCGGTTCGCGACGCCCCTGTCGGCGCAGGAATGGAACGACATTGCTGCGGCGGCCGAAGCCGCAACGATCGACGCACTGCCCGAGCGGATCGGCTGTCCGGATTGCGCGGACGGCGGAGCGGAGTCGTTGACCATCGTCGGCGCGAAAGGCGCGAAGACGATCACGTTCGACCATGGCGCGGCCATTGCCGAAGCCCAACCGCTACTCGACCGCGTGCGCGCGCTGCGTACGCGGATGTCGCCGAAGGAGCAGTAAGCGCGGCAGCCGAACACAAGTCCGACGCCGCCCGAATGCGCGCCGCACGAAGCCGGGCGACGAAGGCGTCGAGGACTGTCGGCGGTCAGCTATGGATTTATCGTCTATTTTGTTCTATAATTGTTCTTTCCCTCGCGGGACTGCCCGGCGAGCGGCTGCAACTTGAAAACTGAATCGGAGACCTTCGCGCCCACGAGATCGCAGGGCGCAGCGGATCGTGCACGCACGCACGTGCCGCTGCCAACGCACACCCCACGGATTTCTAACGCCTGTCTAACGCTTATCTAACGGATAAAGCCGCGCAAATCCGCCGATCTAACGGATCTAACGGATCGGATTTTGCATCACTTCTTTTTGGCCAAAACCTCGTCCACGACGGCGCAGATACCCGCGATCGTGAAGGGCTTGGAAATTACGCGGTAGACCACGTCCGACATGCCGTGAGCGCGCTCGATCTGATGCTCGTGGCCCGACATGATGATGATCTTGGTCTTCGGATACTCGCGGCCGACCGTCATCGAGAGCGCGATGCCGTCCATGATCGGCATATCGATGTCGGTGAGGAGCAGGTCGAACTTGCCCTTCTTCAAGGCCTCGACAGCTTCGGAGCCGTCTTGGGCCGTGGTCACCTTGTGGCCGCGCTGCTCCAGGCCCCGGGCGATAAACTCCCTGAGCGCCAGCTCATTCTCAGCGATCAGTAGCTTCGCCATCACTCACGGTCCACGACATCAGGGGTGGCTTAGAACAGCTATAAAAGGCAGTCCACGGAATTTATGCGCGTGGTCCATCCCGTACCCCACGACAAAGGCTGGCGGGCAGGGAAAACCCACAAAATCCGCATGTTCTGCGCCGCTTGCGCGGGGCGACGTTTTGTCGAGGAGGACGCAAACCTTAACCGCCTTGGCGCCGCGCTCAAGCATGTGGCGGCGGGCGTAGGCGATGGTGCGGCCGGAATCGAGGATGTCGTCGATCAGAAGAACTTCACGGCCTTCGACGGGGATTTCGACGTCGCGCAGGAGCTTTACGTTGCCGGAGGAGACCGTGCCGGTGCCGTAGCTGGCCAGCGTCATGAAATCAACTTCGGGGTTCGCATCGTGGGCGATGAGGGTTCGGATGAGATCGGCGGCGAAGACGAAACTGCCCTTGAGGATCGCGACGGCGGCGAAGTCCTTCGGCATCGCGCGCGCAATATCGCCGGCGAGCGTTTCGAGGCGTTCGGCGATGGCATCAGAGGTGAACAGCGGCTCCAGACCCGCCACGCTATTCGTCCGCCTTGGCGAAGCGGACTTCGAGATCGGCAGCGTCGGCCGGCGGACTTTCAAGGCGGGCC
>CAYXQB010000067.1:0-12616 GCA_964466435.1 uncultured Flavobacteriaceae bacterium | reverse complement strand
AAGCAAGATCTAACACCGTCCACGAACGCGCGCAGTTGCTTTGGCTAGTCGCCCGCAATCTCGGGGAAACGTACAACGAAGCGACCCTGCCCCGATTTCGGCGCGGTGAATTTCTCCGTCTTGACGATCCCCTCATACGTCGCCGCCAGCACGTACTTGCCCGGCTTCAAGTTCGCCAACACCCACGGACTGTCGCAGGTGACTTCGAACAATTGCGTGCCGTCCGCTGTAGCAACCGCGAGCACAGCGTCGCTCAAATACTCAGCCTTCGCGTTCGCGAACTCGATGCGCACGGCATACGCGCGCCATCGCGGATCGTTCCGCGCATCCTCGCCGACGCCCGTGCATACGAGATCGAGCCCATTGACCACGACCGGCGTGTCCGGCGGCAACGACTGCGCGCTCTCAGCTCGCGCTATACAGCAGCTGATCAGCGCAGCTGCTGTCAAACCTACAATCTTAACCGAAACCATGAGACCTCCTCCCAATCTGGAAGACAACGCGCAAAGCCCCAAGCCGTTCCAGCCTATCAGAAATTCACCCGCTGTGTAATGGCACCGTCCACGATCAGGTTCGCGCCCGTCGTGAACGACGACAAGGGGCTTGCGAGAAAAACGGTCGCGTTCGCGATCTCCTGCGGCGTCCCCATGCGCCCGGTCGGATTCGACTTCATCGCGGCGTTGTAGCGATCCGGCATATTCTGCTCGATCATGTGCCAAACCCCGCCCTTGAAATAGATCGTGCCCGGCGACACGACGTTCACGCGCACCTTCTTTTTCGCGCACTCGCGCGAGAGCCCCTTCGCGTAGTGGATCAACGCAGCTTTGATCGCGCCATACGCATTGGCGTTCTGCGTCTCGGCCGCAGATACGGACGAGATCATCACGAACGCCGCGTCGCCCCGCTCCGCCGCCGACTTCTCCAAATGAGGCCGCGCCGCTTCGAACGAGTTCATCGCGCCCAGAATGTCGATCTTCAGCAGCGACTCCCAAGCCTCGGCATGCGCCCCCATGGTCAGTGCGCTCGCGTTCGAAATCAGAATGTCGAGCCCGCCGAACGTTCTCGCGACATCTTCGATCCATGTGCGCAGATCAGCGGCTTTTGCGATATCGACCGCAGCGCCAGTCGCGCGCACCCCCCTCTTCGACAGTGCAGCAACCGCCTCTTCAACTTGGCTAGCGTTGCGCGCGCAGACGGCGACGTCGGCGCCCTCGGCCGCAAGCGTCTCGGCAATGGCGCGACCGATGCCGCGCGTGCCGCCCAGAACGGCCGCGCGCTTACCCTTGAGTTGCAGGTCCATTTGACAAAGCTCCCGTGTTTCCAGACCCCTCTTTAAGCATAATCGCCCGCGCACGCCATCATTTGTTGCGTGTCCAGCACGCCTAGATCGCGCTATTGATCCGTACACGGATGATACCGGCCATGTGCGTACGCGAGAACGCGAACATCGCAAATTTCCGTGTCAACCCCCCGGAATTTCCAGGCCTCGAAACCCTGATTTGGGCTTGCACCGCGGCAGGCGCTTCGCCATCTTTCCGTCCGCGACTGGCTTTGAAGACGAGTGCATCCGACGTGCCGCAGTATTCCCATCGGGTTTGCGTCCCGCCCGACCCTCACCACCACAAGTCATGCGCATTTGGTACGCCCGCAGATAGTCTGCGGCGCGGCCGTGTACCCATGAAGGAATGGACTGAAAAATGACGATTGGCGTTGTCAAATTCTTCAACACCTCGAAGGGCTTCGGCTTCATCGCGCCCGACGGCGGCGGCAAGGACGTGTTCGTGCACGTGACCGCGCTGCAGCGTTCGGGCATCCAGGATCTGGCAGAAGGACAGAAGGTCAGCTTCGAAGTCGCGCCCGGCCGCGACGGCCGCATCTCCGCGGATCGCTTGAAGCTGATCTCGTAAAGCAACAACGACAATCGATCTTCGAATCTTGCGGCGCGCGGCCTTCGGTCCCGCGCCGCTTTCGTTTTAGCGAATGATGAAGTCGACGAGTGCGCCGGCACCGACCGCAACCGCAGACGCCCCCAACACGATCATTGCAGGCATCGCGAACGCCGGCGCACCTTGCGTCCGTGCAATCAGCCCCTTCACCACCGAGTTTGACACCAACGCCGCCGCAACGCTTAAACCAGCCGCCGCCAGCGTCGCCTGATGCATCTCGCCGCCGGACAAGCGGCTCGCAGAGACACTCGCGGCGTCGACATCGATCGCACCCGACAGCAAGCCGGCGAGCACGACACCGATATCGCCTGCATAGCGTTGTGCGTAGTGCCCAACGATCAGAACGCAAGCGACCACGAGAACGAACTTCATCGCGTCGCCCAGCATGTCAGGCGAACCCGGCTCGATCGGATTGTCGTCTTGCTCGGCCAACGCGCGCCGCATCAGCCACAAGGCACAGCCGATTGCCGTCAGAGCCCCAAACGCCAGCGGCAGAACGATATGCTGCAACAACGCGGAATTAAGTGCGGCCACCACAAGCCCCGTGCGAATGAACATCACGCTTTGCGCCGTCGCCACGGCCGCCGCAAGTGCCGACGACGCGGCTGGCGCCATCCTCGAAGAGCGCGCGGCCGAAACGGTAAGACTCGTCGACGACACCAACCCGCCGAGCAGCCCCATCATCAGCGCACCTTTCTTCGCACCCACAACCCGCATCGCGACATAGCCGGCAAACCCGATGGCCGCGATCAGCACCACGGCCCACCAAAGCTCATACGGATTGAGCACGCCGCCTGGCCCAAAGCCCTGATTGGGCAGCACCGGCAGCAACACGACGGATACGACCAGAAGCTTGATCCCGGCCGTTAGCTCGAGCTCCTGCACGCGACGCAGAAACGCATGCAAATCTTCCTTCAAGTCGAGCAGCAGCACCAGCACCACGCCCGCGATTGCGGCGGCCAACACCTCCCCCGCGCCGGCAAGCGCGCCCAAAAGAAACACGAGAAACGCTGCGACCTCGGTTGTCGCACCGCGATCCGCCCCCGGCGTCGCGAGGTCGAAGTAGTAGAGGGTCACGACGAAGGCGGACACGCCGAGCGCAACTGCCGCCGCGAACAAGCCCCCAAGCGGTGCCGCGCCGACGCCCGCCGCAAATCCGATCAGCGCGAGGATCGTGAACGTGCGTATGCCGGCCTCGCGCTGGCCGGTGGGTTCATCGCGCAGTTTCCAACCGCGCTCGATCCCCGCGGCAAGTCCAATGCCCAGCGCCACCACAAATCGCAGATAGAGGCTTTCGTCCGTCATCGCTCCGCCACACTTGCATGACCCAGCGATGATCGCGCACCATCGGCTCTATGAGCAAACCCGAAAACGTCATCGTCTTGCTGCTTGATAGCCTTAACCGCCACATGGTGGGCGCCTACGGCGGCAAGGAATTCGCGACGCCGAACATCGATCGCTTGGCGGCCCGCTCGCTCAAATTCACCAAACACTTCGCGGGTTCGCTCCCCTGCATGCCCGCACGCCACGACATTCTGTGCGGCACCTGGGACTTCCTGTGGCGCGCCTGGGGCTCGGTCGAAATCTGGGAGGACGCGATCACCTACCCGCTCCGCCGTGCGGGCGTGGTGACGCAGCTGATCTCCGACCATCCCCACTTGTTCGAAACCGGCGGCGAAAACTACCACGTGGACTTCACCGCCTGGGACTATCAACGGGGCCACGAAGGCGATCCCTGGAAGACAAGACCGGACCCCAGTTGGGCGGGCGCACCGCTCTTCGGCCGCAAGCACATGCCCTACGACAACGCGCGCGGCTGGTTCCGTGGCGAAGAGGATTTCCCAGGTCCGCGCACGATGGCCGCCGCCGCCCGTTGGCTCGACGACAACGCCGGTCACCACAAACGCTTTATGCTTTTCGTCGACGAATTCGACCCTCACGAGCCGTTCGACACGCCGTCACCATACGCCAAAATGTACGACCCCGATTGGGAAGGCGCGCACTTGATCTGGCCGCCCTACATGAAGGGCGCCCTTGCAAAGGGCGTCCTCACCGAACGCCAAGCCCATCAAATACGCGCCCAGTACGGCGCGAAGCTGACGATGAGCGACGCCTGGCTCGGCCGCGTACTCGACGCGATCGACCGCCACGACCTCTGGCGCAACACAGCCGTCGTTCTCTGCACCGACCATGGCCACTATCTGGGCGAGAAGGACATCTGGGGCAAACCCGGCGTGCCGATCTACGATACGCTGGGCAAAATTCCATTGCTCGTCGCCTGGCCCGGTCAGCGTCCGCGCGATGTCGATGCGCTGACCACCAGCGTCGACCTGCACGCAACGCTGGCCGACATCTTCGACGTCTCGGTGCGGCAACACACGCATGGGGCCTCGCTGCGCCCGCTCATCGAAGGCGCCACGACATCGGTTCGCGACCACGTGCTGATGGGCGTGTGGGGCCGCGAGGTCCACGTCACCGACGGCCGCTGGAAATACGCTCGCGCGCCCATAGCTCAAAATGAGCCGCTGGTCATGTACTCGAACCGCTGGTCCACGATGCCGACGCACGTGCTCACCCGCGACCAGGAACTCCCCCTGCCCGACCAACGCGCCACCCTCGCCCGCATGCCCGGCAGCGCCGTCCCGGTGATCAAACAGGTCTGGGATGCCAGCGACCCGGTGCCTTTCTGGGCTTGGACGAAATGGGACGAACCCGGCGCTCATCACCTCTACGACACCGCGAACGACCCAGCGGAAACCGAAAACCGCCGCGGCAGCGTCGATGAGAAGAACCTGGCCGATATGTTGCGCGAAGCTCTCCGAAAGGTCGAAGCACCGGTCGAGCAACTCAAGCGCCTCGGACTCGGCTGATCGCGCCCAAGAATTTTTTCCTGCGCGAGCGTTGCCCGCTCGCAATAGGTGCGCGCGAACGACTCAGCCGCGCGCGACAGGTTTGCGCCCCAAATTACCAATCACGACAATACATCGCTGCGGGCGAGAAACCCGCGGTTGCGCTCAACCAAATTACTGAGCGCAACGGCCATTAACACGCTGCGCTTAACACTTTCTTAAGATTCACGGCACGACTCGCGACCCAACAAAAGAGGTGCGTCATGGCCGGGAATATTGAGCATGCTGCAGGCACCAAGCTGAGGCGCCGCGCAACGGTCTTCATGGCAGGGGCGGCGTTGAGTGCGCTCTACGTTTGGATGCAACCGGCCGCCCTGGGCACATTGGAAGCCAACTCCGCGCAAGCGGCCGACGGTTCGTCGACGGGCTGCGTTATCAAGGTGGGCGACAAAGATGTCCGCGTCCACTCGAAGGAGCTCTGCAGCGGCGTCAGGCTGAACCTGGCACCACCGGCCCCCATCCCCGTCGCCGAACCACCCGCCGACCTGCTGCGGACGCCGATTGAGGAAGAGGCAGAGGTCCGCCCGCTGCCGCCGCGCGAACGCTTTTCAAGCGCGGTCCCCCGCACCAAGCCGGAAGCGCTGGTAGAGCTTGCCACGGAGCGCGCGGACAGACCCGTCGCCGAGGCGCCGCCCGAACGCGAAGACCTCGAGCGCGACCATGCCAGCCTCGAAGAACGAGAAGACCGCCCTGACGGTCCGGACGACAAGCCCGACGACGACCGGCCTGACGATCGCGATGACGGCGGCGAAAGCAGCGGCAGTGGCGACCGCGAAGACTGTGAACGCGACGGCGGCGAACGCGGTGACGATCGCGACGGTGGAGAAGGCGGCGAAGGCGGAGAGGGTGGCGAAGGTGGCCGGGGGCACTAAGCGCGCCCTCGCCGTTCGCGGTCTTACCGCACCATCTGCGCGTTCAGCTGCTCGATAAAGCCCTGCGGAATGTGCAACCGTTGCGCCAGCATGGCGAGATAGTCCCGCTCGCGATCGTTAGCCTGATCGATGATAATGGCGGACGCCGTATAGAGCTGCGCCGCGACCTCCGGCGTCGTGGCATGCTTGGCGACATCTTCGATGTTGAGCGGCTTGGCCAACTCACCAAGCAGAAACGCCTTCTCTTCGGGTGACAAGCCCGCCTGCTCCATCTGCCCGAAGATCTTCTGGCTCTCCGCCTGATCGACATGCCCGTCGGACTTGGCCGCGGCGATCATCGCGGTCAGCACCGCTGTGCCGAGTTGGTTTTGCGCAGGCGCCGGCAGCGTGTTGGAGCCGAAGCCCGCGGCACCTGCCGCCGTGTTGCTCTCGGCAGAACCAAGCATGTCGCTAAGCCCGGGAATGTTGCCGAACACACCGCCCAGCGTGTCGCGCAAGCCGCCTTGGCTTCGTTGTTCGGGCGGCAACCCTGCCTGCTGTTGCTGATAGCGCTGCCAAGCCTGATAGGCGAGCGTGCCCACAATCGCCACGCCGCCGATCTTTGCGATCCCGCCGAGCCCTGCCTTCTTCGCCAGCGCCCCGCCCAGCATACCCGCGACGACACCCGTCGCCATGCCGCTGTTCAGGAACTGGTCCAGCATTTTCTTCGCATCAATCGCCATTGCGCATCTCCAAGAAGTCCGAAATTCCTGCCTGTACATTGGTCTTGGCCGCCCAAAATCAATGGGCCCCGCGCCAGAAGTGCGCGAGGCCCAATTCTCCAGACCCAAAATCGGGCGCTCAGCGCGCCGGGTTGTGCTTCGCCAAGAACTCGTCCATCGCCTTCAACGTCTTGATGCGCGTCGAGGCGAAGCTGATGTTGTGGTTCTCGTCAGCCAACCGTACGAACTCGTAAGGCTTGCCTGCTGCTTTCAACGCATCGGCCATGATCTGGCTTTGGCGAATCGGCACCACGTTATCCAATTCGCCATGGATCAGAAGCATCGGCCCCGTGACCTTTGCGGCATGCTTGGCGGGCGAGACCTTCTCGATCGCAGCCTTGTCCGTCGTGGGATCACCAATGTGCAAGCGCCAATACCGCAACGAGCCACCGCCATACTTGCCCGACCAGAGCAGCATGTCCTCAAGGTCGCTCACACCGGCGCCCGCAATGGCGCAGCGATAGAGTTCCGGCGTCAGAGTCGCGCCGGCCATCGCCGCGTAGCCGCCATACGACCAGCCCATGATGCAGACCTTCGCCGGATCCGCGATGCCGTTCGACGTCAGGTACTTCACGCCATCGCTGAGATCGTCCTGCATCTTCTGGCCCCACTGCCGGCGCCCGGCAAGCGCGTGCTTGATGCCGAAGCCCGACGTGCCACTATATTGCGGCTGCAGTACGACGTAGCCGCGGCTTGCGAAGAACTGCGACAACCAATCAAAGCCGCCGTCGTCGCGTGCCTGCGGTCCGCCATGCGGCAGGATGATTGCAGGAAGATTCTTGCCGCCCGTGCGCGGCACAGTCAGGTAAGCGTCGATGTTCATCCCATCGCGCGCCGTATAGGTTAGATATCTTTGCTCACCCGTGGACGCCAAATCGATCGTCGGATAACGAGCGCTCACCATCGTGAGTTCGTTGCTCTTCAGATCGAACAGCAGATAGGCGCCGCCCGGCCATTTGGGCCCTTCGACATAGAGCGCCATCTTGTTCATGTCGTCGGACACCGACACGATGTCGACGTGATGTCCGGGGAAGTTGGCCCCGACGCGCGACTGCAATTGCTGCCATTCGCTGCTGAAAAACACCTGGTCGGTCATTTGACGGCTGACGTCCGCACCTACGATTTTGCGGCCGAGAACCACGACCCCTTCGACGTCGTACTTCGGATCCGTCACCACGGGCGTGATTTGACGCGTCCGCAGGTCGAACAAGCCCAGCGCCTGTTTGTCGCCAGGGAAATAGAAAACATAGAGTTGGTTCGGATCGGTCGCGAAGCCGACGACATTGATAATGGAGGCCGACATGCCGGTTTCCCTGACCGCCTCGAAGGCCACCGCTGGCTGCCGGTGAATTTGGTTCCACGACGTCGAACCGTCGAGCCGGGCGTTGATTATCAATTCCCCGGCGACATAGTCGTAGCGAAGCCTGACATTGCCGTTCGGGTCGGCATCCCAAGCTGCGGTGCTCCGCGTCCCGACTTCGTCGAGGACTTCGCCCTCGCCCGTGATGACATCGACGACGTGAACCTTTGTATCTACCCGAACTTGGCTACGGCTGTTCAATCCCGAACCGCCGACCACGCTCGCCTCTAGCAAAACGGTATTGGGCTTCGGTCCGCGCGTGCTGAGAATGTTGCAGCTGAATGTCGCGTCCCTGAGCATACCCGCGGTCTTCAACTGAACCGGGTTCTTGCCGTCGCGCGGGATGGACATGATCCGGCACACATTGGTGCCCTTAATCTCATCCTCGTTCGCGATGCTTTCGCTGATCTTCGCGACTTCGACGATGGGAAGCAGCAAACGGTCGTCAGAATGCCAGACAATGCCGGTGATAACCTGCTGCTTGGCAGCATTGATGCCGCCGATCGGCTGCAATGTGGTCGCGTCGAACGTTCTGACCGACGATTGCCCCGGCGTGTTGTGGATGATGGCGAGGTACTTGCCCGAAGGCGAAATGCGCACGGTCGTGACCGTGGGCAAGGAGCCGAACGCCTCAACCGGCGGCGCGGCAACGGCGGTACTTGCGAACGTCACGCTCAACGTCGCGACGGCAGCAATAAGAAAACTCTTCAGCAAGTGAACCCCCATCAAAGGTTTGGTGTTGGCCGACGATCACGCGGCCGTTACCGGGAACCTATCCAAATTTCTCGCGCGGGAAAAGCGCACTTTCACGCGCCAAATCGTTCCAAAATCCACGGCACCACCGTGTCCATAACCTTTTCGACATCAGGGGCTTCGCGTGCGCCGAACTCGGGCTCGAAATAGTGCCGCGCGGTTGGGAAATCGACGTAGGTCTTGTCCTTCGCGGCGATCGCCTGAAACATGGGCAACGCGTCGGTCTTCGGGAAAATCTCTTGGTCCTTACCGGCGTTAATGAACAGCGACGGTTCGTCGATTTGGGGAAGATCGTGCAATTGGTTCGCCTGTGACGACACCCCTGACCAAGTCGACAGCCACGCATGCGGTGTCGCCTGCCGTCCGAAGCCGAAGAACTTCCAGTTCATGAGATCGGGCCGGGGCGAGAAGATCGAGCCGTAGTCGCGCGCCGACGGATCGAGGGTGTTGTCCACGTAGTGCAAGTTCGCCATCGTTCGGTAGATCGTCATGACGGGCTCGAACGCTTCGCGCCGCAAAACCTCGCGTTGCCGCGCTGGCGTCAACTTCCCAAAATCCGGATCGTTGTGCAGAGCCTCCGCCCGTTCGTTCTCCGCGATCATGGCCCGCGCGATGGCGTCGATCCGCTTGACCCGCTCGATTTGCGCGGTACGGAAGCGCTTCACGAAACCCTCGTCATAGCGCGACCACGCCACATCCGATCCGTCAAGCTTCGAGGGCGTCTTGAAGCCGTTGCCCTCATCGTACATGTCGAGCAGCGGATCGGTCAGATGCGGCTGCGTTTCGTCGACGACGGACGGATCGATGATCTCGTTCATGATCATCCCCTCGCCCTTGTGTGTCGAGATATAGACCATACCGTCGGCTGGGATCATCTCGGCGTCGTTCAGATGCGTACGCCGCCCGCCCGGCGTCTTCGCAACGCGCCCGCCTTTCGCTTTCTTCGCCTGAGCTTGATAGAAGCCGTTCAACGCCCCGCCACCCGAATTGCCGACGAGAACGATGTTCTTCACACCGCGCTTGTTCTTGAGAAACGACACGCATGACGCAACATCGAGAATGATCTCCTCGTGGATCGTGGTGACGTCGTTGTTCGGGTTGCGCGTGTTCGCGCCCATGCAAAGCACGCCCGCATCAACCAGCCGCGGAATCACATAGTGATGCGTGAAGTCCGCGCGCGGATGCATAACCACGACCGCAGTCTGAGGTTTCGGGTTCTTCTTTGGCGACCACAGCAGCGCACGATGCTCACGGAAGTCCGGCGCCTTCAGGATAAGACTCTCCACCTCGAAAGCGTCGGGCAGCCGGCGCATGTTCATCGGCGCCCCGCCCCAATAGGTCTTCGAAATCAGCTGCATGCGAACCCTCGAAAGAAAGTGCGAACATTTTTTCGGCGATTAACCGCTCGTTTACCAGACCGGTGTTTAATCCCTAGCAACGAAATTGACCGAAACGTTCACGGGAAGCGAGGATCCAGCCCACCCACCAGTTCAGCCCGGCGTTCTCGGGCATCTTCCTTGGCAAGGATGCAACTCTAGAGCCCGGCGAGAGCCGGGCTTTTGAGTTTTTTGGGCTAGCACCTAACGTTTCGCCTCGAAGCGGCGGAACACCAATCGCCAACGCCCCTGCGTGCGAAGGACTGCAACCCGTGCCATGCCGAATTCGGAATATCGCCTACCTCCTATTTCCGCATCAGGCGAGACATGGCACTGAAACCGCACCTCGTTGTCGGAAATCCAGCGAACGTGCCCGCATTGATCGCTCCCCTTGACCCGCGTCGACCACACCCGAGTGAACGATCGCCCAACCCGTTTCCAAATGTTTATGGCACGACGCTGGTTGAAGGACTCAATATGCTCGCCAACGACAATCTCAACTGCTCGATTGCCGGTCGGCGAGAAATCGGGAGGCCGATCGAAGTGGGTTACCACGCCTGAGTATTCGTCAACGGTGGTGTAGTGGTCGATGTCGCCGTCCGACCAATGGAAGACGAAAACATCGCCGATCCGATCATACGAATGGAGCCCTACAACGTGGCTGTCCACAAAGGGCTTAGGTCGCCCGTGGGCTATCGTCTTGCCGGACCTGAGGCGAATAACAAAGTGGTCGCCGTCCCACGCGACCCGGCCGTTCGTCTCGTGCGCGAGATTCGCGTCATCAATGTCCGCCTGGGCGTCGCCGACTGCACAGGCCAACGCGACAACGAGACTGGCCGCAAGAATACTCAAAACGCGGCGCATCATCACCCGACGTGTGGCATCGCAACGCTTCTCAAATCCGCCGCGAGCCCCTCCCCCATCAAGTCCACGAAATTCCCGGCGTAAAAACTCTCACGCGCGCCTCTGGGCAACCCCGCCACGCTCTCGTCGAACCGCTTCAGCGGATTGCGCCCGCCTTCGACGTGCGGGAAATCGGAGGAAAACATGCACACCTCCTCGCCGGAGTTGCGAATGATCCACCCTGTGTCTTCATGCGGATATGGTGTAACCCGAACCTGCCGCCGCACGAACTCGCTGGGTTTGAGCGAGAGTTTCTTGAGCCGTTCCTCGCCCTTCCGGAACGCGTCCGCCCCTGCATCCATGAAGCGCATCCAACTCGGCACCCACGACGCCCCAAGTTCGATCACACCGACTTTGAGCCTCGGAAACCGGTCCAACACGCCGTCAAGGATCATCGCAGCCAGCGTCAGCATCACCGAATGCGGGATCATCATGTAGGAGACCGACGTGAAGTTCTCCTCGCCGCCGTGGAAGTCCTTCACCTTCGGCATACCGTTGTTGAAGTAGTCGGGATTGATCTTCGCCTCGCCCCCGACATGGAACACGATCGGCAGCCCCGCCTCTTCAGCCATTCGCCAAACCGGATCGAAACCGATATGGCTCGGCGAATGCCCTTTGGGGCAGATAGACGGCACCATCAGCGCTTTCGCCCCGCCGGCAATCGCAGCCGTCGCCGTCGCTGTCGCCCGCTCGAAATCGGCCAGCGGCACGTACGCTGTCGGCAAAAAGCGCTGGTCAACCGAACAGAACGCCACCATCATGCGATTGTGCGCTTCGGCCGTCCCATAGGCGAGTTCGGCGTTCGTATCATCCAAGCCGAAATTGCCGAGGCACCAGGTCGTGAACACAAGCTGGCTCTTGAAACCCAAGAGATCGAGCGCGCGCGGCCGGTCTTCCGGCAGGAACGAGCCCAACGCCTCGTAGTCGCGCCGCAAAAGAATGTTCTCCGACGCGCTCGCACGAAACGCGGCATCCGCCTGCTTCGCCCGCGCCTCGTTCACCCAAGCGCTGTCGCGCGGCCATGCCTGAAGCTTTGGCAGCGCATCGTAGTCCGCCCGGAACTTCGTCTCTAAAAACGGATCGAGACAATCGGCCAACTCCATCAAGTGCGAGTCGGCATCGTGGATCCGACGGTTTTGGGCATAAGACATGGCATCTCCCGCGTCTTGGCAGATGATTGCGGAGACCTAGAGACCGTGCAAGCGCCTAAGCGGTGGGCGCGAAAATCGCCTCGAGGCTCATCAAGCTCATCCCGTCCTTGACGTAGTTGCAAGGCGAAGTTCACGGCCTTGATCAACCGCGGCGCCTCCGATTCTCGGCAATGCAGACATCAGATCGCGCCGGACGACTTCAGCGCAACGACGTCGCTCGTGCTGAAACCGAAGGCGCTGAGAATTTCATCGTTGTGCTGCCCGCACGTAGGTGCTGGACCTTGCACTTCCACTTTCGTGCGGCTGAACCGCGGTGCTGGACCAGGCTGCACGACACCGTCAATCTCGACGAACGACCCGCGTGCCTTGTTGTGCGGGTGGTTCGGCGCCTCGCTGAGCGACAGCACCGGCGCATAGCACACGTCGGTGCCTTCCATAATCTTGTCCCACTCGTCGCGCGTCTTTGTCTTCATCACGCGCGCAATCTTCTCCTTCAGCGACGGCCACTTCGACCGGTCCATCTGCGCCTGAAACTCAGGATCGGTGAGCGAAGCCTTCTCGAGCAGCAACGCATAGAACTGCGGC
>CAYXQB010000066.1:0-12682 GCA_964466435.1 uncultured Flavobacteriaceae bacterium | reverse complement strand
CGGCGGCGGTCATCATCGTGCACGAGACGGAACCGGCGGCCTATGGTTGGCAAGTCGTGCGCAACTCGAACACCGGCGCGAAGTACTACTTGGACAAGGCGAACGGCAACGCGGATCTGGTCACGGTGCATTCGTGGGTGACGACCGAGGTCGCGAACGATTTGTTCGCGCGCGCCGGACTCGACTACGCGAAGCTGCGGCTTGCCGCGAACAAGCGCGGCTTCCGCGCAGTGCCGATGAAGGGGCTAAAGCTCAACGCGGTGACGCATTCGGCAGTCGCGCGCATGAAGACGCGCAACGTGATCGGCGTTGTTCCGGGAACGGCCAAGGCGGACGAGCACGTGCTCTACACCGCGCATTGGGACCATATCGGGGTGAAGCCAGACGTGCCGGGTGACGACAAGATTCACAACGGCGCGGTCGATAACGCGAGCGGTGTGTCGGCGTTGCTCGAAATGGCCGAAGCGTTTGCCGCCGCCCCGCCGAAGCGGTCGGTGATGTTCGCGTTCGTGACGCTGGAGGAGCAGGGGCTGTTGGGCTCGGCGTATCTTGCCGAGCATCCGCCGGTGCCGCTGAACAAGATCGTGGCGGGTCTGAACTTCGACGGCGTGGGGCCTGCGGGACCGTCCAAGGACATGACCGTCGTGGGCTCGGGCGCGTCGGAAATCGAGGATGTGTTGAAGAGGGTGCTGAAGGCGCGCGGTCGCGTCGCGGCGCCCGATCCGGAGCCGGAAAAAGGCTCGTTCTACCGCTCGGACCATATCAGCCTCGCGAAGGTAGGCGTGCCGATGCTCTATGCGGGGCAGGGGCCCGACTTGCTCGAAGGCGGCGTTGCGGCCGGGATGGCGCTTCGCAACGACTATCGCGCGAAGCGCTACCACCAGCCGTCGGACGAGTGGAGCGATGACTGGGATCTACGCGGACCCGTCGAGACGATGGAGGTCGCCTACGAGGTCGGCAACACGATCGCCAATTCGAACGCCTGGCCGACTTGGTACAAGGGCAACGAGTTCCGCGCGGTGCGGGAGCGTAGCCTGCGGGCGAAGTAGTGCGGCACGATGGTTCGGCTTCTTGCGATCCTAACGGCGATGTTCGGTGCGGTGCTTCCCTCGGTGGGGGCGCCGTTCGATCCCTTCGCGGGGCCGAAGCCGATCGCCGTTTTGATGGAGCAGGACCCGTGGCTGATGGTGATCGGGTCCGACACGCCGCGGGTCGCCGTGTATGAGACCGGCGACGTGGTCTTCGCAAAGAAGACTGGGGAGAGGGCTTACGCCTACCACACTGTGAAGCTGAACCCCGCCGAACTGGGTGTGCTGTCCCAGAGGTGGGCGCCGTTGGCGGCGCGTCCGTTGGCGAAGAAGCACTTCATGCTCAGCGGTGCGACGGATCAGCCGACGGCTGCGCTGTACTTCGCGAACGGTACGCAACAGTGGGCGGCGAGCGTCTATGGACTGAGCTGCCGGAATGCGGTGCCGCCGGCACCGATGAACCCGAAGGGGAACGAGGCACCGCCTGCGGAGCTCTTTGCCGTGCACAAGGCGCTGTGTGCACTCGACTATCCGTCGAGCCGCGCGTGGGAGCCCGCCTATGTCGAGGTGATGCTGTGGGACTATTCCTATGCGCCGCAGGCGTCGGTGAACTGGCCCAAGGAGTGGCCGGGGCTCAGCTCGCCGCGGGCGATGAAGCGGGGCGACGCGTACTCGATCTTCCTTGACGGTCGCGAACTGCCGCGCCTCAAGGCGTTTCTGGCT
Source organism: uncultured Flavobacteriaceae bacterium (assembly GCA_964466435.1). Lineage (GTDB taxonomy): Bacteria > Pseudomonadota > Alphaproteobacteria > Micropepsales > Micropepsaceae > SZUA-430. Next base: position 10,931 of record CAYXQB010000066.1, on the reverse strand, counting down.
ACGGTGAAAGAGAAAGGCGCCGTCGCGCTCGGCGGCAAGAAGTGGGCGATCGCCTATCGCTATGCGTTTGCGGGCGAACCCATCTGGCGCAAAGCGCTTTGGAGCAATTGATGTTTAAGAAAATTCTCATCGCGAACCGCGGTGAAATCGCCTGCCGTGTGATCAAGACCGCGCGCAAGATGGGCATTAAAACGGTCGCCGTTTACTCGGAAGCCGACGCGGCGGCGCTGCACGTCGACATAGCTGATGAAGCCGTTGCGATAGGCCCTGCACCGTCGGCGCAGTCTTATCTCGTCATCGAGAAGATCGTCGAGGCGTGCAAGAAGACGGGCGCGGAAGCCGTGCATCCGGGCTACGGCTTCTTGTCGGAGCGCACGGCGTTTGCCGAGGCGCTGGCCAAGGCGAAGGTCGCGTTCATCGGGCCGAACGCGCACGCGATCTCGGCGATGGGCGACAAGATCGAGTCGAAGAAGCTCGCCGCCAAAGCAAAGGTGAACTGCGTTCCCGGCTACATCGGCGAGATCAAGGATCTGAAAGAGGCCGCGCGCATAGCGGGCGAAATCGGCTATCCGGTGATGGTGAAAGCCTCGGCCGGCGGCGGCGGCAAGGGCTTGCGCATCGTTTGGAAAGAAGCGGAACTCGCACAGGCGATCACCAGTTCGCAGAACGAGGCGCGCTCGTCGTTCGGCGACGACCGGCTTTTCATCGAGAAGTACATCACCGAGCCGCGCCACATCGAAATCCAGGTCTTGGGCGACAAGCACGGCAACGTCATCCACCTGGGCGAGCGCGAATGCTCGATCCAACGGCGCCACCAGAAGGTCATCGAAGAGGCGCCATCGCCGTTTCTCGACGAGAAGACACGCGCCGCGATGGGGGCGCAGGCCGTAGCGTTGGCCAAGGCCGTCCAATACGAGAGCGCAGGCACGGTCGAATTCATCGTCGATAAGGAGCGCAATTTCTACTTCCTCGAGATGAACACGCGTCTGCAGGTCGAGCATCCGGTGACGGAGCTCGTCACCGGCCTCGATCTCGTCGAGCAGATGATCCGGGTTGCCGCAGGCGAGAAGCTTGCGATCAAACAGGACGAGGTGAAACTGAAGGGCTGGGCGATCGAGAGTCGTATTTATGCGGAAGACCCATACCGCAGTTTCCTGCCGTCAACCGGGCGGCTCGTTCGTTATCGCCCGCCCGCCGAGGCCAGCGTTGTCGGCAAGACGATCCGCAACGACACGGGTGTCTTCGAAGGCGGGGAGATTTCGATCTACTACGACCCGATGATCGCGAAGCTATGCACGCATGCCAGCAATCGCGAAGCCGCGATCGACTTGATGGGCGACGCGCTGGACCATTTCTCGATCGACGGGATCGCGCACAACATCCCGTTCCTTCAAGCGGTGATGATGCACGAGCGTTTCCGGGCAGGCCGCCTCACCACGAACTTCATCGCGGAGGAGTTCAAGGACGGCTTCCACGGCGCGCCGTTGACCGATGAGTTGAAGGACCGGATGGCCTCCGCTGCCGTCTTCATGCAGCTGCGCGAGGAAGAACGCCGGCGCAAGATTTCGGGGCAAGTCAACGGCGGGTCCGCCGTGCCGCGCGACTGGACCGTTACCGTGAACACGACGGACACGCTCTCGGTGAAGACGATGACCGAGGGGCGCGACGTGATTGCAGTCCGGCTCGGCGACGGGAAGTCGTCGCGCATGGTCGAGGTCGAAAGCTCATGGAAACCCGGCGAAGCCGTGTTTTCGGGTGAAATCGCGGGCCAGGCAGCTGCTATGCAGGTGACGCGGCGCGGCGACATGTTCCGCATAGTCCATCGCGGCGCACACGCGAGCATCACCGTGCGCCGCCCGCGCGTCGCGGCCCTTGCAGCGCACATGCTGGTGAAGCCGCCGCCGGACACGTCGAAGCTCCTGCTTTGCCCGATGCCGGGCCTCGTCGTTTCGATCGCCGCCGAAGTCGGCCAGGAAGTGAAGGCCGGCCAGCCGCTCGCCGTCGTCGAAGCCATGAAGATGGAGAACGTGCTTCGCGCCGAGCGCGACGGCGTAATCAAGCGCTTGGCGGCCAAGCCCGGCGATAGTCTGCCGGTCGACGCAGTGATCCTAGAGTTCGCCTAAGGCTTCTTTGCAGCCGTCGGAGAACCAGCCGGCGGTTCCTGCAGTACCGACGCCTTCGTCCAGCCTTCGGCCGCCTGACCCTTCGCGGGCGGCGTTGTGAAGCGAACACGGCTCCAGCCGCCCTGGGTCTCGACGATCTCGACCATTGCGTCGCGCGGCAGCTTGCCCACGACGGCCGCCTTCGTCGACGGCTCGGCGCGCAGCTTCGCCTCCTTCATCGCGGTCGCGACCGGCAGCGCAGGCACAACTTCGGCAACGGGCACCGGTGCCTTCGGCGGCGGCGCGGGCGGCGCACCGAAGACGAGTGCGGAGATCTCCGGCCAGAACGTCACGGCCGCCACACCGATGACGGCGGCAATCAACACTTCGCGCAGGCTCGACTTTGCACCGGGTACGGCGGCCGGCGCCGCGTTTGCCTGGGCGTCCGAAGCCTCGTCGCCTTCCGGCGGCAGCTGCGAACGCAGGTGCTCCACCTCAGCCTCGCGGATGGCGAGCGCCGACTTCACCGAGGCAAGCTCCCTGTGCAACGGCGCCTCTTCGGCGGCGCGAATGCGCATCTGGGCCAGCGCGGCTTCAGCAGCCTCGGCGCGCGCCGTGGTGAGGGCGAGTTCGCGTGCCGACTCTTTGCTCCACTCCGCCTGCACGCTGGCAAGCCGCGCCGCCTCGTCCGACTTGCGCTCGCGCGCCGACTTGACGATGACGTCTTGCGCTTCCTTTTGCCAGCGGCGGCGCTCTTCGTCGGCGAGCTTTGCGGCCCGCGCCGACGCGGCGTCGCGCATCGCAAGCTTGGCCTGTAAGCCGGCGACTTTCTCGCGCAACTCGCGCAGCTCCGCCTCGTCAGCGGGCGCCGCGGTTGCCGCTTGCGCGCGCGCCGCGGTCGCGGCTTCGCTCACCTTCGCCTTCCATGTCGCCTCTGTAGCTGCCAGACGAGCCGCCTCGGCCGCTTTCCAATTCTGTTCGGCCTTTGCCATACGCGCATCGGCTTCCTGCGCGGCGCGAGCGCGAGCCTGCTCGCTTGCCGACTGCGCCCGGGCGATCGCCTCGTCGCGCTCGGCGATGGCGGCTTGCAGCTCGGCGACTCGATGCAGCAGATCGCGTTCGCTTGCTGTGCCCTGTTCTCGCTCGGCGTTCGCGTCCGCATGCGCCTCGCTGAGCGCCTTGGTCGACGCTTCGCGCCACTGCGCTTCCGCAACGGCGAGACGCGCGGCCTCACCGTCGCGCCAAGTCTGTTCGGCCTTTGCGAGCCCAGCCTCAGCCTCGCGCTTTGCGGCGTCGGCGGATGCCATCGCGCGCGCCAGCGCCGCTTCGCGCTCGGCCAGCTTCGCCTGCACTTCAATCAGTTTGGCCTGCGCTTCCTGCGTCGCGCTGTCGCCGCGCTCGCGGTCGGCGTGCCCTGCGTCTTTCGCATGCTTCAAAGCCGCATCGCGTTCGTCGATGGCGGCTTGCAGCGTTTCCAGTTTCTCCTGCAGCTCGCGGACCTGCGCTTCGTGCTGCTGCGTCTGCGCACCTTCGACATCGGCCAGCGCTTCGGCAAACTTCTCCTGCCATTGCTGCTGAATCGCAGCGAGGCGGGTCCCCTCAGCCTTCGTCCAGGCGCTCTCGGCTTTGGCAAGCGTATGCTGGAACTGCGCCGCCGCTTCGGTCGCAGCCGCGGCCAGGCGCTCGGCCAGCTCCGCATCGCGCGCGGAGAGGGCCTCTTTCGCCGCAGCCAGTTCGCGCTGGAGCAAGCCGAGTTCGGCGGTGCTGGCGGCAGGCTGCACGTCGCTTACGGTGGCCGTTGCCGTCTCATCCTCTGGATTGATCGGCAATTCCACCGCGGTCAGCGTGCTGCCGTCCAGAAGGCTGATGACACGAACGCCGATCTTGAAAACCTTTTTGAAGTCCTCCGGCGCAAGCAAGGTCAAGTCGTCGAGTTCGTCGGAACCCAGCGACCAAGTGCCGTCGTTGTTACGCGTGCCGCGCGACAGGCGCATCCCCTGCGGCAAGCGCTCGATGCGCAGCGACAAGCGCCCATGCTTGCGATGCGGAGCGATCATCGGCGCCAAGTTCAGCGCGACGGAGACTTCCGCCTTTGGTCTCAGTTGTGCAGCCCGCGCCATTGTCCCCTCGCGCATTCCACCCATTTCATCGGGGGACATTTTCGCGCGCCCGGGTTAAGTAATCGTCCGCGGAGTCCTTCGAAAACGTAACGAAAGTTCTAATAAAACATGAGCGAGATCACGATTTTCCGCCTCAGAATCAAGGGCGCCGTTCAGGGTGTCGGCTACCGCGACTGGGCGGTGACTGAGGCCAAGGCGCGCGGCCTTGACGGCTGGGTCCGCAACCGTTCCGACGGCAGTGTTGAGATTCTGATCGCCGGCCCCGACGCCAAAGTCGAGGACATGCTCAAAGCCACAACCCAAGGCCCCCCTGCGGCACAGGTCACGAACATCGACATTCACAAGGAAACGGACCTGCCCGATGCCGGGTTTGTGCGGCGGGCGACCATGTGATTGGGGCTGACACGGCACGCCAGCCTCGCGTAGTTTCGAGGTGTCCTATCATTTCCATTCCGGAGTCCTCGCCCCATGAAAGCCGCCGTCCTCCGCGAAGTAAAAAAGCCGCTCACGATCGAAAACGTCCAGATCAACAAGCCGGGCCCGCATGAGGTCCTGATCCGTACCGCCGCAGCGGGCATCTGCCACTCGGACCTGCACTTCGTCGACGGCCTCTATCCCTATCCGCTTCCCGCGGTGTTGGGCCACGAAAGTGCGGGCGTCGTCGAGCAGGTCGGAAGTGAAGTGCGCACGGTGAAACCGGGCGATCACGTCATTACGTGTCTGTCGGCTTTCTGCGGTCACTGCGAGCACTGCCTGACCGGCCACATGTCGCGCTGCGTCAGTCCGGAAACGAAGCGGCAAAAGGGTGAGGCTCCGCGTCTGGCGAAAGAGGCCGATCCGATGAACCAGTTTTTGAACCTGTCTTCTTTCGCCGAGCAGATGCTGATCCACGAGCATGCCTGCGTGAAGATCAGGAAGGACATGCCGCTCGACCGCGCCGCACTGATCGGCTGCTCCGTGATGACGGGCGTCGGCGCGGTCATGCACACCTCGAAAGTGCGTCCCGGCGAGACTGTCGCCGTCATCGGTTGCGGCGGCGTTGGCCTCGCCTGCATCAACGGCGCAGCGATCGCAGGCGCCGGCCGCATCATCGCGGTCGATATGCAGGGCTCGAAGCTCAATCTCGCGAAGCATTTCGGCGCCACCGACACGGTCAATCCGAAAGACGGCGATCCGGTGAAGCAGGTCATCGAGATGACCTCGGGCGGCGTACACCACTCGTTCGAAGCGATCGGCCTCAAGCAAACGGCGGAGCAGGCGTTTCGCATGCTCGGCCGCGGCGGCACGGCGAACATCATCGGCATGATCCCGGTCGGCGTGAACATTGAGCTGCACGGCGCGGACTTCCTGGGTGAGAAGCGCATTCAGGGCTCGTTGATGGGTTCGAACCGCTTCCCCGTCGACATGCCGCGTCTCGTTGATTTCTACATGTCAGGAAAGCTCAAGCTGGACGAAATGATCTCGCGCCGCATCAAGCTCGAGCAAGTGAACGAAGGTTTCGACGAGCTGAAGCGCGGCGAACTCGCGCGTTCGGTGATCATGTTCGACGCGTAGGCGCCGGCGCAAGGAGCAGGGGAAGCAGATGCAGTTCGTCATGCGTATTGGCGCGGTTGTCATCGCGCTACTCCTCGCCGCTTGTGCGCAACCTGGATCGACCGTCTCTGCGGCACCGCGGAGCGACAGCCGTCCCGACTACGCTTACTGGCCCCACGAAATCAGCGACATCAAGCCTGATGCCGCCGTGCGCTACGGCGTGTTGCCCAACGGCATGCGCTACGCGCTGATGCGCAACGCCACGCCCAAAAGCGCGATCGCGTTGCGCTTCCGGATTGCCGCCGGGTCGCTCCAGGAAAGCGACGCACAGCAGGGCCTCGCTCACTTCATGGAGCACATGGCCTTCAACGGCTCGAAGAACGTGCCGGAGGGCGACTTCGTCAAACTCCTGCAGCGCAAGGGCTTGGCTTTCGGCGCGCACACAAACGCCTACACGTCCACGGACGAGACCGTATACACGCTCGAACTGCCGAAAAACGATGCCGACTTGGTCGACACGGGGCTCATGCTGTTTCGTGAAGTCGGCGACCGCCTGACGCTCGACCCCGCCGCTATCGAACGCGAGAAAGGCGTGGTTCTCTCCGAACTCAGGACCCGAAACACGCCGGAGTACCGCGCCTTCCAGAGCCGGTGGCTCCTTTCATATGAAGGCCAGCGCCAAGCCGCGCGGCTCCCCATCGGCACGGCCGAGACGATCAAAGGCGCAACCCGTGACCTTCTGCTCGACTACTACCGCCGCCACTACCGGCCTGAGCGCACGCTCCTGGTCGCGACCGGGGACTTCGACCCCGCCGAACTGGAAGCGAAAATCAAAACGAAATTCTCCGACTGGCGTGGCGAAGGCCAAGATCCCGTCGACCCCGAACACGGTTCAGTCAAAGAACGCGGCATCGTCGCCGCCGCTCACATCGAACCGAACCTGCCCGAAAGCGTCACCGTCAACTGGTTCCAGCCGCCCGACGACAACGCGGACACAGTCGCGCTACGCGCCCGCAACTTGAGCCGCCGCATCGCACTCAGCGTGATCAACCGGCGCATCGGGCGGATCGCGCGCGGCGCCAACGCACCGTTTGTCGGCGCAAGCGTCGGGCACTCGAACTCCCGCGGCATTTCGCAGACGGTGGGCATATCGACGACCTCGCGCCCCGGGCAGTGGCGCCGCGCCATCGCGGCTGCCGAGCAGGAATATCGCCGGGCGCTCGAACACGGCTTCACGCAAACCGAAATCGATCGCGAACTGAAAGAGTGGCGAGCCTCGCTCGAAAACGCCGTCGCAACCCAGTCGACCCGCGAAACCGGCGGCCTCGCCGATCAAGTGGTCAGCGCCTTCGCGGACCGCACGGTATTCTCGTCGCCCTCCGACCAGCTGGCACGCTTCGAGAAATCTTCCGCGGCCGTGACACCCGCGACCGCTCTTGCAGGCCTCAGGGAACTAGCAGGCGGGCAGGGCCCCCTGATCTTCGTTTCGTCGAGCGAACCTGTCGCGGGCGGCAACGCCGCCGTCGCCGCTGCCTATGAGGATAGCGTCAAGACGGCCGTGGTGGCGCCGACGAAGGAAGATGCGAAGTCATTTCCCTACGCGAACTTCGGCCAGCCGGGCGTCGTGGCCGAACGCAACGAGATCGCCGACCTGGGTGCGACCGCGCTCCGCTTCGCGAACGGCGTGAAGCTGAACTTCAAGCAGACCGACTTCGACAAGGACACGATCTATGTCGCCGTCCGCTTCGCCGGCGGCTACATCCACATGCCGCGCAACAAGATCGGCTTGGCGATGACATTGCCGTTCGGATTTAGCGAAGGCGGCCTGAAGCAGCTGACCGCCGACGAACTGGAGGAATCGCTCGCCGGCCGCATCGTGTCGAACGGGCTTGCCATCGACGAAGAGTCGTTCGAGCTGAGCGGCGGCACCAACGGGCGTGACCTGATGTTGCAGATGCAGCTGCTCGCTGCGTTCACGACGGACGCCGCCTATCGCAGCGGCGGGTTCGAGCGCCTGCAGGGCGCCGCCGAGAACTTTCTCAAACAATATTCCTCAAGCCCCGGCCGCGTCATCGGCCGAGAGTCGGGCGCATTCCTGCGTTCCGGCGACCAGCGCTGGGCGTTCCCGACACTGGCAGACATTAAGGCGTTGAAGATCGCTGACGTCGAAGCTGTCTTGAAGCCGGTCTTCGCGTCGGCGCCGGTCGAAATCACGGTCGTCGGCGACGCGCAGCTGGACGAGGTCGTCAAGGCCGTCGCAGCGACGTTCGGGGCGCTCCCTGCGCGTGCCACCAAACTCGCCGAACAGCCGGGAGCTCGTGACGTGCGCTTCCCCGCAGCGGCGAAGTCTCTGCGCTTCACGCACGAGGGGCGCGCGGATCAAGCCTCAGCCTATGTTGCCTGGCCAGGACCAGACTTCTACTCCAGCCCGCGTCGCGCGCGGACTCTCAGCCTTCTGCGCGAGGTCATGGAGGTGCGCCTGACGGAGGAGTTCCGCGAAGCCCAGGGCGCAACCTACTCGCCCTCCGTTGGTAACTGGAACTCGGGCGCCTTGCCCGACTTCGGCTACATCGCGGCCTCGGCCGAGACCCGGCCTGAATTGGTCGAGGGCTTCTTCAAGACGGTCGACAAGATCGTAACTGAGCTGAAGTCCGGGGCGCTGACCGATGACGTCCTGCAGCGCGCCAGGACCCCCCTCGTCAAGGCAGTCGAGACCGACCGGCAAACGAACGGGTTCTGGCTGGGCGCCCTGGAAGACATTCAGAGCGAGCCCAGGGCGCTCGAAACGATCCGCACCCAGCTCTCCGATCTTGAAGGAATAACCAAGGATGAGGTCGTGACCGCCGCCAAACAGTATCTGGGAAGCCGGCGGATCGAGGTCCGGGTGCTGCCGGGGGCGACCAGCCAAAAGTAGATTGGACTGCGACAACACAACCCATGAGCGAACAGGCTAGGCGGGCGGTGCGGGTGGGGAAGCCGCCACTTGTACAGCTTTACGGGCGCACGGCCCGCACGCCATAGTCCGCCGCCGTGCTGAGTCAGGAGTGCCACGTTCGAAAATGATCAAGTCCTTGAATTGGATGATGACCTGGTGGAACGGGAGCACGATCGGCACTTGGATTTACACCAAGCGCAACGGGACGTTCGTGGGCGAAGACCTGTTCGGCAACAGCTACTATCAGACCACCGACGCCAAGCGCCGCTGGGTGCTCTACAAGAACGTGGCCGAAGCGTCCCTCGTGCCGCCCGAATGGCATGGTTGGCTACACCACACCGTTGACGAACCGCCGACCGTCGCTCCGCCGAAAGTGAAGTCCTGGGAGAAAGAACATCAGCCGAATTTGACCGGCACGCCTGGCGCCTATCGGCCGCCCGGAAGCTTGCTTGGCACGGGTCAGCGGGCGCCCGCGACAGGCGATTACGAAGCCTGGCAGCCGGAGTAGGGGAAAGAGATGCAGAACGGATTTGTCGAGACATTGTTGGGTGCCGCGGTCGTCGCGGTTGCAGCATTCTTTTTCTACTATGGTTGGAGTTCGACCGGCGCCGGCGCAGTGTCCGGCTACGAGGTGGTGGCCCGTTTCGATAAGATCGACGGCGTCTCGATTGGCACCGACGTTCGCATGTCGGGCATCAAGATCGGCTCCGTGACATCGCAGGAGCTCGACCAAAAAACCTACCGCGCACTCGTGAAGATGAACATCAAACAGGGCGTTGCGCTCCCCGATGATTCCTCGGTGAAGGTGTCGACCGAAGGCCTGCTCGGCGGCACCTACCTCTCCGTCTCGCCCGGCGGTAGCGAAGACATGATGAAGCCGGGCACCGAGTTCGCGACGACGCAAGGGTCTGTCGATCTCCTGAGTTTGGCCGTGCAGACGATGCTCGGCGGCAGCGACGAGAAGAAGGAAGAAGCCCCCGCACCGGCGCCCGGCGCCGCACCATCGACGCCATAATGTGGGCGTTTTGTTAGGTTGAGTTGAGATATGAAGCGTTATCTCGCGTTGCTGATGATATCTGCGGCCCTGATCACGGGGCTTGCGATCGCACAAGACACGGCACCCCCGGTCGACACGCCGATCCCGGTGCCGCCCGATCCCGCGCCGCCGCCGCCCTCAGACCCGAACGAGACGATGCCGTTGCCGCCCGTCGAAACGCCGGGTGAAGGCGTCGTCATACCGCCCCCTCCACCGCCGGAAGTCATCACGCCCACGCCGCCGTCAAGCGCGGCACCGATTGCGACCGGCGTGATCCTCGGTGGGCTCGACAAGGTCGCCGCGCGCACCGCGAAGCTTGAGGTCGGCCTGAACAAGCCGGTCTTCTACAACACGCTGATCGTGACCGCCCGCGCCTGCAAAACGCGCCCGCCCGAGGAGCCGCCCGAGTCCGCGGCGTTTCTGGAGATCCAAGATCGCAAACCCGACGGCACGATCCAGAAGATATTCTCCGGCTGGATGTTCGCGTCGAGCCCGGCGCTGAACGCGCTCGAGCACGCGGTCTACGATGTGTGGGTGGTAAGCTGCAAAACGGCGCCCACTCAGCCTACCGCGCCCGCACCGCCCAACACGTAGAAGTCGGCTTTCGCCTCGACGGCGTCCGCGAGCAGCGCCTTGTAGCGCGCTCGCGGGATCTCGACCGCGCCGAATTGCTTCAGATGCTCGGTGATGAACTGCGTATCGAGAAGCGTGTAACCCCCGGCCTTCAAACGCTCCACCAAGTACACGAGAGCCACTTTGCTGGCGTCTGTCTGGCGGCTGAACATGCTCTCGCCGAAGAACGCCGCACCGATCGAAACGCCATAGAGCCCACCCACAAGAAGGTCGTCGTCCCAGACTTCGACGCTATGCGCATGCCCGTTGGCATGCAGGTTGGCGTAGGAGCGCTCGATCAGCGGGTTGATCCAGGTATTCCGGCGATTCGGAGCACTCGTTGCACAGGCGGTCATCACCTCAGCAAAGGCGTTGTCGGCCGAAATGCGAAAACGGCTCGAGCGGATTGTGCGCGCCAGCCGCTTCGGCACATGGAACGCTTCCAACGGCAGGATCCCGCGCAACGGCGGATCGATCCAGAACACATCGTCGTCGGTGCGTGTCTCGGCCATAGGAAACTGTCCGCTGCGATAAGCGGCAAGCAGCGTTCTCTCTGGGATGATGGTGGCTCGGCTTCGAACCATGGCGAGCCT
>CAYXQB010000065.1:0-12687 GCA_964466435.1 uncultured Flavobacteriaceae bacterium | reverse complement strand
CGCCCGGGAGATCGCAGAGAGATCGCCCTTCACGAGCGTGACCCCCGCGCTCTGCATCGCAACTTCCGTGCCCGTACCCATCGCGATCCCGACATCGGCTGCAGCCAGCGCGGGCGCGTCGTTGACCCCGTCGCCAGCCATCGCCACGCGCCTTCCTTCGCGCCGCAACCGCTCCACCACAGCACTCTTTTGATCGGGCATCACATCGGCGATCACCTCGTCGATGCCGAGCTTCGCAGCGACGGCATTGGCAGTCACGCCGTTGTCCCCGGTCAGCATGACGATTCGCACACCATCGGCTTTCAGCCGCGCGATTGCTTTCGGCGTCGTGCTCTTGATCGGATCCGCGACGCCGATAACACCCGCCGCGGCGCCATCGACGGTCACAAGCATCACCGTCGCGCCTTCCGCGCGCAGCCGCTCGGCGACCGCATCGAGCGCATCGAACCCCGCGATGCCAGTCATGAGCTTTGCGTTGCCGATCGCAACTCTGTGCCCTTCGACGACGCCGGTCACACCCTTGCCCGTGACCGCCACAAACCCGTCGACCGGCGGGAGCGCGACATTCCCCACCGACGCAACAATGGCCGCTGCCAGCGGATGCTCACTCGAACGCTCAAGTGCCCCCGCCAACCGCAGAAGCTCGTCGCTGCCGATGGCGCCGACGGTCTCGACGGCGACGACCTTGGGCTTGCCCTCGGTCAGGGTGCCGGTCTTATCAACAACCAGCGTGTCGATCTTCTCAAGCAGCTCCAACGCCTCAGCGTCTTTGATGAGGACACCCGCCTGCGCACCGCGCCCGACACCCACCATGATCGACATCGGTGTCGCAAGCCCCAACGCACACGGGCACGCGATGATCAACACGGCAACGGCCGCGATCAGGCCGTAAGTGAAGCGCGGCTCCGGTCCCCACACGCTCCACGCCAAGAACGCCATCAGAGCGACCACAATGACCGCCGGCACGAACCAACCGGCGACCTGGTCGGCCAGCCGCTGGATCGGCGCGCGGCTTCGCTGAGCCTTTGCCACCATTGCCAGGATCTGCGAGAGCACGGTATCCGCGCCCACATTCCGCGCCTCCATGACGAACGAGCCGTTCTGGTTCATCGTACCACCTATCACCCGATCGCCGATGGCTTTGGCCACGGCGATCGGTTCCCCCGTCATCATGGATTCGTCAACGTTGCTCCCTCCCTCGACAACGACGCCATCCACCGGCACGCTCGCGCCTGGCCGCACGCGCAAGCGGTCACCCTTTCCCACATGTGCGAGCGGCACCTCTTCGTCGGCCACGTCGGCGCGCACGCGATATGCAACCTTTGGCGCGAGATTGAGGAGCGCGCGAATGGCCCCGCCCGTGCTCTCCCGCGCCCGCAACTCCATAACTTGGCCAAGCAGCACCAGGACGGTGATCACTGCTGCCGCCTCGAAGTACACCGCAACAGCGCCCCCCATGCCGCGAAACACCGCGGGAAACGCACCCGGCGCGACCGTTGCCACGACGCTGTAACCCCAGGCGATCCCGGTACCGATCGCAATCAGCGTAAACATGTTCAGATGTCCCGTGACCACCGAGCGATAGCCGCGTTCAAAGAACGGCCACCCGCACCACAATACAACTGGCGTCGCGATCAGCAGTTGGAGCCAATTGCTCAACGCGGGGCTCACCAGCGTATGCAGATTGGCGAAGTGCCCGCCCATCTCCAGCACGACAACGGGCACCGCAAGCACAAACCCAATCCAAAACCGGCGCGTCATGTCGGCGAGCTCGGGGTTCGCCGTGTCCTCGGCAAGAAGCGCATCTTCGGGCTCCAGCGCCATGCCGCACTTAGGGCATGTCCCCGGCCCAACTTGGCGGACCTCCGGATCCATCGGACAGATGTAGATCGCACCCGGCTTCACAGCCTGCGTCGGTTGCGTGGCAGCCTTCAGATATGCGTCCGGGTTCGCGACAAACTTCTCGCGGCAACGCGGATTGCAGAAACAATACTCTTGACCCTCATGCACCGCCCGATGCTTCGCGCTCGCCGCGTCGACCAACATGCCGCAAACCGGGTCCTTCACCTTGGCGTGGCTCCAACCGTGCTCGGCCGTATTGTCATGCGTCGAGGTCATAGAGGCACCAATCTCCGCTGCCTTGACCACATATACCCCCTAGGGGTATAATTCAATACATGCAAAGCGAAACGAAGAAGTCGTGTCTGTCGCGGCTCAAACGCATCGAGGGCCAGGTCCGTGGCCTCGCCAAGATGATCGATGACGACCGCTACTGCATCGACGTCGTCACGCAGGTGCAGGCGGTAATCGCTGCGTTGAAAAAAGTCGAAGGTGAAATCCTCTCCGACCACATTGCCCATTGTGTTGAGCACGCAATCCGCTCAGGCGACAAGAAAGCGCAACGGGAAAAAGTGGCAGAACTCGTCGAGACTCTGGCAAGAGCGCGCGGCTGACCCACTATGCGTCAATCGCCAGCGGCGACGGACGGCAGCGCGCGATCCGCATCCGGATTGACCGCCGGATCGTTCTCGACCTCACTAAGCTTTTCCCGCGCCGCCGCCGCTTCGCGCTGACGGTTCCACATGCCGGCATAAGCGCCATTCTTCGCCAGCAGGTCGGCATGCCGTCCGCGCTCCACGATACGCCCCTGGTCGAGCACGAGAATCTCGTCGGCATCTACGACGGTCGATAGCCGATGCGCGATGACGAGCGTCGTACGGTTGCGAGAAACCTCTTTCAGCGCCGACTGAATCTCGCGCTCCGTGTGCGTGTCGAGCGCAGATGTCGCCTCGTCGAGCAACAGGATCGGCGGATTCTTAAGAATTGTGCGTGCAATCGCGACGCGCTGCTTCTCGCCGCCCGAAAGCTTCAAGCCCCGTTCGCCCACCATCGCATCGAAGCCGTCTGGTAGCTGGCGAATGAACGGTTCGATCTGCGCCAGCCGCGCAGCCTGCTCGATCTCCCCGTCGCTCGCCCCGATCCGCCCGTAGCGAATATTGTAGCGGATCGTGTCGTTGAACAGCACCGTATCCTGCGGAACGATGCCGATCACAGCGCGAACGGAATCCTGGGTCACCTCGCGTATGTCTTGCCCGTCGATCGTCACCCTGCCCGCTTTGATGTCGTAGAAGCGGTAGAGAATGCGCGAGATCGTAGACTTTCCTGCGCCCGACGGCCCCACGACGGCCACCGTCTTGCCGGCCGGCACAGTAAAGCACACACCCTTCAGGATCGTGCGCTCCGGATCGTAGGCGAACGTCACATCCTCGAAGCGGATCTCGCCCCCGCCAACCTTCAGCGGCAGCGCGCCCGGTTTATCCTGCACCTCCTGCGGCACGCCAAGCACATCGAACATCTTCTCCATGTCGATGAGCGCCTGGTTGATCTCACGGTACACGGTGCCGAGCAGATTGAGTGGAACATAGAGCTGAATGAGAAAGCCGTTGACGACGACCAAATCGCCGATCGTCATGGAATTCTGCGTAACGTGATAGGCCGCCAGGGCCATCACGGCGACGAGCCCGACCGTAATGATGACGGCCTGCCCGGTGTTCAACACAGAGAGCGACATTTGCGCCTTCTCTGACGCCTCGGCGAACCGCACCATCGCCTTGTCGTAGCGGTGCGCCTCGTGACCCTCGTTGTTAAAGTACTTTACGGTTTCGAAATTCAGAAGGCTATCGACGGCCTTCGTGTTCGCCTCGGTGTCGCTGTCGTTCATCTGGCGCCGGATCGCCGTGCGCCACTCCGTGATCATGATCGTGAACCAGCCGTAGAGTACGACGGTCGCGATCGTGATTGCGACATAACCCCAGTGGTACGCCCAGAAGAGATAGCCGCATACAAGCGCGAGTTCCAGGATCGTGGGCGCGATCGAAAACAGCACGTAGAAAAGCAGTACGTCGATGCCCTTCGTCCCGCGCTCAATCACACGCGTGAGACCGCCCGTCTTGCGCTCCAAATGGAACCTAAGCGACAGCGCATGCACGTGCCGGAACGTCTTGCCGGCTACCGCCCGCACTGCGTGGTACACCGCTTTTGCCGCAATCGCATCGCGCAGCTGCGCGAACCCCTGCATCAAGATGCGCGCGACGCCATAGGCAACGATAAACCCGACCGCAATGCTGATTGCCTGAACCGCGGCATTGGCCGGACTGAGCGCGTCGATCACCCGCCCGTAGAACAACGGAAACGCCAAAGTCGCGATCTTCGCGAGCACCAGCGCGACCATCGCAAGCATGATGCGCGTCTTTAAGTCGGCCCGCCCCTCGGGCCACAGATAGGGAAGCAGCGTGCGTACCGGAGAAAAGCGCGACGCGCCCTTATGGGCTTCGCCGGCGACGGCAGTAGAACGTCCAGGTGATGGCGGCATGGACTTCACTTACGCCATGCCGCGCCCCACTTCCAGGGGTAGCAATTTCCCGCCTAGCCGGGGAGAATTAGTGTCTGTCCCGGATAGATCAGATCGGGGTTGTCGATCTTGCGTTTGTTCAGACGGTAGAACGTAGCCCACTTCTTGCCGTTGCCCAGATGGCGCCTTGAGATGCGCCAGAGGCTATCGCCCCGCCGCACACGAATGACGCGGCGCTTTGGCTTGTCCGCTTCAACCTGCGAAGGCGGATGGAACAGCGCAGCCATATCTTGCGGCTTCTCGAAGGCCTTCGCCGCGGCGGTGGCGACGTTCGATGTCAAAACGGCAGCTTGGCCCTCAGCGCTCGTTGCATCGCTCTCGGCGACCTTTGGCGCCGCGGCCGTCTTGTAGGGCAGTTCGGTCTCGTCAAGCTTCGCTCCGTCAGCACCGTGCAGCTCAAGGCGCAAGGTCTCGGCACTTTTCGTCGTAGCGTTCGCGGCTGCGATCGACCAAGACCCGTCGGCACCGACGACAGTCTCGCCCGCGGGCTTGCCGTTGATCAGCACCTTGACCGTTGCGCGAGGATCGGCCTTGCCGGTTACCGTCGTCGAGCCGGTTTGCCCGCCCGTGATCCTCTCCACGATGATCCCTGTCGCGGGCTCGTTCCCGCCAGTCACGCCTTCTTGAAGCATCTTTGTCGACTGATCTGCGGATCTCAGCGTGATGCGCGGCACCCCCCCGGGCATCGCCGGAGGCCCGATGAACGCGCGCTGCGGACCGACGACCACTGCGCCATCCTTGCCCTGCGCCGTAACATAGAGTTCATGCTCCCCCTTTGCCGGCGGAGCCCTGAACTCCAGCGTCCAGTTTCCCGACGTGTCCGCCGTCGTCCAGCTAACGGGCTTCTTGTCCCACACGAGCGACACGGCGTCGCCAGGCGTTGCCGTACCCGTGAACGACGCATTGTTCTTGTGATCGATACCCGCCGTCCCAATCGAGGGCGCAGCGCCCGCAACGGGCCCGCTGGTCACATCCTGCGCAGACGCCGGAACCGCCGCTTTCACGTCGCCCGATGCATTGGTCACCAGGCGCGGCTCCGCCGATGTCGGCGAGTGCGTTTCTTCGCTCTTCTCGGCCAAGTCGTCATCAGGGCCCGCCGTCTTCGGCGATTTCAGTTCAGCGAGACTCACCGTTGCGCTCGACGCGGCCGGCGTCGCCGCGGCATCGGTCGCAACCTGCGGCTTGCGCGTGATCCAAAACATCGCTGCCGTGATCGCGATCATCAACCCTAGTATGACAATGACGCGGGCCATTAGCGTTTCACCGTTGTTGCTTTGGGACTGGACCTGAATTTAGTCACACGCTCGCCGCCGCCAAATCGCCGGCACCCAACTATCAACAGGATTTGCTAGCGCGCGTCCAACGCCTTCAAGTAGTGCGCAATCGCGCGCCGATCCGCGTCCGTGAGGTGTTTCGTCGCGTCTTCGATGACTTCTTCCATCGGACCTTGCGCATTGTCGAAGTCAGGCTTTGTGCCGGTTTTCAGATACTCCGCGATTTCGTCCACAGACCAAGCCTCGAATTCCGTGGCATTCGGACCGGCAAGTGCAGGCACCTTCCAACCGTCGGGACCGCTTGGATTTCCTTGAAGCGCCTCCGATGTCTGCGCACCAAGGAAATTGCGCGGTGTGTGACATTCGCCGCAATGCCCGACTGCGACCAAATAGCGCCCGCGATTCCAGGTTGCATCTCGCGACGCATCGTCTGCCAGCCGCCGAGCGCCGCCAAAGAAGAGCAGCTTCCAACCTTTCATCAGCGCACGCCACGAAAACGGAAACGCTATGTCGTCTGCCCGGCGCGGCGCATCAACGGGCGATAGCGTGAAGAGATACGCCTTGATCGCTAGCGCATCCTCAACGGTAACCGCAGAAAACGACGTGTACGGAAACACGGGATACAGCTCCTCGCCATGCACCCCCTGCCCCTCCGTCAGCGCACGGACGAAATCCTCGTCGCTCCATTTGCCGATGCCCGTCCGGACATCCGGCGTGATATTCGGAGAATGGAACGTACCGAACGGCGTCTTCAGAGCGAGCCCTCCGGCAAATTGCTGCCCGCCGCCCTTCTTGTCCCAATGACAACTCACACAGCCGCCCGCACGAACCAGATATGCGCCTCGCTCCGCCATCCCCGCATTGGCGGACGAAACCCCTGCCGGGATTCCCACTGCCGCGCGCGACGGAACCAGCAGCCAAACGACACCGGCGGCGCCCACGAGAAGCGCCGCCAAGAGCAGGATACGAGTAACCGGCATCAGCCCGGAATTTCAGGGCCGCGGAAGGGTTTGTGACAACCGGCGCAGCTCTTGCCGACCTCGCCGAACGCCGCGTCGACCTTCGCCTTGTCGCCGGTACCCAGCGCCGCATCGATACTCTTAAGGACCGCCGTCAACGCGTCGGCCGACGCCTTGAACTCCACCGGCTTTGTCCAAATATCTTGAAGCGCACGCGTTTTCGTGACGCCCGCGTCGCCGATGCCCGTTCCCTTTGGAAAGCGCGACACAACGGTTTCCGAAAATGCAATCGCTTCGGCGATTTTAGCTTTCGCCTCCGCCGGCGTTGCGGCCTGGGATGTCGCCTTCACATCGCCGCCCAGCTTCTTCATGGCCTCGATACGCGCATCGACGATCTGTTGCGGCGTCTGCGGCGCGGAACTGCCACACGCTACCGATGTAAGGAACGTTGCGGCCAAAACGGCGCTAGCAACCACAACCCTCATGCGTTTTCTCCCGATTACGTGAGCACGTTGAACTTAACGTATGGTAACGATTGTGACGGCCGCGCCAAGCCCCCACAATTTGCCAGGCAAAACCGTCACGTTCTGGCCTTATACTCCCCACATGATCTGGATGGTTTCGAAGTGTTTACGTGCCACCCGTATGATCCTCTGCGTTCAGCCTGAGTAACAACAATGCATAAGCTGATTGGGGTTTGTGTTTTCTGCGGCTCCTCGGAAGGGAACGACCCAGCCTACCTACAAACGGCCCGCACTGTGGGCCGCAGCATCGCCGAAGCGAACGCGCGCTTAATCTACGGCGGCGCCTCGATCGGCCTCATGGGTGAAGTCGCGCGCGCCGCGCTCGAGGCCGGTGGCGAAGTCGTCGGCATCATCCCCCAATTCCTGCGTGCCCGTGAAATCGAACTTGGCACGCTGACCGAACTTGTCATCACACCGGACATGCATGAGCGCAAGACGCGTATGCACGGCCTCTCCGACGCGTTCGTGGTGCTGCCTGGCGGCCTCGGCACACTTGAGGAAGTCTTGGAAGCGATGACCTGGGCGCAGCTTGGCCTGCACAAAAAGCCAATCGTGTTCGTCAACACAAAAGGGTTCTGGGATCCGCTGTTCGCGACATTCGACCGTGTGCACACCCACAACTTCGCGCGCTACGGCCTGAAGGAACTCTACACGGTGGTCTCGCGCCCTGAGGACACCATGTCCGCGATCCGCAACTTTCACCGTCAAGCGGCCGAATAGCGATCCCGCCGCAAGGCCTCCCAGGTGACCAGCGCGAGCGCACTCCAGATCAATGCGAATGTCACCGCATGCGCTTGGGTAAACGGCTCGTCGTAGAGGAACACCGCGATCAGCAAGCTGATCGATGGAGCTAGGTACTGAAGGAACCCCATCGTGGAGAGACGCACCAGACGGGCTCCGGCCGCGAACAGAAGCAGCGGAATAGCCGTGAACGGTCCGGCGAGGATGAGCAACGCGTCGAGGCTTGTCCCTTGCGCCAAAAAGGCTCCCGCCCCTGTCGTCGCAAGATAGACGATGTAGCCCAACGACAAGGGCGCCAAAAGCAGCGCCTCAACCGTCAGCCCCTCCAGCGACTCCACCGGCACCATCTTTCGGATAAGACCGTAGAACCCAAAGCTGAAAGCCAGCGCGAGCGATATCCAAGGCAGATAGCCGACGGCGACGGTCTGATTGACGACACCCAAAACCGCCAAGCCAACCGCGACCAGCTGCAGCTTCGTCAGTCGCTCGCCCAACCACACGACGCCGAGCACAAAGCTAACCAGCGGGTTGATGTAATAGCCGAGGCTCGTATCGATGATCCGGTCAGCCGTCACCGCCCAAATGAAGAGTCCCCAATTCACCGCAATCAGCAGCGCGCTCAGCGACAGCGCCAGAACTATCCTCGGATTCTTCAGCGCGGACCAAAGCTTCGGCAACCGTTGCCATATCGCAAGCGCGGCGACCGCGAACGCCAGCGTCCAAACAATTCGGTGCACCACAATCTCGACAGCGCCGACTTCGCCCACTTGCTCCAGAAACTTCCAGAAGATCGGAATGATCCCCCAGGTAACATAGGCGCCGGCGCCATAGATCACGCCGCGGTTCTTGGAGTCGCTCATGCGATACACATACTCGTGCACCAACCCTCATGCCATGCCCGGGCGGCATGGCAGTGCTGCGCGGGCCGAAGCCCTCACTTCTTCTCCCGGTAAACGTAGCGTTCGTTCATGAACTCGATCAGCGCGAACTCCGTCACTTTGGGTGGCAGTACGTTCAGAATTTGGTTCAACTCGGCCGACTTGCGCGGCAGCTGACCGTCTTCGATCCCCGCGGCGCGCATCAGATCGTTCAGCATCGCGGGCTTGAACTCGGCCGGGTTCATACGCGAGAGTTCGGACTTCACCTTCGCCGCGAGCTGGCTGAAGCCCTTCGGCTTTGCCGCCTCAACCGAGTCGTTCAGCGCCGCGACGAACTCCTGCGCGTTGTCGAACACGTTTTGTCCGATCGACAGATGCACGTTCGGCTCCGACCCGTGATAGCCGAACTGCGGCTGCACGTACCAACCGCGCGCCTTCATCTCGTCGATGATGTGGTAACAAGAGAACTCGTCGGACGTGAATGCAATCAAGTTAAGGTCGGGCTCCCCCAACAAGCGCAAGCCTGCGTTCTTCCGAATGCCGTCGAGGATCGTATTCGTCGCGCCGTAGATGCGTTTGGAAAAATTCATGTAGCCGTCGTCGCCGAGGAAGTTCAGCACGGCCCACGCTGCAGCCATAGGCCCACCGGTCTTCGATGACTGGATCGTCGGATTGATAATCGTGTACCCGGTCCAGTCGGCGGCCGCATACATCTGAAACCGGCGCAGCTCCTTCGACCGGTGCAGAACGACGGACGCCCCCTTAGGGCAATAGGCGTACTTGTGCCAATCCATCGACATCGACGTCACGCCCGGAACGCGGAAATCGAACTCGCCGAGCGGAGCCCCTAACCGCTTGAAGTACGGCAGCAGGAACCCGCCGATGCATCCATCGACGTGGAACAAAACATTGTGCTTCTTGGCGATCGCCGCGATCGGCTCGATGGGATCGAGGACGCCATGAGCATACGACACGGCGGAAGCCACAATCTGTATGGTGTTCGGTGTGATCGCCTTCTCGACGGCCTCTGGCAGCGCTTTGAACGTCTTCGTATCGACCGGCACCAAGACCTTTTTCACATCCATGTAGTGACAGGCCTTGTGGAACGCCGCATGCGCCGTCACCGGCAGGACGAGTTCCGGCTCCTTGATGTGCGGCTTCACCGCTCGCGCATAGTCCCGCGCAGTCTTCACGGCCAGCATGCAGCTCTCTGTGCCGCCGCTTGTGAAGCTCCCAACCACACCCGGCACACCGCCCAGATGCGCCGCCGCCATCGCGCTGAGCTCGTTCTCGATCAGCATCATCGACGGGTAGACCGTCGGGTCAAGCCCGTTCTCTGTGAGGTACCGCATGTACGCCCACTTCGCGATCTCCTCGACGTCGGCACCGCCATCGTAGATGTAGGCCAGCGTTTTTCCATCGCGCCACGACAAGTCGCGCCCCGAAAACGCTTCCAGCTCTGTCTTGATTTGATCCTTCGACTTGCCGTGTGCCGGTATTCTCATTGGCCCCTCGTCACGCGCGCGACGGAGGCGCCCCGTCGCGCAGCAGCTTGTAGGTGATGGAGTCGATCAACGCCTCGAATGAGGCATCGACAATATTCGGCGAAACGCCGACTGTCGACCAGCGATTGCCGGCCCCGTCCGCACTTTCGATCATGACCCGGGTGACGGCCTCGGTGCCTGCCGTCAGGATACGCACTTTGTAGTCGACCAGCTTCAAGTCCTCGAGCCACTTCGAGTACCGCCCCAGGTCCTTGCGCAGCGCTTGGTCGAGCGCATTCACCGGCCCGTTGCCCTCCCCCACGCTCATGAGCCTCTCGCCGTCGGCGCGCACCTTCACCACGGCTTCAGAGACGGTCACTTCCTCGCCGAGAGCGTTGTGCCGCCGCTCAACCGACACCCGGAACCCCTCGACAACGAAGTAGGATGGCACTCTGCCGAGCGCCCGCCGCGCCAACAGCTCGAGCGAAACCTCCGCCCCATCGTAGGCATAGCCCAGAAACTCGCGCTCCTTGATCACGTCGAGCAGCGTCGCGACCCGCGGATCTTTCGAGTCCACATCGATCCCGAGCGCCACAAGCCGCCCGATCAAATTCGACCGCCCCGCCTGATCCGAAACGGGAATTTTGCGTTCGTTCCCAACGACCTCCGGCGGCACATGCTCGTACGTCCGCGGGTCCTTCTGCACGGCAGACGCGTGCAGACCGCCCTTGTGCGCAAACGCCGACGACCCGACATAAGCCGCATGCCGGTTCGGCGCGCGATTCAGAATCTCGTCGAGCTGCCGCGAAAGCTGCGTGATCTCCTTCAACTTCGCCTGCGGGATGCCCGTCTCAAAGCGATCTGCGAACCCGGACTTCAACAGCAACGTCGGGATCAGCGAAATCAGGTTCGCATTTCCGCACCGCTCGCCGAGCCCGTTCAGCGTGCCCTGGATCTGCCGCGCCCCCGCATCGACGGCCGCCAGCGTGTTGGCGACGGCATTCTCCGTGTCGTTGTGCGCATGGATGCCGATCCGGTCGCGCGGAAATTTCTTCGTCACCTCAGCCACGATCCGCGACACCTCATGCGGCAGCGTTCCGCCGTTCGTATCGCAAAGCACAACCCAACGCGCGCCGCCGTCGAGCGCCGCTTCTAGGCAGGCAAGCGCGTACTCCGGGCTCGCCTTGTAGCCATCGAAGAAATGCTCCGCGTCCAGCATCGGCTCGCGCGAGCGCGCGGCAACCGCCGCCATGCTCTCTTTGATCGCCGCCAGATTGTCCGCGCGCGGCACCTCAAGCGCCACGTCGACATGGAACGTCCACGACTTGCCGACCAGACAACACGCCTGCGCCTTTGCGTCGAGAACGCTGGCCAAGCCCGGGTCGTTCGACGCGCTTCGTCCGAGCTTTTTCGTCATACCGAACGCGACGAGCTTGGCCCGCTTCAGAGCCGGTGGCGCACCGAAGAACGTCGTGTCTGTCGGGTTGGCCCCGGGCCAGCCACCTTCGATGTAGTCGATCCCAAAGTCGTCGAGAAGAACGGCGATCTGCCGCTTATCCTCGACGCTGAAGTCAACGCCCTGCGTCTGCGCCCCATCGCGCAAGGTGGTGTCGAAGAGATAGAGCCGTTCGCGCGTCATGATACAACCTTCCATGTCGTGCCCTTGGGCCCGTCCTCGATGGCAACACCCAGCGCCGTCAAGTCGCCCCTGAGCTTGTCGGCCTCGGCGAAGTTCTTCGCCTTGCGCGCCGCGTTACGCTTGGCGATCAAATCCTCGACCTGCGCCGCGTCGACCGTCTGACCCACCGCGAAATCGACGTCGCGCTCGTCGGCATAGAGCCCCAGGAAGCCAAGCGTCCGCTTGAAGCGCGCGCGATCGGCCTCGCTCGTCCGTGCAGCGCCGGCGAGACCATAAACGGCCGCCATCGCTGATGGCGTGTTCAGATCGTCCTCCAGCGCCGCCAGCACTTCGCCGTCCGGCGCTTCAGCGGCGCGTGCCCCGTGTAGCAGCCGCGCCCACTCCATCAATGTCGCCTTCGTCTGCAGCAAACGGTCCACCGTCCAGTCGACCGGCTGCCGATAATGCGTGCTGAGCATGGCAAGCCTCAGCACGCGCCCGTGCCAAGCCTGACCGCCGAATTTCGTCTCCGCCAACAGCTCGCGGATCGTGATGAAGTTGCCGAGGCTCTTCGACATCTTCTCGCCTTCGACCTGCAGAAAGCCGTTGTGCATCCAGTAGTTCGCGATGGGCTTGCCGTGATGCGCGCCTTCGCTCTGCGCGATCTCGTTCTCATGGTGCGGGAATTGTAAGTCGATCCCGCCGCCGTGAATGTCAAACGTCTCGCCCAGATGCTTCTCACCCATGGCGGAGCACTCGATGTGCCAACCCGGCCGGCCCTTGCCCCAGGGCGATGGC
>CAYXQB010000064.1:0-12846 GCA_964466435.1 uncultured Flavobacteriaceae bacterium | reverse complement strand
ATTCGATGACGAAGCCGATCACGTCGATCGCGTTCATGCAGTTGGTCGAGCAGGGCTTGGTCTCGCTCGACGAACCGGTGCACAAATATATCCCGGCGTGGAAGGATCTTGGCGTGTTCGTGGGCGGCGGCGGGACGACGCCGTTCCGCACGAAGGCGCCCGAGCGGCCGATGCTGATCGTCGATCTGCTGCGGCATACGTCGGGGCTGACTTACGGCTTTCAAGAATCGACCAACGTCGATGCCGCGTATCGGAAGCTGAAGATCGGTCAGATCGAAAAGAGCGGCACGCTTGAGACCATGATCGAGGGTCTTGCCAAGTTGCCGCTCGAGTTTTCGCCGGGGACGGCGTGGAACTACTCGGTGTCGACGGACATCGTGGGTTATCTCGTCGAAAAGATTTCGGGGCAGAAGTTCGAAGACTATCTGCGCGCGAAGATCTTCAAGCCGCTCGGCATGGCCGACACCGACTTTCATGTGCACGCCGGGAAGGAGTCGCGATTTGCGGCCTGCTACCTCCCGGCCAAGAGCGGGATGGAGTTGCAGGACGATCCGGCGACGAGCGCCTATCTCCAGCCGCCGAGCTTCGTCTCCGGCGGCGGCGGGTTGGTGTCGACGGTCAGCGACTATCTTAAGTTCTGCCGGATGGTGCTGAACGGCGGGTCGCTCGACGGCGTGCAGATCGTGAGCCCGAAGACGATCGAGCTCATGACCATGAACCATCTGCCGGGCGGCAAGGACTTGCCGGCGCTGTCGCGCTCGTTGTTCAGCGAGGTTGCCTATAACGGTGTCGGGTTCGGCTTGGGCTTTTCGGTCACGATGGATCCGGCGCAGACGATGATCCCCGGAACGGTCGGCGAGCACTCGTGGGGCGGCGCCGCATCGACGTCGTTCTGGATCGATCCGAAGGAACAGCTGATCGCGATCTTCATGACGCAGCTCATTCCGTCGAGCTTCTATCCGATCCGGCGGGAGCTGCGGACGATGGTCTATTCGGCGTTCACAAGCTGAAGCGCTTCTCGCCCTCGACCCAGGTCTCGCGCACTTTGATTTGGCTGAGGCGGGTGGGGTTGACCTTCATCGGGTCGTCTTCCAGGACGACGAGGTCGGCGTATTTGCCGACTTCGAGCGTGCCGACGGCGTGATCCATTCTTGCTTGGTAGGCGGCGTCGATGGTCATGGCGCGCAGCGCTTGATCGACGGGGATGCGTTGATCGGGGCCTAGCACCTCGCCGCCGTCGCGCATGATGCGGGTGACGGCGTTTTCGATGCAGCGCAAGGGGCCGATCTCAGTCACGTCGTAGTCGGAGTGCAGCGAGAAGCGCACGCCGTGCTTCAGCGCCGACTGGCCGGCGCCGAGCCTGGCCGCGCGCGCCGGTCCGATGATGCGGTCGCGGAAGGCTTTGCCCCAATAGTGCACGTGGCCGATCAGGAATGAGGGTGTGAGTTTGAGTTCCGCCATCTTGGCGTAGTGTTCGTCCCACGCGATCGAGCAGTGCTCGATGCGGTGGCGGTGGTCGGCGCGCGGGTTCGCCTTCAGCGCCTTCTCATACGCGTCGAGCGTGACGTCGATCGCCGCGTCGCCGTTCGCGTGGACCGCGACCTGCCAGCCGCCGTCGTGCGCACGCTTCATGCCCGCGGCGAGTTCTTCGGGCGGGAAGCTCAACACGCCGCGGCCGTCGACGTTCAGATAGCGCTCGCGCAGGTAGCCGGTATTGCCTTGGTTCGAGCCGTCGGACCAAAACTTGAAGCCGAGCAGGCGGAAGCGGTCGTCGCCCGCGCCGGGCTTGACGTCGGGCATGGCGAGCCACTTGTCCATCAGGCGCGACGTCATCATTGCGGCGAGGCGCACCGAGGCGTTGCCGCCGGCCGCAATCGATTTCAGGATCGCCAGTTCGTCGGTACCGGCGAAGCTGCCGAGGCCCGCGTCGACGAGCATCGTGCAGCCTTTGCTCGCGGCCATCGCGAGTTCCTTCGCCGACGCCGCAACGAGCGCTGCGGCGTCCGCCCTCGGCATCTTGGCGACGAACGGTCCGTAGGAGGTTCCGCCCGCGAGCTGACCGGTCAACCTGCCGTTCGCATCCTTGAAGTAGCGCCCGCCGGCCGGCGGGTCGGGCGTCGTGTCGGTGACGCCTGCGATCTCGATCGCCTTCGAGTTCACGTAGGCGAGATGGCCGGAGGCGTTCAGCATGAAGATCGGGTTGTCCGGCGCGATCGCGTCCAACTCTTTGCGCGTGATGTTCGCGTTGCCCGTGGTGAGCGACGGGTCGAAGCCCTTCGCGGGCACCCATGCCCCGGGCCCCGCCTTCGCTACGGCGGCGCGCAGCTTGGCGAACACATCATCGATCGTGGGGCACAGCAGCGCGCTGACGTTGGTAAAGCTCGACAGGGCTGCCGCCATCACGATGTGGACGTGCGGGTCGATGAAGCCGGGCAGGATCGTGGCGCCGTTCGCGTCGATGACCTCTGTCCCGGTGCCCTTCAGCGCCGCGATCTCGCCGCGCTTGCCGACGGCGACGATGCGCCCGTTCTTGACCGCGATCGCTTCGGCGACCGGGTTGGTGGGGTCCAAGGTGCGCACGGTCGCGCCGAGGAAGATCGTGTCGGGGGCCGTGCTCGCACTGGGCACCGCGGCGCAGACAAAGCGCGGGGTGGCGAGCGAGAGAGCCGCCCCAGCCAGCACTTGGCGGCGGGAGGCGCGGTAGAGGCCCTGGAGCGGCGGCGTGCAGCAGGAGCAGGATTCGGCGAGCAGTGCGGATGTTTTCATTTGTTGAGGCTGCCCCGTCCGTTGAGTGCTTGTCCAGGGTGTCGCCGCGCGGTAAGTCCAAAGGCAACAAGAAATTGCCACCTGAGGAACCGCCCATGTCCACTGCCCCGTCCCTGCCCAAGGGTTTTCCCGCCATGCCGATTGCGCAGGCGCATGCGATGCTTGTTGGCGCGCCGGCTTCGCCCTTCGAGATCGAGGAGAAGGAGATCCGGGGCGTCAAGATCAAGACGTGGAAGAACGCACCGGCCTCGCTTGCGGTTGTGTTCGAGGCGAGCCGGCCGTTCGCTGCGCGCGACTACATGGTCTTGGACGAAGATCGCGTCACGTTCGACGCGCACCGCCGGGCGGTGTCGCAGCTGGCGAAGCGGCTGGTCGCCGACGGCGTCAAGAAAGGCGACCGGGTCGCCATCATCATGCGCAATCTGCCGGAGTGGTCGGTCGCGTTTTGGGCGGCCATTCTGGCGGGCGCGATCGTGACGCCGTTGAACGCGTGGTGGACGGGGGCAGAGCTCGAGTACGGCTTGCAGGATTCGGGCACGTCGGTCGCGCTGATCGATGCGGAGCGGTGGGAGCGTGTGCGCGAGCACGTCGACGCCTGCCCCGACTTGAAGCGCATATATGTATGCCGGTCGTATGAGGAGATCGCCGATCCGCGCGTGAAGAAACTCGAGGACGTGATCGGCGTGCCGAACGCGTGGGCGAAGCTCGACGAGGTTGCGCTGCCGAACGTGGTACTGGAGCCCGACGACGACGCGACGATTTTCTACACGTCGGGAACGACGGGCAAGCCGAAGGGCGCGGTGATCACGCACCGCAACATCGTGTCGAACTTCATCAATGCGATGTGCGCGCAGGCGCGGTCCTTCTTGAGGCGCGGCGAGGCCCTGCCCGTGCCCGATCCCACGGTGCAGAAGGCGAGCCTGATTTCGGTGCCGTTCTTCCACGCGACGGGATGCTTTGCCGTCATGATACCTGCGGTGTTCGGCGGCTCGAAGCTCGTCATGCAACGGCGGTGGAATGCGGATCAGGCGTTGGAACTCATTCAACGCGAGAAGATCACCAGCGCCGGCGGCGTGCCCACGATCGCCTGGCAGATCATCGAGCATCCGCGCTTTCACGAGTTCGATTTGTCGTCGCTCGAGACGGTGTCCTATGGCGGAGCGCCGTCGGCGCCGGAACTCGTGCGGCGCTTGCGCGAGCGTTTGCCGCAAATCAAGACCGGCCAAGGCTGGGGGATGACGGAGACCTCCGCCACCGCGACGAGCAATTTCGGCGAGGACTACGAGCGCAAGCCGTCGAGCTGCGGCGTGCCTTCGCCCACCGGCGAGGTGAAGATCGTTTCGCTTGAAGGTAAGGACCTGCCCGTCGGCGAAGTGGGCGAGCTTTGGTATCGCGGGCCGATCGTCGTGCGTTGCTATTGGAACAAACCGCAAGCGACGGCCGAGACGTTCGTGGACGGCTGGGTGAAGACGGGCGACCTTGCGAAGGTGGACGAGGAAGGCTTCGTCTATATCGTCGACCGGGCGAAGGACATGTTGATCCGTGGCGGCGAGAACATCTACTGCGTCGAGGTCGAGAACGCGCTCTACGATCACCCCTCGGTGATGGACGCCGCGGTGATCGGCATTCCGCACCGCACGTTGGGTGAAGAGCCTGCTGCGGCCGTGCATCTGAAACCGGGCATGAAGGCGAGCGAGGAAGAGTTGCGGCACTTCGTGTCGCAGAAGCTCGCCGCGTTCAAGGTGCCGGTGAAGATCCTGTTCCTGCCCGAGACGTTGCCGCGCAACGCGAACGGCAAGATCATGAAGAAGGACCTGAAGGGGCTGTTCGGCGCATGAGCTTGCTCTCCTGGCGTATCGGCGACGTGAGGATCACGAAGATCGTCGAGATCGAGTCCACGGGAAGCACGAAGTTCATCCTGCCGCAGGCGACGCGCGAGGAAGCGCTGAAGATCCAGTGGCTGGCGCCGCACTTCATGAACGAGGAAGGGCGCCTCAAGATGAGCATTCATGCGCTCGTCATCGAGACGCCGTCGCGGCGGATGATCGTCGACACCTGCCTCGGCAACGACAAGCAGGGACGCGGCGTGCCGTGGTGGAACAACCTGCAAGGGCCGTTCTTGCGCGATCTTGCCGCCGCCGGGTTTTCGCGGGAGTCGATCGATACAGTGATGTGCACGCACATGCATGTCGACCACGTCGGGTGGAACACGATGTTGGTCGACGGCAAATGGGTGCCGACATTTCCGAAGGCGCGCTATCTGATGGGCCGCGTCGAGTTCGAGCACTGGCGCGATCAGACCGCGCAGCCGGAGCAGCAGTCGGTGTTCGCAGACTCCGTGCAACCGGTGTTCGACGCGGGGCTCGTCGATCTGGTCGAGATCGATCATACGGTTTGCGACGAGGTCAGTTTCGTGCCCACGCTCGGGCATACGCCGGGTCACGTGAGCATTCGCATCGCGTCGAAGGGTGCGGAAGCTCTGATCACCGGCGATTTCATCCATCATCCGTGCCAGTTCGCGCATCCGGAATGGGCGTCGAGCGCCGATTTCGACCAAACCGCATCGACGAAGACGCGGCGCGATGTGTTCGGAAGGCTCGCCGGCACGCCAACGCTCGTCATCGGCACGCATTTCGCGACGCCGACCGCGGGGTGTATCGTGCGCGACGGCGATGCTTTCCGGCTTACCGTGTGAACATGCTGGACGACTATGAGCACAAGATCATCGACAATGTGGCTGAGCACGGCTGGCACTGTGTCGCTGTCGGTGCTGGCGACGACGACCCGAGCTTCGCCTACTCGGTGGGACTCTGGGAGACGTTGAAGACGCCCGAACTCATCACCTTCGGCCTACCCTTAAAGTTGATGCACAGCATGCTCTGGTCGGCGTTCCGGCAGATAAAGTCTGGGCAAACCAGCCTCGCGGACGGCGTTCGATGGTCGAACCTTATCGATGGCCACGATTGCATTTCTAGGCCGGTTCACCGCTCGCAGATTCAGCGCGAGTTCTTCAATTCGGCAATGTGGTACCGGCGTCACCGCGCCGGCGAGCGATGTAAGATCAACGCTTATCAGCTCTTCTGGCCCGGCAAATCGAACGGCTTGTTTCCTTGGGAGCGCGGCTGTGCCGAGATCGTGAGTGAGTCTCAGCCGCAACTCTATCTTCCCCGAAAGACAGGCCTTGCGTAGGCCCTTCAACACGGCGAGCGACTCATCGATGGCACAAGTTTCTAAGGTTTGCGCGCCCGATCGCGCGCTGATGCGTGCTGGCGTATTGCTGTTCTTGATGGGCCTCCTTACCGGACTGGCTGTGCCAGTGTTGCAGGTGCCGCGAATGGGCCTTTCGAGCCATCTTGTCGGCACGATGAGCGGGATATTTCTCGTCGTGCTCGGCTTGATGTGGCCGCGGCTCGCGCTGCCGGTGTGGGCTGGAACGACGACCTTCTGGGCCGCGCTTTACGGTTCGTTTGCGAACTGGCTCGCGACGCTACTCTCCGCGATTTGGGGCGCAGCAGCGATGATGCCGATCGCGGGACAAGGCGCGACGAGTACGCCGCTCGCGGAAGGCATCGTCGCGGCACTGCTCGGTAGCCTGACGCTTGCGATGATTTTGGTGTGCGGGCTCGTGCTGTGGGGGTTGCGCCCCACAGCACGCTGAGTTGCACGTTGTCGGATCAGAACGACCCCAAGAAATCGCGCTTGCCGACTTCGACGCCGTTGTGGCGGAGGATCGCGTAGGCGGCGGTGACGTGGAAGTAGAAGTTGGGCAGCGCGAATTGGTGGAGATAGACCCCGCCCTTCCAGGACATTTCTTGGCCGGCAATTTTCAGCGTCACGTTGCGGTCGAGGCCGCCATCGAATTGGGCGGGCTTCAGGCTCTTGATGAAGTCGACCGTTTTGGCGATGCGCGCCTGCAATTCGGCGAACGTGGTTTCGGTGTCGGCGTAGCTCGGCACATCGACGCCGGCGAGGCGGGCGGAGGCGCCCTTTGCGTGGTCGGTCGCGATCTGCACTTGGCGCGCGAGCGGGAACATGTCGGGTGCGATGCGGGCGTTCACGAAGACGGACGGGTCGATCTTCTTTGCTTCGGCGTGCGCTTGGGCTTTCGTTAGGATCCCGGAGAGCGCCGTCAAAATCTGCACGAAGGCCGGAACCGTCGCTTGGTACGCATTGACTGTCATATTCAACCTTTCTTTTGGATTGCGGTGACATTGATGTAGCACGCATTGGGGCATCGGCGGCAATGTGCGCTGTCACATATGAGGCGCTTGGCGGTTGCCAGGAGGCCGGAGGTTTGCGGGTTCGATGCTCTGGATTGTCGCCACTTTGATTGCCGCGGCAGCGCAAACCGCCCGGAACGCCATGCAGAGCTCGCTGACCGGGTCGCTCGGGACGATCGGGGCGACGCAAGTGCGCTTTTTGTACGGGTTCCCGTTTGCCCTGATTTTTTTGGCGATCGTCACCGGTGTGGCCGGTGCGATGCCGCCGACGCCGAACGTCGGCTTTCTCGCGTTCACGGTGGCAGGGGCGGTAGCGCAGATTGCGGCTACGGCGTTGCTTTTGGCGGCGATGCAGCTGCGTTCGTTTTCGGTGGCGACGGCGTTTGGGAAGACCGAAGCGGTTCAGGTCGCGATTTTCGGATTCGTGATTTTAGGGGACGCGCTCACTCTGCTTAAGGCGGGGGCGATCCTGGTTGCGACGGCCGGCGTTTTCTTGATCGCGGTGAAACCTCGCGAGCGGTGGGATGCGCAGAGCTTGCGCCCTGCCCTTTTCGGGATCGGGTCAGGCGGGCTCTATGCGATTGCGGCCGTCGGGTTTCGCGGCGGAATTCTCGCGCTCGACGAAGGCGCGTTCTTCATGCGGGCGACCACGACGCTTGTGTGTTCACTCGGCATCCAAGCGGCTCTGCTCGGCGTTTGGATGGCCGCGTTCGACCGCGAAAATCTGTTGAAGAGTCTGACGCTGTGGCGCCAGTCACTCTTCGCCGGTTTCATGGGCGCGTTCGCGTCGCAGTTTTGGTTCCTCGGATTTTCGCTCACGTCGGCCGCGAACGTGCGCACGCTGGGGCTCATCGAAGTGTTGTTTGCGCAGGCGGTTTCGCGGCGCGTGTTCGCGGAAGTTGCGAGTGTGCGCGAGCTCGCGGGCATGGCGCTTGTGGTCGCCGGTGTCGGGGTGTTGCTTCTCGCCATGTAGCGCTCAATTCACGGCAAGTTTCGTGAATGAGGGGCCTCGTAAAACGCGTTTGCGCGCTTACCTAGTCCCTACCGCAACCCAACCAGAGAGGTCTTCCATGCCGAAGCTGTATTATTCACCCGGCGCCTGTTCGCTGTCGCCCCACATTGCGCTGCGCGAGGCCGGACTTTCGTTCGAACTTGAACAAGTGGATCTGAAAGAGAAGAAGACGAAGTCGGGCGAGGATTTTTCGAAGATCAACCCGAAGGGTTACATCCCGGCGCTGAAGCTCGACGACGGATATGTGCTCACCGAAGGGCCCGCGATCGTGCAGTGGATCGCCGACCAAAAGCCGGGCTCGCATCTTGCCCCGGCAAACGGCACGACGGAGCGCTACAAGCTGCAAGAGTGGCTTGGCTTCATCGGCACCGAGCTCCACAAGAACTTCTCGCCGTTCTTCAATCCGGCGACGCCGGACGCGACGAAAGCCACTCTCGCGCAGACGCTGGCGAAGCGCTACGCGTGGGTCGACGAAAAGCTCGAGGGCAAGGACTATCTGACCGGCTCGCAGTTCACGGTCGCCGACGCTTATCTGTTCACGATCACGAACTGGGGTCAGTTCGTGAAGTTCGACCTTAAGGACTATCCGAACGTGCGCGCATTCCAGGCACGCGTTGCGGCGCGACCGAAGGTGCAGGAAGCGTTGAAGGCCGAAGGTCTCGCCTAAGTATCAACTGCGGCGGTCAGGGGGCGAGCGCGGCGGCAAGCTGCGCCACCAACTGGCCGCCGAACCATGACAGCACTGGGACGATCGCGAGCGTCGCGACGCGGCCGAAGACCGCAAAGCCGCCCGGCCAATCTGAAATTCTTGCTATCTCGCTTCTGACGTTGAGCATTGCGCTCAACGCAGGGATGCCGACCGGTTCGGCGAGGTGACCGCCGAAGTACGCGCGGCGCCAGAGTTCACGGGCGTAGATCTGCAGATCGTGCTTGGCGGCGGCCTTGGCGGCGCGGATTGCAGTACGTGCGCCCCACATGGCGCCAACGACGGCGCCGACCGTCAGCATGACGCCCACAGCCAGCAATGCGGCGCTGGCATACATCGCGTCGGGTTGGGAAACGGACGGGCCGGCCAACGCCAACAAGATGATCAGAAAGAGCGCCACGCGGCGCGCGTAACCGGCAACGGGTTGGATCGACGACAGGTCGAAGAGGTCGACGCGCAAGTGCGCGCCCGTGGCTTTGCGGAAGCGGTGGTGGAGGAGCGCAACGTAGGTGATGCTCGAACCAAGTAGACCGAACGTGAGGCCTAAGCGGATGTACATCCAGATCGTCTGAACAGCGACGCTCCAACCGTCGCCCGGGATGGCGCCGCGCAAAATGCTACCGAACGCCGTCGCCAGAATGATCGCCCAAAAACAGCCGGCTCCGATGCGCGCGACGGCGAACGCGTCAACCAAGCCCGCGCGCGTATTGCCATACGTGTGGTCGTCGACCGTGAGCGCAGGGCGGAGTTGATCGTACGCGCCGACGCACGCTGTGCCGATCAGGGTGGGCAGCACGACGTTGTAAGCGATGAAGCCCAAAAGAAGGATCTCGACCGGGTTCGAGCCCGCGGCGATGAACAACGCATCGCCGATGAAGATGCCGCTCGCGACGCCCGCAAGGTTCAGCACAAGAAGATGTGCGAGCGTCAAGGCGATGAAGATCGCAAAGGCCGCGGGTACCGGCTGCTGCTCGATCCAAATGAGCGCGCGGTCGAACCAGCTCTCTTGCTCTTCGGCGAAATCGCCCACGGACGCGCCAGCCGGCAGCGGCAGCGTCAGCGGCTCCTCCGGCGGCGCAACATTATCCGACGATCTTATTTCCGGTTCGCTCATGCTTTCCCGCGCGGCACGCGTGCGCTTGTGCACCGGCCCCAACGCACTCGAAAGCGCATTGTTTCGCGGAACCGCGCGCAAGTCATCCGGCGATGCGCACGTATGGTTAGCTGCGTTTACCCAATCAGTAGGAGAACTCGGCGAAAATCTTCGTGGCGTCGCGGTTCCAGGGGCCGTGGAAGCGTTCGAGGAGTTCTTCGGCGCGGGTCTTGCCGGTTTGGACGATCTGGAACAGAGGTTCGATGAAGCCCTCTTCGGTGCCGCCGATCGAGTCCGTTTGGGCGCGCGCGCGCAGGCCCGCGCGGGAGATTTCCAGCATGCGGGCGGCGAGCGCTTGCACATTCGTGTTGCGGAACGGGGTTTTGAGGCCAAGCTTCGGTACGGCTTCGCGTAAAGCGCTGCGCTCTTCGGCCGTCCAATCCTTGCAGATGTCCCAAGCGGCATCCAGGGCGGTTTGGTCGTAATATATGCCTGTCCAGAGTGCAGGCAGCGCGCAGATGCGACGCCACAAGCCGCCGTCGGCACCGCGCATTTCGAGAAACTTCTTCAGGCGCACTTCGGGGAAGATCGTCGTGAGGTGGTCGGCCCAGTCGGACATCGTGGGCTCGACCTTCTCGAAGCCCGGTAGTTTGCGGGCGAGAAAGTCGCGGAACGACAGGCCTGCCGTGTTCAGGTACTTGCCGTCGCGGTAAACGAAATACATCGGCACGTCGAGCGCGTAGTCGACGTAGCGCTCGAAGCTCATGCCGTCTTCGAACACGAAGGGCAGCATGCCGGAGCGGGCGTTGTCGACGTCGGTCCAGACGTGGCTGCGGTAGGAGAGGAAGCCGTTCGGACGGCCTTCGCGTAACGGCGAAGCGGCGAACATGGCGGTTGCGATCGGCTGGAGAGCCAAGCCTACGCGGAACTTTTTCACCATGTCGGCTTCGGAGGCGAAGTCGAGGTTCACCTGGATCGTGCAGGTGCGGAACATCATCTCCCGCCCGAGTCCCCCGACCCGAGGCATGTACTTCTTCCTGATCCCGTAGCGGCCTTTCGGCATCACGGGAACGTCTTCGAGGCGCGCCGTCGGGTGGTAGCCGAGGCCGATGAAGCCCGCGCCGATTTCCTTCGCGACTTGGCTCACCTGATCCAGGTGTTCGTTCGACTCGGCGCAGGTTTCATGGATGCTTCTCAGCGGGGCGCCGGAGAGTTCAAGCTGGCCGCCTGGCTCCAGGCTGATCGCGCCGCCGGCGGCGTGTTTTAGGCCGATGATGGCGGGGCCTTCGTTGATCGGCTCCCAGCCGCCGAAGCGCTGCAGACCTTCGAGCATGGCGCGAATGCCGGGCCTGCCTTCATAGGGTAAGGGCTTCAGCGTCTTCAGATCGTAGCCGAATTTTTCGTGCTCGGTGCCGATGCGCCATTCGCTCTTCGGTTTCACGCCGTTGGCGATGAAATCGACGAGGTCGGCTTTGGATGTGATCGGGCCGCCGCCAGCTTGCGGAACGGACATGGAAGGCACCTCAATAACGTTGAGGATCATGTAGGGTGCTAAACCCCACCCGCGCAAGGGGTGAAAGGATTAACCCCAGTCGCCCAGCGTAGATTGCCAAATCGTGATCGCCGCGAGAGCGGCCGTGTCGGCGCGCATGATGCGGGGGCCGAGCGCGACGGGAACGGTGACGCTCAGTGTGCGGATCATTTCGCGCTCTGCAGGATCGAAGCCGCCCTCGGGACCGGTGATGATCGCCCACGGCCCTCGGCCCGCTTTGGCAAGCGCCTCGGCCGCGGGCAGCGCATCGCCCGCTTCGTCGCAGAACATGATGCGACGGTCGGCGGGCCAGTTCTTGAGAGTGTTTGCGAGTGTTACCGGCGCGTCGATCGCAGGCACGTCGAGGCGGCCGGATTGCTCGGCCGCGCCGATTGCGTTCGCGCGCATCCGGTCTTCGTTGACGCGATCGACGATCGTGCGGCGCGTAATGACGGGCCGGATGCGGGCAACGCCGAGTTCGGTCGCTTTCTGGACGAGGTAGTCGAATGGGGTACGTTTCACCGGCGCCGCCAGCAGGTGAACATCCGGAACGTGGCGTTGCGGTGCGGTTTGACGCTCGACGACGACGGTGACGGCGCCCTTGGCGATGCGCGCGATTGCCGCGCGCCATTCGCCGTCCCGGCCGTTGAAGAGGTGCAACGCGTCGCCCTCCCCCGCCCGGAGAACGACCGCGACGTGATGGCTCGGCGCGTCGTCGAGTTCGATACGCGCGCCGGGGCTCAACGCGTCTTCCAGATAGACCCGCGTGAGGCCGCCTTCTTGGCTAAGGTCTTTGGGGCGTTGCGGCATGCCTTGGCTCTTGTGGCGGAAGGGCGATCCACTTAACACACGGCGCTATGAGTGTAACCGACCCTGTCGCCAGACCCGCCGATGCCGCCCCTGTAACGTGGGTAGACAGGTTTGTGCCGCCGGCCTTTGGGCCTTACCTGCGCCTTGCGCGCGCGGATAGGCCGATCGGGATTTGGCTCCTGCTCTTGCCGTGCTGGTGGAGCATCCTGCTCGGTGCCGAGCAGATGCCGCTGTCGTTCGGGCTCGTCGCCTACACCGTTTGGTTGATGGTGCTGTTTGCGATCGGCGCCGCGGTGATGCGCGGCGCGGGGTGCACCTATAACGACATCGTGGACCGCGACATCGACGCGAAGGTCGAGCGCACGGCGGGCCGGCCGATTCCGTCGGGGCAAGTGACGTTGCCGATGGCGATTGCGTTCCTGATCGGGCAGCTTTCTGTCGGGCTTCTCGTCTTGCTCGTGCTGAACCGATTTTCGCTGATCCTGGGCGCCCTATCGCTGATCCCGATTGCGATCTATCCCTTCATGAAGCGCGTCACGGATTGGCCTCAGGTCTTCCTCGGTCTCACGTTCAATTGGGGGGCGATGCTGGGGTGGGCCGCGATGATGGGCGGGCTTGCGCTCGCGCCGATGCTGCTCTTTGCGGGCTGCGTGTTCTGGACGCTGGGTTACGACACGATCTACGCCCACCAGGACAAGGAGGACGATG
>CAYXQB010000063.1:257-12925 GCA_964466435.1 uncultured Flavobacteriaceae bacterium | reverse complement strand
GCCGCGTGGGTCACGATCCGCGTGACCGTCATGGCCTTCGTGTTGGCGTTGATCTTCGGGATCGCCTTCGCGACCTTGTTCGCGCAAAGCCGCACGATCGAGCGCGCACTGTTTCCCTACGCAGTCACGTTGCAGGTCACGCCAGTCGTCGCGATCGCGCCGCTGATCCTGATCTGGGTCGGCCCCGACAATGCCGAACGCGCGGTGCTGATCTTGGCGACCATCGTCGCTTTCTTCCCGATCCTCGCGAACGCGACGCTGGGCCTGCGGTCGGCCGACCGTCAGCTGCACGAACTCTTCGATCTCTACGGCGCCAGCCGTTGGCAGCGCCTCATCCGCCTGCAGTTCCCCGCGGCCCTGCCCAACATTCTGACCGGCATGAAGATCTCGGGTGGTCTCGCGCTGATCGGCGCCGTCGTTGCCGAATTCGCCGCCGGCTCCGGCACCTCAACCGGCCTTGCCTGGGTCATCCTGCAAGCCGGCTTCAACCTGAAAGTGGCCAAAGCCTTCGCCGCGTTGGGCCTGCTCGCCGCGATCGGAATCACGATCTACGCGGCTCTGTCCCACCTTGAACGCCTGGCCCTCAAGCACTGGCACGACAGCGCGAGGCCGGACGAATAACTCGCCCCCCCGTAACTCGACCGCCCGGCACCCGCTGGAACCGCCCTATTATTTCACTGTGACATATGTTATATACAATATTTCACGTTGAAAGTTGACAATTAGCGGTCGTCGCCCCATTCTTAACCGCTAACAGCAGACAATCGGCGGAATGGCCCAGGTTCTGACAGCAAACCGGCTAAGCGATGGCGAGGTGGTCTATCTCGGGGCCGATGGCGCGTGGGTTGAGGGCTTCGACGCCGCCAAAATCCTGGCTACGCCCGCGGACGGCGAAGCGGCTCTGGCCGTCGGCCAAGAGGCTGAGCGAAATCAGCAAGTCGTGCACGCGTATCTCTTCGACATCACACCGGCGAAGAAGCCTGTGAAGATGCGCGAGATCATCCGCGCCGCGGGACCGACAGTGCGCCGCGACCTCGGCAAGCAAGCGGCACTCTGATGTACCGCTACGACGAATTCGATCAAAAGCTCGTGGACGAACGCGTGGCCCAATTCCGAGGCCAAGTCGCGCGCCGTCTCTCGGGCGAGCTTACCGAAGAAGAGTTCAAGCCACTGCGCCTGATGAACGGGCTATATCTACAACTGCACGCCTACATGCTGCGCGTGGCGATCCCGTACGGCACACTTTCTTCCCGTCAGCTCAAGATGCTCGCGCACATCGCGCGCAAGTACGACAAGGGCTACGCGCACTTCACGACGCGTCAAAACCTGCAATACAACTGGCCGAAGCTTGGCGACGTGCCCGACATCTTGGCCGATCTCGCCAGCGTCGAGATGCATGCGATCCAAACGAGTGGCAATTGCATCCGCAATGTCACGTCGGATCACTTCGCGGGCGCTGCCGCCGACGAAGTCGACGACCCTCGCGTCTGGTCCGAAATCATCCGCCAGTGGTCGACGTTCCACCCCGAATTCTCGTACCTCCCGCGCAAATTCAAGATCGCGGTCACAGCCGCGCCGAAAGACCGTGCCGCGATCAAGGTGCACGACATCGGGATCGTCATCCGCCGCGATGCGTCGGCCAAGCTCGCGTTCGACGTCTATGTCGGTGGCGGCCAAGGCCGCACGCCGTTGGTCGGCCACCTGATCGCCGAAGGCATCGAAGCGGGCGACCTGCTCGCTTATCTTGAAGCGACAATGCGCGTCTACAATCAGTACGGCCGCCGCGACAACCTCTACAAAGCGCGCATCAAGATCCTGGTGCACCAGATCGGCGCGAACGAAATGCGCCGCCAAGTCGCCGCCGAATTCGTGGAGATCAAGCAACACGGCGCGCTCACGCTGCCGCAAGCCGAGATCGACCGCATCAACGCGTATTTCTTGGATCCTGCTTTCGAGAAACTCCCGGACGAAGACCTCACAGCACAACGCAAGAACAAAGCGTTTGCGGCATGGGTAGAAACCAACGTCGCCAAGCACAAAGTGCCCGGCTATGCGATCGTTACGATCTCGCTCAAGCCAATCGGCGGCATCCCGGGCGACGCTAGCGCCGACCAAATGGATCTCATGGCGAGCCTGGCCGAGCGCTTGAGCTTCGATGAAATACGCGTCAGCCACCAACAGAACCTCGTGCTCGCGCACGTGCGCCAGCGCGATCTCTTCGAGCTCTGGCAAACACTCGACAAGGCCGATCTCGGCACCGCCAATCACGCGCTGATCACCGACATCATCGCCTGCCCCGGTCTCGATTATTGCGACCTCGCGAACGCGCGATCGATCAATATCGCCCAAGCGCTTTCGAAGCGCTTCGCCGATCTCGACCGCCAGCGCAATATCGGCGAGTTGAAGCTGAAGATATCGGGCTGCATCAACGCCTGCGGCCACCACCATGTCGGCCACATCGGCATCCTGGGCGTCGACAAAAAGGGCGTCGAATACTACCAGATCACGCTCGGCGGCTCCGGCGCCGAAGATGCATCGGTCGGCGAGATCTTGGGTCCCGCATTCGGCGAAGCCGACGTACCCGACGCGATCGAAAAGCTCGTCGACACGTATCTCGCCGCCCGGCAACCGGGCGAACGCTTTTTGGACACCTACCGCCGCCTCGGCATTCAGCCGTTCCGGGAGAAACTCTATGCCGCTCATTAAAGACAATGCGTTCGTGGAAAATGCGTTCGCCCGCGTCGCTGACGACGAGCAGCTTCCCGAAGGCGCGATCATCGTCTCGCTGAACCGCTTTCAAGCCGAGCGCGATGCCTTGCTCGCACGCAATGCGCCACTCGGCGTACGTCTGACTTCCGATCAGTCGCCCGAAGCACTCGGCGCAAACGTCAGCCATTTCGCGCTG
Organism: uncultured Flavobacteriaceae bacterium; assembly: GCA_964466435.1. GTDB lineage: Bacteria > Pseudomonadota > Alphaproteobacteria > Micropepsales > Micropepsaceae > SZUA-430. Next base: position 10,020 of record CAYXQB010000063.1, on the reverse strand, counting down.
ATCGAGCTTGAGTTCCCGAAGTTCAAAGACGGCCGCGCCTATTCGTGGGCCCGCCTGCTTCGCCAACGGCTCGGCTACACCGGCGAATTGCGCGCTGTCGGCGATGTCCTTCGCGATCAGTGGCTTTTCATGCGCCGCGTCGGTATCGACGCTTTCGAAGTTCGCCCTGGCGTCACGATCGAAGACTTTCGCGCCGCGATGGCCGAACAGACCGTCTTCTACCAGCCGGCCAGCGACCGGGTGCGGAGCGTTCTGGATCTGCGCCACCGCCGCTCCGCACCCTTCGCGCTTGCTGCCGCCGAGTAGCTCAAGCCGCAGCCGCCATGGGAGCCGCGGCCGGGAAGTGTAGCGACACCGTCGTGCCCATTCCCAATTCGCTCTCAAGCTCGAGCGAGCCACCGTGCATCTTTATCAGCGCGTTCACGATGGGCAGCCCGAGGCCCGTGCCGTCGTGACGTCGCGTCGTCGCGTTATCGACTTGCGAGTACGCGGCGAGCGCCTTGGGAATATCCGCCTTTGCTATGCCGATCCCGTTGTCCGCGACCGCCAACGTCACGCCGCGATCCGCGCGTACGCGAGCGGTCACGGTGATCGAGCGGCCCGGCGGCGTGAACTTCATCGCATTCGAGAGCAGATTCAACAGCATCTGCTTCACGGCACGGTGGTCGGCACAGATGGCCGGCAGTTTCCCCGCGACCCGAAGGTCCAGCGTATGGTTGCGCTCCACGTTGGACAGTTGACACGCCTCCGTCACCAACGCCGCCGCATCGATCGCTTCGCACTGCAACTCCATTTTGCCGGCCTCGATCTTCGACAAGTCGAGGATGTCGCGAATGAGCGAAAGCAAATGCGCTCCGCTGTCGTGAATATGCCGTGCATACTCCGGATAGCGCTTGTCGCCGGCCTTGCCGTACATCTCGCGCTCGATCACTTCGGAAAACCCAAGAATCGCGTTCAGCGGTGTGCGAAGCTCATGGCTCATGGTCGCGAGAAAGCGCGACTTCGCCCTGCTCGCCTCTACGGCCGCGGCACGCGCCTTCTCGAGTTCTACGACCTTCTCGCGCAGCCGGCGCGTGCGCTCGGCAATCAACCGCTCGAGATTCTGGCCCACGGCATCGGCGCCGCCCGCAAAGCCCGCATGTTCGCTTGCGGTCCTCACATAGGCGACGATCATCCCGCAGACGCAGGAAAAGAAAACAAGCGCTCCCACAAGAACAGCACCCGGTTTGGGCAAAAGCCCAACCACGGTCTCCGGTCCATGCATGGCCGAAGCCAGGCCGAGCGCGGCCAAGCATCCAAAACCTGCCAAATCAATCATCGTACGCATTGGGTTCGAGCCTCACTAAAAACGGCCCCCACACATTGTCCGGCGAGATACGCAACGCCGCCGGACAGGCGCCCCGTGTGACGAACGCTACAGCCCTCATCTTACAAAGCCCTCAACGAGGACCGGCTGAATTGAATCGACTTGTACGGCGCACGATTGACCGGCCGAGGCGCTTCCACTATCGACAATTTTCGCAACGCTGCTCAGGGGCAAGCCCGTATGCCGATTTCCGCCCACGCCGACCCAATCCGCAACGTCGAGCCGCTGCCCCGCTATCAGTCAGTGAAAGACCTGATCGAGAAAATGCGTCCGAATTTGCCGGTCTACGCGCTGTTTCCCGCAGCGTTCCGCTCCGCCGCGCAAACCTTCTTGGAGGGTTTCCCGGGCGAAACGATGTACGCGGTGAAAGCAAATCACGCCCATGCCGTTCTCGACCGGCTCTACGCCGCCGGCATCAAGAACTTCGACGTCGCCTCGCTCGCCGAAGTGCGCCTCGTCCGCGAGCGCTTCCCCGACGCGAAGCTGAGCTTCATGGCCCCCGTCCGCATTCGCGGCGCGGCGGGCGAAGCGTACCGCAAATACGGTGTGCGCGACTTCGCGCTCGACAGCGAAGATGAACTTGCGACTCTTCTCACCGAAACCGGCGCACGCAATGACGCGTTGATCGCGGGCCAGTTGACGCTCTACGTCCGCCTGCAAGTTCCAGCCGACGGTGCACTCCTCGAGCTGGCGAGCAAGTTCGGCGCAAGCGTCTCGGCGGCGGCTGACCTCTTGCGCGACATCGCGGCCGCAGGCGCAAAGCCCGGCCTCACTTTCCACGTCGGCTCGCAATGCCTCCACCCGCGCTCGTTCAAAGCGGCCCTAAAGCGTTGCGGCGAAGCTATCAAACAGTCGGGGGTGGCCCTTGCGGCTCTTGACGTCGGCGGCGGATTTCCGGGCTACTATCTGAACGTCACGGTCCCACCGCTCGACGAGTATTTCGCCGCCATCGGAGAGGGCGTAGCTGCGCTGAAACTGCCCAAGGATTGCCGCGTCTATTGCGAACCCGGTCGCGCATTGGCAGCCGACGGCCTATCCGTCATCACGCAAGTCTCGCTCCGGCGCGACCACACGCTCTTTATCAACGACGGCATCTACGGCAGCTTGAACGAATACGCGTTGCCGAACTGGCCCGTGCGTTACCCGCTGAAGGTCTACACGGAAAAAGCTGGCCGTATCGTCGAGAAGACGTCGCGCATCGCCTCGTTCAAGGCCTTCGGTCCGACCTGCGATACGCTAGACGTGCTCCACTATCTGATCGAGTTGCCCGACGATGTCGCAGCAGGCGATTGGATCGAGTTCCAGCAGCTCGGCGCCTACTCATGCGCGCTGCGAACCGGCTTCAACGGCTTCTATCCCGACACGTTTGTCGAGATCAGACCTCAGACGTAGGACTTCCTTTACCATCGCGGCTGACAGAAAATTTACGCCGTAGGCACGATGATAGCTCGGGGTTCTGGGGGCCCCGTGCGCCATGCTGCCACTCGCCAAACAACGTGAGCTCAACCGCTTCCTTGCGGCACTGCCTGCATCGCGCGCGCTCGAACTCGCCGCCCTCGCCGAGCGCAAGCGCATTTCCGGTGAGCGCAGCTTCCCGGCCGACATGATCCTGGACGCTTTGCGCCCGACACTCGCCGATCACGAAGCTCTGCGCACGCCGACACCCCAACGCCTGTTCTGCGAACCGTTCGCCGACTTCCTCGTTGACGAGCGCGACCACAAGCAGCCTGGCCGCATTGCACGCGCGAGCGTCGGCGCACTCTGGCGCTGGCTCGCAGCTGACGGCATGTCCACGAAGCTCCATGAACTGGAAGCGCACATCTCCGACGCGGTTCTGGCGGAAAACGTACGGCACCAAGACGAACTGATGCAGCGCTTCCGCCGCGAAGTCCTGAAGGCTTTGGTCGCGGCGCTCAACCTCGCCCACGAAAACCGCAACGCCCGCTACGACCTTGCAGCCCGCCTGGGCGGTGAAGAGGTTCTGATCGACTTCGAGGAGATCGCGTTCCTTCTGGCCTCGGCCGACGAGCTGCTGCCGTTGCGCGAGCTCTTGCCAAAGCGCATCGGTTCGCTGACCGACGAACACATCGGTCAGGTGCTCGCCGCGCGTACGCGCGCCAGCGAAAAGAACCGCGATCTCATCCCCTATCTCGGCCTCCTCGTGCTCGCGCGGCTTAACCAGCCTTGGCAAGCGCTGCGCCTCACCGGCACCGGGCGCCGCGGCCGCACCGACCTGAACGCGGTCGGCGACCTGCTTCTCGCCGACATGGAGTGCATGGCCGTCGATATCGCCTCGACGCAGATCGACCTGCTTGACCCCGACGCGCTGGCCCACAAACTGCACCGCTTCGAGCGGCTATCGCGCGGCCTGACCGAAGAGATTCGCAGCCGCCATGGTGCGCAGTGGAGCCAAGCGCTAACGCGCACCAAGCAACTGGCCTACGAGACGATGGAAGGACTATTCGCCCAGGCCCCGCGGGAAGTCGCGGCAGCGCTGCCGCTGGCAAAGGCAGGCGCCTTCAGCATGCGCCGTCAGCGTCAGCCAGATCTCACGCACGATCCCGACCCGATGAAGCTCGACCGAGCGTTACGCTGGACGTACATGCTCACGAACACAACGCCCGCCGCCCGTAACGGCGCACTCAACAACGCCCATCGCAAGGCGCTCGACGCGGTGTCGAATTACCTCAGCACTTACGCCGAATGCGCCGCAGCGGAACTGCGCACACCGGATATCGAAAAGCACGCCCGCGTCCAGGCCTATCTGAAGCACGCCGACGAACTGCTACGCCTGGTCATCGGCGCAACAGACGATGATCTCGCTGGCGAACTCGCCGCCAAAGTCAGCTAGCGCTTTAGCAAACCCAAACGTTGCGCAAAGTACCGGTCGATCATCCGGCGCGGTAGCAGACGCGGCACGATCCAATCGAAGAGCAGGCTCGGCGCCAACGCATAGCGCACACGCGGCCGCCGCGTTGTCAGCACGTGATGCACCAACTCGCCCACCCGCTCGACCGGCAAACCGTCGCGTGCGCCACGCGCCATGAACTCCGAGAGCTTGCCCATGGCCGGCCCATAGTCTGTGCGCGCATAGGTCGACGCATCCATCGCCTCGGCCTTGTCCCAAATCGGCGTCTTCACCGCCCCCGGCCCCACGATGACGACATCGATGCCATACATGAGCAACTCACGCCGGGTGCTCTCCGACAATCCTTCAAGCCCGTGCTTCGCCGAACAGTAACCGGCGAGAAACGGCGACCCGATCTTGCCGCCGAGCGAAGTGATGTTGACGATCCGCCCCGGTGGCCCCTTTAGCGTACGATCCGCACCCAACAACGGTGTAAACGCCTGTGTCACCGTAAAGGCGCCAACCAGATTCACTTCGATCTGCTTGCGATAGTCGGCAAGCGGCTGATGCAACACCGGCCCCGGCGTCGCGATCCCCGCGTTGTTCACGAGCCCTTTCAGCGTTTGCCCGTTGAGCTGAGCGCGCACGCGCTCCGCGCCGGCACGCACACCCGCCTCGTCGGTCACGTCGAACAGCAAAGGCGTGAACGCATCGCCAAGCGCTGAACGCACGCGCTCTCCGTCGCTCTCTTTACGCACGCTGCCGAACACGCGAAACCCTCGCCGCGTCAGCGACTCTGCGATGCCACGCCCAATTCCCGTGGAAACACCCGTAACAACGACCGCGTTCATGCTGCTCGCTCCTCAACAGGAGATATACGAAGCAGACGCCCAATCCGATCAACAGCCAAGTGGCAGTTGCAGGCGACAGGCGTCACGTGCTCCCGCAGAGCAACACGGCCGCATTACGATTCGGCAATTACGGCCCGCAGCGTTGCGCGAACGAAAGCGCGGTGCATCCTCTCATCTCCCGAAGATTCGTCCCCCCACGAAAGTACGGAGTCCCCGCTATGAAACGCACGATTCTACTGGCGACCACCGCCCTTGTTGCTCTCGCCGCACCTGCATTCGCTGATGGCAAGGCCCATCGAATGACCGGCCTCGGTGACATCGGATATGACTACACGGACATCGACGACTTCAATGTCGACCGGAACACATTCCATGGCCAAGGCTCGGTCCAATGGCAGCTTGACGGCAACTGGAATGTCCAAGGAAACTTCAGCTTCAATTCCGACCGCTTCGACACCGGTCCCGGCCCAAGCCCCACTGTCGATACGTGGAAGGTCGGGGGCACAGCGTTCTGGCGCAACCAAGCGGATGGCGTCCTCGGAGGAGAACTCTATTACCAATCCGTAGATATATTCGGCTTCTCCGCGGACGGCTTCGGGATAGCAGGCCGAGGCGAGCTCTACTTGTCGCCAACGATGACATTGGGCGCCCGCGTCGGCTACGGCACTATCGATGAAGCAGGCCTTGATGTCGACGAATGGTCGCTAGGAGCGATGGGAAGATACTACGCGCAGCCCAATTTGGGCCTCTCGCTCGGCCTCAATTACGCTAGCTTCGATGATGACGGTGGCGAAGGTTTCGACGAATGGAGCCTTCGCGGTGAGGCGGAGTATCTGTTCGCCGATTGTGACACGTCCGTCTATGGCAGCTTGATGTTTGGTGACCTCGACGCGGACACGGGCGCAGACTCAAGTGAATGGGGTCTCGGGCTCGGCGTGCGCCTCTACTTCGGAACATCCGGTCAATTGGTGCAACGTCACCGCACCGGCCCGCTTGAGGAATGGAGAGGCTCGCGCCTCGCCTTCTAATTCGAACGGCACGCGAGCGGCGCTTAGTGCCGCCGCTCGCGCGTCGCCGTGAACTTGATCTTCGGCCACTTCTCAGCCGAGTAGCGCAGCTCCCACGCGCTCTTCGCCATAAAGACCGGCGCACCGTCACGGTCTTCGGCGAGATTGCCCTGATGGGCGTCCAAGAATTTCTTCAGTTCCGTCGCGTCGTCCGCGGCAACCCAGCGCGCGGTCTCATACAGGCCCTGTTCGAACCCGACCTCAAGATTGTACTCAGCCGCAATCCGGCTCGCGAGCACGTCGAGCTGCAATTGCCCCACGACGCCCACAAACCACTGGGAGCCGATCTTCGGCTTGAACACCTGCGTAACACCTTCTTCCGCCAACGCCTCCAGCGCGCGCTGTAAGTGCTTGGCCTTGAGCGGGTCGGCAAGCCGCACGCGGCGCAAGATTTCCGGCGCAAAATTTGGGATACCGGTGAATGTCAGATCCTCGCCTTCCGTCAGGGTATCGCCGACGCGAAGCACCCCGTGGTTCGGGATGCCGATAATGTCGCCCGGCCAAGCTTCATCCACTGTCTGCCGTGACTGGGCGAAGAACAGAATTGGATTGTGTACGCCGATAATCTTGCCCGAGCCGGACTGCTTCAGCCGCATCCCGCGCTTGAAGTGCCCGGAACACACGCGCATGAACGCCACACGATCGCGATGGTTCGCGTCCATGTTGGCCTGCACTTTGAAGACGAAGCCAGTCACCTTGTCCTCGGTCGGCTCCACCGCACGTTCCGCCGCCGGTTGCGCACGCGGCGCCGGCGCCGCCTTGCCCAACCCCTCGATCAGCTCCTTCACGCCAAAGTTTTTCAACGCCGCACCGAAGTAGATCGGCGTCAAATGTCCTTCCCGAAATTGCTTGAGATCGAACGCAGGATACCCACCGCGTGCAAGCTCCATTTCATCGTGCAGATGCTTGTGCTCGTCGGCGGAAAGCACCTCGGCCACACGGTTCGCCCCCACCGCCTCGCCGCCCTTGCCGAACTGCAAAAACTTTTCGCTCTCGAAGTGCATCGCGCCGCGGAAGTTCAGCCCTGACCCCACAGGCCACATCGCGGGCGTCACATGCAGCTGCAGTTGATCCGAAATCTCGTCGATCAGCGAGAACGGATCGCGCGCCTCGCGGTCCATCTTGTTGACGAACGTGATGATCGGAATGTCGCGCAGCCGGCACACTTCGAACAGCTTTCGCGTCTGACTCTCGATCCCCTTCGCCGCGTCGATCACCATGATCGCGGAATCGGCAGCGGTCAGCGTGCGGTAGGTGTCTTCCGAAAAGTCCTCGTGGCCCGGCGTGTCAAGCAGGTTGAACACAAGCCCCATATACTCGAACGTCATCACCGCCGTCGTGACGGAGATCCCGCGCTCCTGCTCGATCTTCATCCAGTCCGAGCGTGCGCGCCGGCGGTCGCGCTTGGCCTTCACCTCGCCGGCCAGATGGATCGCCCCGCCCATGAGCAGCAAATGCTCCGTCAGCGTTGTCTTACCCGCGTCCGGGTGCGAGATGATCGCAAACGTACGCCGCCGCGCCGCAGCTTCGGCCGGCGTCCGGTCGACGATGTCTTGAACCTCGGCCATGGGGGTCTGCCTCAAAGAAGGCGCGCCTTTTAGCGGATTCTGACCGCCAGCCAAACCCGAAATCGTCCGTCAGCTGTCACCGGCCTGCGACGGATTCGCAACGCCGACATCCGCTATGCTCCGTCCCACTTGGGGGAAAATCGATGATCCGCAAACTTGTTCTCGGCGCCGCCTCAGTTGGCGCAACCGCCGTTGTTGCCCTGCTTTTCGTCTTCGCGCCCGTCACCGCGCGCGAGACCACAGCGGCGCCCGCGATCTGGAAGATCGACGGCCCCGCGGGGGACGTCTACCTGTTCGGCTCGATCCATATCCTGCCCAAGGGGTTCCAATGGCGCCGCCCCGAACTCGAAGCGGCGTTGCAGCAAGCGCAACGTTTTGCCTTCGAAATCAACATGGACGACGCGGCGAACCCTGCCTCGACGATGCCGCTGATCACGCAATACGGCTTCTTGCCCCCTGACAAGACCCTGCACAAGATGCTCGCACCCGAGCACCGCAAAAGGCTCGACGAGGTGGCGGCATCTCTCGGCGTGCCACCGGCCGGCCTTGCGCGCATGCGCCCATGGCTCGCCGCGATAACGCTGACCTCGTTGAACCTCATCAAACAAAACTCGAAGGACGGCAAGACCATCGACCCCGGCGCGATGTCCGGCGACCTGGCCGGCGTCGACATGCAACTCTGGAAATGGGGCAAGGAAGCCGGCAAGGAACTTGGCGCGCTCGAAACGTCCGAAGATCAGATCCGCATCTTCGCCGACCTATCCGAAGACCAGCAGGTTGATCTCCTGATCGCGACGCTCAGCGACGTCAGCAAGCCGCAACAAGCCGTCGACCTCTTGCTTGACGCCTGGAAGCGGGGTGACACGGCGGCACTCGATCGCGGTCTCCACGGCGAGATGGCGAAGTACCCCGCCTTACACAAAGCCGTCTTCTACGACCGCCACATCAAATGGTTGCCGCAGATCGAACGCATGATGGCCGACGGCAAAACGCACCTCATGATCGTCGGCGCTGGTCATCTTGTGGGCAAGGACAGCGTCATCGAGATGCTGCGCGCCAAGGGCGTCAAGGTCGAGGGCCCATAAGTTCGAAAGCAGATTCCGGATGGTACGCGGACCGGGAACCCCGTAAGCCGTCCTCGAACGTGAGGAACGGTCATGACGGATCGCGACTACATCCTGGGCACGCATGACGCCGAAATCGCCCGCCTACGGCTTCAGCACAGCGTCTGGCGCCCGCGTATGCTCGACGCCTGGCGACGAGCCGGCATCACGCAGGGTCAAACGGTGATCGATCTCGGCAGCGGTCCCGGCTATGGCGCGCTCGAACTTGCGGAGATTGTCGGGCCGGCCGGGTCGGTGATCGCCGTCGAACGATCCGCGCGCTTCCTCGAAGCGTTACGTGCCACAGCCGCTGAGCGTGCGCTCGACAACATCAAAACAGTCGAAGCCGACATCACAGAGCAGTCGCTCGGCCATAACGTGGCGGACGCATCCTGGTGCCGCTGGGTGTTCTCATGGCTGACAAACCCTGAGCGTGCTGTCGAAAATCTCGCCGCAGCGCTAAGGCCGGGCGGCATTGCGGTGTTCCACGAGTATTTGAACTACGCCGGTTGGCAACTTGCACCGCATTCGCCGGTGTTCGCCAGCTTCGTTGCAGCCATCATCGAGAGCGTTCACAAGACGGGCGCGCAGATGGACGCCGCGCTGACGCTGCCGACACTGCTCGAACGCGCGGACTTCGAGATCGTTTCCCTGACCCCGATCGTCGATGTCGTTGCGCCCTCCAACTACGTCTGGCAGTGGCCCGCGGCATTCATCCGGGGCTACCGCGGCAAACTCGTCGAGCAGAGTCTCATCACGCCCGATCACGCCGCCAAGGTCCTGGACCTCCTCGACCAAGCCGAACGTAGCGGCACCGCGCGCATGGTTACACCGACTGTGCTTGAGATCGTAGCTCGCCGCCGCTGAACGCTTGTCAGAAGCGCCGCCGCGCTTCACTCTGCGCTCCAAGACATTCCCCTTTGGAGGTTACGCAAATGATCAAGACGCGATTCACCGAAA
>CAYXQB010000063.1:0-247 GCA_964466435.1 uncultured Flavobacteriaceae bacterium | reverse complement strand
GCATGCAGTGGGTCGGCCGCGCCCAGCTCGTCTCCGCCGTCGCGAACGCAGGCGCCCTCGGCTTCATCACCGCGCTAACCCAGCCGACGCCGGAAGAACTGACCAAGGAGATCAAGCGCTGCCGCGAGATGACGGACAAACCGTTCGGCGTGAACCTGACCATCTTGCCCGCGCTCAAGCCCCCGCCCTACGCCGAGTACCGCCACGCCATCATCGAAAGCGGTATCAAGATCGTCGAAACCGCGGG
>CAYXQB010000062.1:0-13046 GCA_964466435.1 uncultured Flavobacteriaceae bacterium | reverse complement strand
GCGCATGTGAGCTTCGTCGATGCGGCGATGCCGGGGATGTTGCCGGTGATCAACCGCTATTGCGTCGAGCAGGCGGTGCGCACGGGGCTTGGCCTTAAGGCCAAGATCAACAAGCGGTCAACGTTCGATCGGAAGAACTATTTCTATCCCGATCTTCCGGCGGGCTATCAGATCTCGCAGTACAAGGACCCGGTCGTGGGCGAGGGCGTCGTCATCGTCGACATGCCGGGCGGCAAGTCGATCCCGGTCGGGATCGAGCGACTGCATTTGGAGCAGGACGCGGGCAAGTCGCTGCACGACCAGCATCCGGATCAGTCATACGTCGATCTAAACCGGGCCGGCGTCGCACTGATGGAGATCGTGTCAAAGCCCGATTTGCGGTCGTCGGAAGAGGCTGCGGCTTACTTGAAGAAGCTGCGTGCGATCGTGCGCTATCTCGGCACCTGCGACGGCAACATGGACGAAGGCTCCATGCGTGCGGACGTGAACGTTTCCGTGCGCAAGCCCGGTGGGCCGCTTGGCACGCGCTGCGAGATCAAGAACGTGAACTCGATGCGGTTCGTGGCGGCGGCGGTCGAGTACGAGGCGCGGCGGCAGATCGACATCATCGAGGGCGGTGGCACGATCAAGCAGGAGACGCGCCTCTTCGACTCCAAGAAGGGCGAGACGCGCTCGATGCGCTCCAAGGAAGAAGCGCACGATTATCGCTACTTCCCGGACCCGGACCTGCTGCCGCTCGAGTTCGACGATGCGTTCGTGGCTCGGATCAAGGCCTCGCTGCCGGAGTTGCCGGACGACAAGAAAGAACGCTTCGTGCGCGATTTTGGCCTCAGCCCCTATGACGCGGGCGTTTTGATCGCGGAGCGCGAGAGCGCGGATTTCTTCGAACAGGTCGCCAAGGGCCGCGATGCGAAACTGGCCGCGAACTGGGTGATCAACGAGTTGTTCGGCCGACTGAACAAGGAAGACAAGTCGATCGCCGAGAGCCCGGTGTCGGCTGCGGCGTTGGGATCGATTGTGTCGATGATCAGCGACAACACGATTTCGGGAAAGATCGCGAAGGACGTCTTCGAGATCGCGTGGACAGAAGGCGGCGATCCGGCCGCGATCGTCGAGAAGCGGGGCCTGAAACAGGTCACCGACATGGGTGCGATCGAGACCGCCGTCGACAAGGTCATCGCGGCAAACCCGCAAAAGGTCGAGCAGGCGAAGGCGAAGCCGTCGATGGCGGGTTGGTTCGTTGGCCAGGTGATGAAGGAAACCGGCGGCAAGGCGAACCCGCAGGCGGTGAATGAGCTCGTGATGAAGAAACTCGGGCTCTAGTTCGCAGCAAGGGGGATGCTACGATTCTCCTCTCAGGCGAGTGCGCGTTGCTTGTATTCCTTCTTGAGGAGAGCGCCACGTACGCAATCAGTTTCGCTGTGTGAATCTCGTCACGGCTTATGTGACCCTCGTGCGCTATGTTCTCCCATTCGGGGAATGGGTGGGGGAAATACGTGGTGGTGGCTGCGGCGCCATCGGTGGCTGACGGGCGTGCGCCGAACGCGAGCAGCGTGGCGGCGGGCGCGACTGTTGCTGCCGCGAAACCGAAGAAAAAGCTGAAGCCGGGGGCGCCGGAACCCGAGCCCGAGCCCGCGACGCCTGCGGTTGCGCCCGCAAAGCTGCCGGCGGAGCCGCCTGCGAAGATCGTGCCCGTACCTTTGCCGATGAACCACGGCGAGGAACTTGCCAAGAAGGCCGTGTGGGCCGGGGCCGGGATCATGGCGCTGTTTGTGCTTTACCTCATTGCCGACCGTTTCGTCGCTGTGGTGACGCGGTGGCCCGCGACCGTGGTTGAGGCTGTCGCGCCCGCGCACTGCGAGCAGTTCATCGCGCTTGCCAAGACGGCGTATGGCGAAGAGTGGAAGGTCAGGCTCGATCCGCGCGACACGACCTGCGATCAGGAGGTGAAGGCCGAGTGGGAGCGGCAGAGGCTGACGCGCTACGTGCCGCCGCCCGAGCCCTTGTTCGCGCCGGCGCCCGTCGAGGTCGCGAAGCCTCAGCAAGAGCGTCGTCCAGTGCGGGCCACGCGGTGCCTCAACGTCGTGTCGCTGGCGCAGTCGAAGTACGGTGCGGAGTGGCGCGAGAAGCTTGCCGTGGAAGATCCGGAATGCGCGGGCGGCGGCACCAAGAAGGATGAAGCTCCCGCACCCGCTGCAAGCGGTGCCGCAGTTGTGGCCGCCGAGACCGTCACCACGTCCGAGTCGCCTGCGGTCGCAGAGCCGGTGGGCGCCGGCTCGCCACCGACACCCGAGCCCGCTCAGTAGGCGTCCGACTCATCGGAGCGATTCGCGGGTGATTCGTCGGAATCGGTTGTGGACAAATCTTCACGCGGGTCGCGTTCCGGCGTAAGATCCGTGTACGGATGATTGCAGGAAGTATTGATTTTTTCAGTGTTTCCTTGCGATCGAGCATTCCGCACCTCGTGTGCGGCGGCACCAGCAGTTGCGTCGCGTACCGATTTTGCCCAATATGTAGGCGCTTGAGGGCGCGAGGTGCGCTCTCCTGACCCCTGAAGTAAGGAGCATTTACTCATGCCGATGACAGCAAAGCGCAAGGCGAAGAAGCCGACGACGAAGGCCGCCGCGAAGCCGAAGGCCGCGAAGAAGACGAAGAAGAAATAAGCGACAAGCAAGCGGCCGGATACGGCCGTTACGGAGGGGTGAGCAGAATTTCCTCGTAAGGCCCATGCGATCAAGCCGGGCTTAATTTGAGGGCTTGCTCCCAATTCAACTCTCGGCGGCAGCAGCGGATTTCCCCTGGCGGGTCCCTTGCGCCGCCGTTTTTGTTTGGCGCGTCCTCCCCTTGCGTGGGGAGGCTAGCGACAAGGGTGCGCGATTTAGGCGGTGGGATCTCGCATGACCACTGCGCAACGCCGCCCAGGCAGGTCCCCGCTCAGTCGATACGATGTGTACGGACGATCTTTATTCGCGAGCAAGAACCGCCTGCTTTTTCCGAGCGAATTTTTCGGCACTCGCTTCCCGTTAAGGTGGCCCCGTTTCTCTGTTTAACGCACAAACGCCATATTTTATGCGGGTTTCCGCGCGGCGTTGCCGTCGTGTTTAACCAAAAAAACGCTCGCGATTTTAAGCAAAAATCTGCATGCGCATTAACGCGCCGTTCAGCGCGATAGCTTCAATCTTGTCCCATAACAACGCACGATTTCGAACGAAATTTCGTGCAAATTATGGGAGAGACGGCGGTGGCGGTGATTGATTTTGATGTCGTCGTGGACATGGAAGGCGACGCCAAAGCGGGCAAACCGCAGGCGCTGTATCAGTTGGGTCTTTGCTACTCGACGGGGCAGGGCGTCGAACTGGATCTCGTTCGCGCGCACAAGTACTTCAACCTCGCCGCCATGAAGGGCGTGGCCGAAGCTCGCCTGTGGCGCGCGGAACTGGCCCAGCAAATGACTTCGAACGACATCGCCGAAGCGCAGCGCCTGGCGCGGCTTTGGCTGCAGGAAACGGCGCACTAATAACAACAACAAGAGTGCGCGATGCGGGCTTTGGCTCTCAGGCCGAAGCCCGTCTTTTTTTGCGTGCCCGGGCGGGTTAGTCTGTCCCGATGACCCAATCTTCTACCGGAGAAACGCGCGGCGCCTCGCTCATCAAGGAGCGCGATGGCCAGGTGCTCACGCTCACGATCAACCGGCCCGAGGCCACCAACGCCATCGACGACACGCTGCGCCATGAATTGACGCAGGCGCTCGACGAGGCGGCGGTGAGCAAGAATTTGCGCGCCATCATCCTGACCAGCACAGGCGACGATGCGTTTTCCGTCGGGATGGACATAGGGGAGCTCGCGGGCTTCACGCCGGCTGAGGTCGAGCAGGTGGCACAGAACGCACGCGGCATCTACGACCGGTTGGCGGCGCTCGAGATACCGGTGATTGCGGCGATCAAGGGGGCGTGCCTCGGCGCGGGATTCGAGTTGGCGCTGCATACGGACGTCAGGATCGCGCGTGCCGATGCGCGCTTCGGCTTGCCTGGGATCAATGTCGGCATGAACGCCGGTGGCGGCGCGCTCGGCCGGTTACAACGAATCAGCGGCAACGGCTCGGCCGCGGCGCTTGCGCTCACCGGCGGCGTGGTGACGGCGGAACGCGCGTTCATGCTGGGCCTCGTTTCGAACGTTGCCGGCATGCAGGACTTCGAACCGTCGGTTCATCAACTGGCGCAGCACTTCACGACACTCTCGCCGGTCGCGGTCGCCGAGACGAAGCGCCTGCTCAAGGTCGCAGCCGAACGCGGCATAGAGGCTGCAGCCGAGGCTGGCCCAAAGGCGCTCGCCCGCTGCTTTGCGGATGGCGACGCGGCTGTGCGGCTGCAAATGATGCTTGGGCGCGATCCGGAAGCGACGGTGCACTAGACGTGGATTTGGTTGTCTTCGCCCATCCCCGTGAAGACAGTCTTTGCGGCCAGGCGTTGAAACGTCTGGTCGACGGCGGACGCGGGCCGGTTATCGTCGCCGATCTCTACGGTGACGGGTTCTCGCCGGTGTTGCGACGAAGCGAGCTGGCGACCTACGGCCAGCCGACGGCTGATCCGCTTGTCGCGAAGTATCAGCGCCAGCTTGCCGATGCGGCGACCGCGACATTCGTCTTTCCCGTGTGGATGTACGGGATGCCTGCGATCCTTAAAGGCTATTTCGACCGCGTTTGGACTCCGGGTACGACGTTCGCGTTTCGCGACGATGGGGTGCCGATCGGGCTGCTGAAGCTGAGAAGGGTGGGCGCGGTGTGTACCTTCGGGCAGGCGCAGGCGTTCTACGCACGCACGAGTGATCCGGTGCAGTTGTTTTTCAAACAGCTCGTTTCGCAGAATTGCGGGCCGGATTGCACGTTTGCTTACGAGCCGCTGTTTGGAACCGACAAGCCTGAGGCGTCCGCCGTTGCGGCTTATTTGGACCGCGTTTCGGCGGTGTTGGCGGGGGCCTGAGAGCGCGGGCGTGACGAACGTGGCGCTGGCGCTAAGGACTCTTTGTCCGCGGCGTTTTGGCGTCGGGCTGCTCCCATAGAAATTTCGCGTAAATAAGTTATAGTGATGTTGCGATCGAGCGATCGCAACAGTGCGCGCTGCACGGCTGTTTCAGCCGCCGGCGTTTCGTGCGCGGGTTTTGCGAGGATGTGAGGATTTCTGCGGTGGCAGTACTTAGCGCCATACGGATCGCAAACGGATATCTAACGGATTCCAAACGGATGGAACCGCGGAAATCGGCCGTGCAAACGCTTCTAACGGATTCGATTTTGCATCGCGCGCCTGCGCGCATGGATTGCGCGGAGGGCAAGGGTAGGTTCGAAGCGGCCTCAGCTGGTGCGGCACCTTTTCGAGGTCGAGCCGGACTTGCACTTCTTCGCGTTGGAGGCCGTTGCGGACGAGCGCTTCTTCTTTTTGGAAGTCGCTTTCTTCGTCGATTTCTTGACCGGCGTGGCGTCTTCCTCGTCGTCGTAAACGGGCTTGGAGGAGACGATCGCGGCGACTTGCGGACCGGCAGGGTCGGTGGCTGCCGGCACTTGGACCGGGCTAACCGCAGGGACCGCGGCGTCAGCTGCAGGCGTTGCGGCAGGTGCGGGCGAGGAGGAGAATTGCGGTGTTGCGGCTGCGACGGCCGTATAGGCGCCGCGTTTGAGGTCGGTGGCGATCATCAGCGGCACGTCGCGGCCGGCGAGCACGTTGCGGTAGATCTGCGTGTTCTCCAGAACGCGCTGCACGTAGTTGCGCGTCTCGCTGAACGGGATGCGCTCGATCCAGTCGATCATGTCCGCGTTCGTGGACCGCGGGTCGCCGTAGGTCGAGACCCACTGATTGATGCGGCCTTGGCCGGCGTTGTAGCTGGCGATCGCGAGTACGTAGGAGCCGCCGAGATCGCTCAGAAGGTCGGACACGTGCGCCATGCCGAGCTGCATGTTGACCGATGGGGTGAGCAGGTCGCTCTTGTCGCCGTAGCTGACGCCGTGACGGCGGGCTGTAAGCTTGGCGGTCGCAGGCATCAGCTGCATCAGACCGCGGGCGCCAACGCTGGACATCGCTTCGGCATCGAATTCGCTTTCCTGGCGGGTCAGGCCGAGAACGAGCGCCGTCTCCGGCGGGGTACCGTTGCCGCGATAGGCGGGCACGGACATCGTCGGGTAAGCGATGTCGTAGACGGCGACGTTCTTCTGCAGGCCGCGCTTGGCGACGCGCAAAGCGAGCGCCGGTTGGTTCAGGCTGCGCAGGAAGTTTGTCAGCAGTACGAACTGGTCACGGTCGGTGTAGGTCTCGGCGGCGGCGAGTGCGAACGTGCGCAGCAAGCCTTCGGCACCAACATCGGCGAGAGCCTGCATCGCCTGCATCATGCTTGCGTCCATGAACGCTTGCTTGGTGGACGTCGACGTCGAGCGGGCGAGCGGCAGGTCGAGGTTTGCGCGCGGGTTCACGACGGACGCGGCGAGCTGACCGTAGTAGGTCATCGGGAAATTCGCGGCGAGTGCGTATTGGCGCTGCGATTCAGCGGTGCGGCCGGCTTTGTCTGCGGCGCGGCCGGCCCAGTAGTGGGCGCGGGCGACGCTGATCGGCGCTGTCACGCCTTCGCGCAGGCGCAGGAAGTGATCGTAAGCCGGGTCGGGTTTGCGCAGATATTGCAGCGAGATCCAGCCGGCGAGAAACTCGGCTTCCGCATAGGGCACGCCTGCATCCTTGCGCATGTCGTGGCCGGCTGCGAGCTGATAGGCCTGCTGCACGTTGCCGGCGTCGAGAGCTTCGCGGGTTTGATAGTTGCGTTCGGTCCACCACTCCTCGACCACCGGCGGCGGTTCGTTGAGGTTGACGGAGGCGGTGATCAGCAATGGCCTTGCTTCGTCGTCGCGGTCGCGCTTCCTCAGCCAGCGCGCGCGGTCGAACAACAGGCCCGGATCGCCTTTCAGGCTCGAAGGGACGCGATTGTAGGCGCCATCGGCGTCGCGCGCGGCTTGGCGCAGCTTGATGCGGGCGGAGATGAGGGCGCTGACGTCGGCGCCAACCCAGTTCGTCATCGCGTTGGCTTGTCCGTACTCGCCCGCCCACACGAGCCGCGACGCGCGCGATTTGTGATCGTCGCTATTGAGCAGCGATCCGTGGCGCGCCGCGATCGCGGACATGCGCTCAAGCGAGAAGTTGCCGTTGACCCAGCCCTTCTTGATCCAGCTTTTACCGTTGGCCTCTTGGCTGCGGCGCAGATAGGCGTCGCCGAGTTTGACCATGCCTTCGCCCGAGACCGGATCGCGGCCTTGGAACCAGGCGATGACCTGGTCGGGCTGCATGGAGTCGGCCGGCATCGCCTCTTCGGCGCGGGCTTGCAGGCCGCGCTGGTTCGGCCAGTCGCGGTGGCCGGCGAGGAAACGGTCGAGGTCGCTGAAGGCGGCACCGTTGTCTTTTGCGGTGAACGCGCGCCAAAGCACGACGTCGCGCGCGGCGAGGTTCGAGATTTGCGCGGCGACTTGGCGCGCGGCATCCCACTGCTTGCGGTCGGCGTAGTCGAACGCGCGCTCAAGCATCGACAGGTCGCTGGCGGAGAGCGTCTGCGCGTGCGCGCGCACGCGGCGCGAGGCTTCATCGTCGCCGATCGGCGCCATTTGCCCCGTGGCGGGCGTCGACGTCCACGCAAACAAAAGGATCGCGGCGCCGGCGAGGCGCGTACTCAAACTGAACATCGTCACGAGCGCACTTTCCGAAGAAGCAGCAAGACGTTAACGCACCTTAACCGGTCCGGGTCGACGCGGCCAAGCCCGCGAATATCACATGGGCGCGCAAACGATCCGGTTAACTTGGCTTGTTCCGCCCGTCCCACGGGTCTAATTTTCGTCACTAACCGGCACTTAATTGGACACCCATGACGCTCGACCTCACCCGCTTGCACGGCTCAATTCCCGCCCTGATTACGCCATTTCGAGACGGCAAGGTGGATATCAAGGCGTTCGAAGCTTTCGTCGAATGGCAGATCGGCGAGGGCAGCCACGGGCTTGTGCCGTGCGGCACGACCGGGGAATCCCCAACTTTGTCGGAAGACGAGTTCGCAGCGGTTGTAGGTGCCGCGGTGAAGATCGCGAAGGGTAGGGTGCCGGTGATTGCAGGTACCGGCTCTAACTCAACCGCGCACGCGATCGAGATGACCCAACTCGCCCAGAAGTTGGGTGCGGATGCGGCGCTGATCGTTGCTCCCTACTACAATCGGCCCACGCAGGATGGGATGTACTTGCACTTCGAAGCGATCGCGAAGGCCACCCGGTTGCCGGTTCTGCTCTACAACGTGCCAAAGCGAACGTCATCGGACATCGCGCCGGACACAATGGGGCGGCTCGCCAAGATTGCGAATATCGTGGGCGTGAAGGATGCGACGGCGGATGTCGCGCGGGCGACGCAACAGCGCGCTCTTTGCGGACCGAAATTCTTGCAGATATCGGGTGAGGACGGCACCGCGCTCGGCTTCAACGCGCATGGCGGGGTGGGCTGCATCTCGGTGACGGCGAATGTGGCGCCGCGCTTGTGCGCGCAGTTCCAGGTCGCGTGCGCGAAGGGCGACTATGCGGCGGCGCGCGAATTGCACGAGCGCTTGATGCCTTTGCACGATACGCTGTTCTGCGAGACGTCGCCGTCGCCGGTGAAGTACGCGGGGAGTTTGCTCGGCAAATGCGAGGACACCGTGCGCCTGCCGCTGGCGCCGCTTTCGGAGACTTCGAAGGCAAAAGTGCGGGCGGCGATGACGAAAGTTGGCTTGCTGAACTGATCGGACCCTATGGCTGCGAAAAAAGATAAGGACGCCGCGGTCAAGATCGCGGCGGACAACCGCAAGGCGCGGCACAACTACTTCATCGAAGATGTGGTGGAGGCCGGCATCATGTTGACCGGCACGGAGGTCAAGTCGCTGCGGGGCGGCAAGGCCACGATCGGCGAGTCCTACGCACATCCGAAGGACGGGGAGATTTTCCTCGTGAACTCGTACATCCCCGAATATACCGAGGGGAACCGCTTCAATCACGAGCCGCGCCGCGTGCGGAAGCTGCTGCTGCGGAAGAACCAGATCGCGAAGTTGAGCCAAGCCGTTGAGCGCGAGGGGATGACGCTGGTGCCGCTCAAGATCATCTTCAACGCGAAGGGCCGCGCGAAGGTGGAGTTGGGGCTGGCGAAGGGCAAGAAGCTGCACGACAAGCGCGACACGGAGAAGAAGCGCGACTGGGAGCGCGAGAAGGGGCGGCTGTTGCGGGACAAGGGGTGAGCGCGGTGCGCGGTCAGACGTCGTGCGTGCGGCTGTCGGGCGCGCTGCGCGTCTCGTCGTCGGCCGTCACGTCGAAGATGTCGCCGGGCTTGCACGCTAGGACTTCGCAGATTTTGGCGAGCGTCTCGAAGCGCATGCCCTTCACCTTGCCCGTCCGCAGGAGCGACAAGTTCGCTTCCGTGATGCCGATGCGCTGGGCGAGATCTTTCGCCTTCATCTTGCGCCGTGCGAGCATCACGTCGAGAGTGACGACGATCCGCATCAAATGATTTGATCGTGCTCGTGTTGAAGATCGCGCGCGGCGGCCTCCAGCACGCCGCCGACGGTCAGCATGCCGGCTGCGAACATCAGGACGCAAAGATCGAACACGTCGGGATTCAGCGCGGTCCAAAGCGGCGTGCCGCGCAAGGCCGCGACACCAACCGGTACTGCCACTGCATTGAGCAGCAACGCGACCAGCGCGCCTTGGCCGACGCGCTTTAGGGCGGAACTGGCCCTGAGCGACAAGAACTGTCCGCGCTCGTATTCCGCGAGCACGGTGGAGATGCCGAACATCGTCAGCGAGAGAATAAGCGCCGGCAAAGCCTCTACAATGTGAACGGCGGCGTTCGTCCAGCTCGCCGGTCCGTCCGCTGCTGCCGGCTCAAAGACCGCGAGATAGACGCGCCCGATCAGGGGGAGAACGATCGCCGCAAACAGCAACGGGATTGCGAACCGCACCATCATGCCTGCCGACCGTGCAGACCTCTGTTCCGCCAATCCTGCCGTCGTCATTTCCTTCTCTCCGTCATGTTCTGCAGAAAGAAATTATCGTAATACAATAATTTGTCAAGGGCCGTTTGGGTCCCCGTATGAGGGGGCGGAAGAGGTAGCGCTCGAAACGCAGATGCCGCGACCTACCGAATAAAGAAGCCCGCGGATGTCCCGCGGGCTAAGAGCACTTGGTATGCGTTGAGTCTGCCCGCGTTAGGGCGTCTTCGGCTTCTTGCTTGGTTCTTCGTCGGGCACCGGTTGCATTGTGGTTGTTCCCGTTGGAGCCATCGTGGCCGCGGGTTGCGCGGGCAGGGGTTCAGCCGGTGCGCCAGCTGACAAATTGATGAACACCTTCTCCGGATAGTTGTTGTTTGCGCCGGTGGAGGCATCAACGGCGGCGCCAATAAGGCCGCCAACCAGGATGTTGCCGAAGGTCATGCCGTTAAAATCCGATTGCACGACTTGGATCGACGGTGAGGTAAACTGTGGTGTCTTCGTACAAGAGAACGTCAGTGCGTGCTTCGACCGGCTGACCTGCACGGCGCCCGGTGTCTGATTGAGAACGGCGACCTGAACACCATTGCTGTTCGACACGGTGCAGCTGGCACCCGTCGGGTCCGTTTCAACGAGGATGTCTTGCGTTGTCCCCTTAACGACAGTCGCGCAGCCTCCCAAACCAATCAGTGCTGCGCACGCCAAAGTCTTCACGGCGGTGTTCATTGTGACCTCTTTCTATCTCTGTGGGCGAACTTTACAGCTTGAGACATCAAAATGGCGAGTCGTTCGGGAAGCCTTTTCCAGCTGTGTCGTTTATTGGCCACAGCACGGTTTGCCAAGGAAAACCATGCGCGGAAGCAGAAGGGGTGAGGCCGCGTGGTAGGGTGCGACTCATGCGGTGCTGCAGCAGGGGAGGCCCATGCTCAAGTTTCTGACCGGCCTTGCGACGGGCGTTTTTTTTGCCGTCGTGTTCGTGCGTTACGATCTGGCGCTTCCCGCGATCTTCGATCTGCCGGAGAAGGTGAAAAAGAACGTCGTTTCGACCGCTGTCGAAGGCGATCTCTACGATCTTGCACAGGACGAGGCGACGCGTGGGCGGGCGCTTAGCGTCTATTTCAAAAACCGCGCCGGCGATGCGGTGAAGGTCGATGCGGCGGCGGGGCATCCGTTTTTGAATGCGCTTTATCGCGCGCGGGCATCACGCGAGGCGCGCGAGCTCGGCGGTCAGTGGACGGCGTACGACAAGGTGCTCGCCGAGCCTGCGTTGCGTGCGACGTTGGAGGCAAAGCACGGCGTCAGCGATGCGGATGGGCTGAAGCGCGCCATGCTGTGGAACGCGTTCGACCGCAAACCTTTTTTGAAGACTTGGTTGGAGCAGCGGTACACCGTGTCAGCCGAGACGTTGAGGGATCTGCTTAGCGACGTGAGCCGCGCGCCGGATCGAGCGGCTGACCCTTAGGCGGTCAGTCGTCCACTGTCTCCCATAACTAGGCAGCGAGTGTTTGGCGGAGCCTTGCCGCCTGAAGCGGGCCGCCGATCTCGTCGTACAGGGCGGCTGCTTGTTTCAGGAGGTCCGAGCGCAGCGCAGCGTTCTGCATGGCGCCTGCGTGGTCGGCCCGGCACTCTAGTAGGTTCGGCTTCAGTGTCTTGGCGCCGATGCGTTCGATAATCTCTTCCGCGCGATCGAGGGCTTCCTGTGCCGGGGCGAATCCGGCGGCGCCGTCGCGCATGAGCAGCGCGCGCGCGAGCGTGCACAGTGCCTGTGCCTCAAGATTGACGCGCAGCGCCATCCGGCTGAATTCGATCGCCTGCTGTGCGGTTTCGGCTGCTGCTGCCGGGTCGCCCGCAAGAAGGTGTGCGGTCGCCAGTAGCATCGCGGACAGTCCCGCATGTTGCTGTTCGCCGACCTTGTGAATCTCGAGCGCGGCCGCTGCAGTTCTGATTGCCTCTGCGCCGTGGCCCGATGCGAGATGGACGTAGGTCCGGCACAGTTGGCGGTGGGCCACAATCGTCGGCGGATCGCCGAGGGCCGTGCAGGCTTTGTCGACTTCTTCGGCGCAGGTGATAAGGCTGGGCAAGTCGCCGATCGAGAGGTGAGCAAGAGCGGCCCACGATGCGAGGTAAGCCGCCGCTTCGGGCGTGCCGTCCTTGGTCGCAAGCTCGCGGCATTCTTCGTACTCGCGAATGCTCTCAGGAAGGCGGCCCATGAGCGCCAAGCAGGCGGCGCGCCAGAATTTGAGAGCACCGTACGGGTTGAAACCCATGATCCACTCGGTCGGCGGAATCGTCTCGGGCGCGACTGCGATGGATGCGTCGGCGAGGGCCAACGCTTCGGGAAAGCGGGCCGTGTAAACCAGCGCGTCGACCAAGTAGAGATTGGCGTTTGCCTGCAGCGTCGGGTCGTCGATTGCCATCGCCGCGTTGCGCGCTTCGGCGGCGAGTTTTGCGTATCCGGCGAGATCGCCGATCGTGGCGCGGGCGCGGCTGTAGACCAGCGCGACTTTCAGCTCCGCGGTCCGGCTGCCGGTGGCGCGAGCAAATGCCATGCCTTCCTCGCCGAGCGCCTTGATCTCGTCTGCGGGGACGGGAAAGCGCCAGCTCAGATTCAAAAGATGCTGACATGCGACCATGCCGAGTTCGGCGGTGTCGCGGTCGATCGGGTGCCCTTTGAGCAGCGAGCGCAAACGGCCCCAATGCCACGACGCGGCGGACAAGTTGGTCAGGCCAACCCATTCGGCGGCGCGCCTATGCCAGCGCGCGGCATCGATGACCTTGCCGGCGCCTTCCCAATGGTGGGCTAGCAGGGCGGCCCTCTCGTCAAGGCGGCTTGCGTCTTGGCTCTCGATCGTTCGCGCAACGGATGCGTGAAGCTGGCGCCGCCGCTCTTTCACCATCGTCCCGAGCGTTACTTCCTGTGTCAGCGGATGCTTGAACGAGTACTCGGCGACCGGAAACAGCGATTGCTCCAGGATGAATTCGGCGCGGCGCAAATTCGCCAGGGCGCTGCCCACCTCGTGGCCCGGCAA
>CAYXQB010000061.1:0-13111 GCA_964466435.1 uncultured Flavobacteriaceae bacterium | reverse complement strand
TGAAACGTAAAACTCAATGCTCGTGCAAGTGCACGGCCTCGTTCAGATAGATGCAGGTCAAAAGCGCGAACACCCAGGCCTGAATGGCCGCAACCAAAACCTCAAGTGCGGTCACCAAAACGCCCGCAATCAGCGGCGCGATCGAGAGCACCGAAAGAATGCCGCCTGCGCCAAGCATGGTGACCACAAAGCCCGCGAACACTTTCAGCATCGTGTGACCGGCCAGCATGTTCGCTGCAAGACGGACGGAGAGGCTGATCGGCCGCGACAGGAACGAGATGATCTCGATCGGCACGAGCAGCGGCATGATCCACGCCGGTGCGCCCGACGGCACGAACAGGCTGAAGAAGTGCAGTCCGTGTGTCCAGAAGCCGACCACGAGCACCGTCGCGAACACCATCAACGCCATCGCGAACGTGACGATGATGTGGCTCGTGACCGTGAACGAGTAGGGGATCAGCCCCAGGAAATTCGTGAAGAAGATGAAGATGAAGAGCGAGAAGATGAACGGGAAGAACTTTTTCCCCGATTCGCCCATGACGTTGCCGACGGTCT
Source organism: uncultured Flavobacteriaceae bacterium (assembly GCA_964466435.1). Classification (GTDB taxonomy): domain Bacteria; phylum Pseudomonadota; class Alphaproteobacteria; order Micropepsales; family Micropepsaceae; genus SZUA-430. Next base: position 12,556 of record CAYXQB010000061.1, on the reverse strand, counting down.
GACGCTCGATGAAGTCGTACATCAGCTCGACGATCGACTGCGTGCGACCCGGCACGATGCCATCGCGCTTGACGCCCAGCGTCAGCAGCGCACATCCCGCTGCAACGGCGAGCAGCATCCACAGGCTCGAATTCGTGAAGGAAAGGTCGTACCCGGCGATCTCGATCGGGATCAACGGCTTGATCGCGAACTGTTCCATCGGGCTGTGGCCGGCGGCCATGCGCTAATCCTTCTTGTCTTGTTCGGCGGAAAGTTGCCGAGCGGCGCGAAACACGTTGTAGAAAGCCGCCCCAATGCCCAGCATCGAGAAAACGACGATCCCGATGGGCTTCCACCCGGTCAGCGCGTCAAACCCCCAGCCGAGCGCCAGGCCGACAAAGACCGCGGCGACGAACTCGGTGGAAAGCCGGTAAACGACGTTGAGACGACCGGATGAGGCAGGCTCGGCCTTCGGCTGTTGCTCGCGTACGGCCTCGATCTTCCGGCCCAGTTCGTCGAGACGCTTCTGGTCGGGATCGTCATCTGGACCTGATTGGGTGGTCGCCAAAGGCCCTTGGGGCCGCACAAAACCCCCTCCGAAATCCGCGCGGAACATATGAGTGCGTGGGCCGAGCGTCAAGCAAGTTGCTGCGGTGCAAACAGTCAAAAAAGCGAGGATTTCTGCCTCACTCCCGGCGGTGAAGGGGGCTCATCACCCAGACGCAACGTCGCAGCACAAACGGGCGGCGAATCTTACTCCGCAGCCGACGCCGAAAGCACCCGCTCGGCCCCCGCCAAATCCACCGCCACCAGCTGACTGACGCCCCGTTCCTGCATGGTCACGCCGACGAGCCGGTCCATGCGCGACATGGTCAGCGCGTGGTGGGTAATCACCAGGAACCGCGTCTCCGTCATCCGCGTCATCTCGTCGAGCAGGTTGCAGAAGCGCTCCACGTTGGCGTCGTCGAGAGGTGCGTCGACCTCGTCCAGCACGCAAACCGGCGCCGGATTGCAGAGGAATACCGCGAAGATCATCGCCATGGCGGTCAGCGCTTGCTCGCCACCCGAGAGCAGCGACATCGTCTGCAGCTTCTTGCCCGGCGGGCGCGCCAAAATCTCAAGACCTGCTTCGAGCGGATCGTCCGACTCGGTCAATGTCAGTCGCGCCTCGCCGCCGCCGAACAGCGACGTGAACAGCTTCTGGAAGTTCGCGTTCACCCGGTCGAACGCTTCGAGCAGCCGCTCGCGACCCTCTTTGTTCAGCGAACCTATCCCTTGACGCAGGCGATTGATCGCCTCCTCGAGATCGTTCTTCTCGGTCGTCAGCGTGGTGAGGCGTGTCTCACACTCCTCCGCCTCTTCGTCGGCGCGCAGATTGACGCCGCCGAGTTGCTCGCGCTCGCGCTTCAACTTCTCAACCCGCTGCTCCGCCGCGTCGAGCGCGGGCATGGCATCGCCCGGCGCATGTTCGGCCTTCGCCGCCAACTCTTCCGGCGCGCAGTCGAGCGTGTCGCGGGCGCGTGTCACCGATTCTGCCAGCCGCTCTTGCTGCGCGGTCAAAATCGCCTCGCAGCGCGCACGCTCTTCGCGCGCATGGGACAGCGCGTGGTCGGCCATCCGCGCCGCCGACTGTGCCGCCTTCAACCCGCTCTCCGAAGCGGCGAGCGCATCGGTTGCTTCCTTGCGCGCCGTTTCGGCCTCGCTCAGAAGCTCAAACAGCTTCGTACGCTTCTCGGCAATCTGTGCCGGAATGTGCTCAAGCGCGGCCAACTCGTTGCGCGCTTCCGTCTCCCGCGCCTTAAGCGCATCGATCTGTCCGCTCGCCGCCGCAATGCGCTGCTCCCAAGCTTCAAGATCGGTCGCAATCGCCTGAAGCCGCTGCTGGCGTGCGCGCATCTCGCGTTCGACGCCGTCGTGCCGCGCCTTCGCAATCGAAAACCCGCTACGCGTCTCGTTGAGCTCTTCACGCACCGTGCCAAGCCGCGTTTCGAAGTCGGCAAGCGGCGCCAACGCCAGAAGTTCCGCAGCAATCTGTTCGGCTGTGTCATGAGCTTCGCGCTCATCCACCGTTAGGCTCTGATGCCGCTCGTTCAACGACTGTGTCCGCGCCGCCGTTTGGGCGTGGCTCTTTTCGGCCTCGGCCAGCGCCGCACGGGCGGCGGCCGCTTCCGTCTCCGCCTGCCGCCAGCCGTTGCGCACCGTGCGCTCGGCGGTTTCGGCCGCCTCGCGCGCCGCGCGTGCGTCCTCGTACGCGACGCGAAGCCCGCGCGCATGCTCGACCGCCGAGGCGATCGTGCCTTCAAGATCGGCCAATCGATTGCGTTGCCGCAAGCGAACCGCTGCCGGTGTCGGCGCTTCCGCGGTCGCCGTAAACCCGTCCCAGCGCCAAAGGTCGCCTTCGCGGCTAACGAGACATTGTCCCGGCTGTAGCTGCGACTGCAGCTCCGCACCTTGATCGCGCTCGACGACGCCGATTTGCGACAGACGCCGCGCCAACGCTTCCGGCGCTTGCACGAGATGAGCGAGGGCCTGCACGCCAGGCGGCAGTGCCGGCATCGTGCGTGGCGCACCCAGCGAGCGCCAGTGAATGGGTGCCTTCTGATCCAGCGGCACGTTCAGATCGTCCCCGAGCGCCGCGCCCAGCGCGCCCTCGAACCCCGGCGTAACGTGCACGAGGTCGATGACCGGCGTGAAACCTTCGCTGACGAGCTCCGAAAGCATGTCGGTCAAAGCGCGCGCTTCCGCCTTCAGGCGGTCTAGATCGCGCTCAGCCGTTTCAACCGCTTGCTTCTTTTCACTCTCCACGTCGCGCGAGGCCCGAAGAGCATCTTCCGAATGCGCATGCGTCGACTTCGACGACTCCGCAGCGGTCACGGCTGCAGTCACGCGCAGCGCCGCTTCTTCGACGAGCGGTGCCGTCGCCGCCTCGCGACCCAGACGTTCGATCTCGGCCGTAATGTTCTCAAGCTCGCCGCGCAACCGCGCCGCCGAGCGGCGCCCGTCCTCCGCACGCCGCTCCAAGGCCGCGCGCTTGGCCTTCGCTTCCGCTAGCTCGGCTGTCGCTTTGTCGCTCGCGCGCTCGGCCTCGCGCATCGCCTCTTCGGCCTGCCGCAGAGCTTCCGCCGCTTGCGCCGTCGCTTCACCTTCGCCGGCGGCCGCCGCATCGAGTTGCGTCCGCTCTTGCGCCAGCTTGGCCGTCATCGTCTTTGCGTCATCGACGCGTACCGCCTCGCGGCCCTGGTCGTCCACGATTTGCGCAACTCGCGCCGTAAGCCGCGCTGCAGCTTCCTTCGCGCGCGTCTCTTCACCGTCGAGCGCCATGCGCTCGGCAGTCAGCCGCTGCAACGCCGCGCCACGTTCGGCAGCCGCCGTACGCAGCGGCGGCAACTTCTCGTCCGCTTCCAGCACCGCATTCGACGCCTGCGCCGCTTTCAGCGTCATCTCTTCGACTTGGCCGCGCACCCGGCCGAGTTCTTCTTCGGCTGCGGCAGTCGCCGTCGAGGCCATCTGCCAACGCACATAGAGCGCCAGCGCTTCCGCCCGCTGAATGTGCCCGGACAGATTGCGATAGCGCGACGCCTGCCGCGCTTGGCGCTTTAGGTTCGCAAGCTGCGTCTCGATCTCCTGAATAACGTCGGCGACTCGCGAAAGATTCGTCGTCGCCGCATTCAGCTTCAACTCCGCCTCGTGCCGGCGCGCATGCAATCCTGAGATGCCGGCTGCTTCTTCCAAAATCGCCCGCCGTGCGATCGGTTTCGCGTTGATCAGTTGCCCGATCTGGCCCTGCTTGACGAGGGCCGGCGAGTGCGCACCCGATGACACGTCGGCGAAGAACAGTTGCACGTCGCGCGCACGCACGTCGCGTCCGTTGATCTTGTAGATCGAGCCCATCTCGCGCTCGATCCGCCGGCTGATTTCGATCGCCTCGCCGTCGTTGTAGGCAACCGGCGCCGAGCGAGTCATGTTGTCGATGACCAGCGATACTTCCGCCGTGTTGCGGCTCGGCCTGTTGTTCGTGCCGGCGAAAATGACGTCGTCCATGCCCGAGCCGCGCATCGACTTGGCGGAGTTTTCGCCCATCACCCAGCGCAACGCTTCAAGCAAGTTCGACTTGCCGCAGCCGTTCGGTCCGACGACGCCGGTCAAGCCCTGCTCGATCGGCAACTCGGTGGTTTCGACGAATGATTTGAATCCGGTCAGACGAAGTCTTGAGAACTTCACGGGGGTATTCCTAACAGTGAATGGGCCGGGGGAAGCCGCGGACGAACGTCGCTATGGCGCTGGGGGCGCCGTCGCGGGTCCGGCCGGCGTTGCCGCGCCGTCAGAAGGCGTTGATGCCGCACCATCGGCAGCCGGAGCCGCCGTACCCTCAGCCGGTGCTGTTGGCGCACCTTCGGCTGGTGCCGCTGCGTCCGTCGCTGCGGCAGGAATCGTCACACCTTTTTCTTTCGCTGCTTCGCGCAGCTTCTCGTCGAGTGTCGACCACAAGATTTCGCCGCTCGCGATGACCTTGCCGTTCACCAAGAATGTCGGCGTTCCGCCGACGCAGTAATCCTTCATAGCTTTCTGCTGCACGGCAAGGACGCGCTTGGCGTCTGCGTCCGTCGATAGGCACTTTTCGAATTCGTCGCCCGACATGCCGGCCCGGCGCGCCATTTCTTTCAGCGCATTGCGCGGATCTTCCGATCGCACCCACGTCATCAATTCGCTGTACATCAACTCGACATAGGGGATGTAGGCATCCTTCTGCAGGCACCGGCCGACCACCGACGCCGTCAGCGCAACGCGGTCCAGCGGAAACTCGCGGAACACATAACGCACGTAGCCCTTGTCGACGTATTGCTCCTTCAGCTTCGGCAGCACGTCGGTGCTGAACTGCGCGCAATGCGGACACGTCATCGAGGCGTACTCGATAAACGTGATCGGAGCATCCGCCTTGCCCAGCGTGTAGTCGGTGTCGGCAACCTCAAACGTTTCGATCGCCTTACAGTCGGGCGCAACCTGCGTGATCTCTTCTTCCTTGGCGCCGGTACCGGTACCAAACGTCCAATAGCCGAGGCCGCCCAAAAGGACAGCCGCCGCAACGCCGCCGGCAATCATCGTATTGCGATCGAGATTCACTTAAGGCCCCCGCGAAGCATCCATCATGGAACCGAACTATAGGGCGGAGCCGTCCGCCACCTCAACGCTTGTAAACAACTGGTTTACGGCTTTCGGCCAGGGCGTGGCGCCCGAGTCGCGCCAGTGCGGCCCGTAAATCCGGGTCTTCCACGGCTGCGAGACGCTCCGTCAGGGTGGCTTCCTCCTCCGCCGACAGGGGACGTTTTGCCGCGCGATTCGAACGCGGCCTCGGAATATCCCCGGCTACCACCTTGATTTTGCTGACCGCCGCCTTGCCGAAATATGTGTTGATCTTGTCGATCAGTTTAGGCGCCTGATGCTGCAGTTCCAGCGCCGCGCGGTCGTCGGCCACAAGCGTGAGCGTGGCTCCAGTGGCGCCGCCCGATGACAGACGGTAGGGAAAGCAATGCTCCGCCAGCTTCGCGCCCGCAATTTCGGCCCACCGCGTCACGATCTCGACCTGCGCGAATCCGCGCGCCGACAGATGATGCTTAAGCAAACCGGTCGCGTCGTCGGCGAGCTGCTTCGGCCCGCGTCGTCCGGAGCGCTTGTTCGATTCGCCGTTGTCGCTGCTTGCTGACATGTCCGTCTCGAAATCCTCAAAGCACCATAGCGCCCGCGAGCTGTCGCCGCAAAAGCGGGCCGCGCTCGTCGGCCGCCTGCTCGATTGGTACGACCGCCACCGCCGACGCCTGCCCTGGCGCGCGTTGCCGGGTGAAGCGGCCGATCCTTACCGCGTGTGGCTCTCCGAGATCATGCTCCAGCAGACGACGGTCGCGGCCGTTGGTCCTTATTTCCACAAATTCGTGAAGAAGTGGCCGACGATGAAGGCGCTTGCCGCTGCGCCGGTTGAAGAGGTGATGTCCGCCTGGGCGGGCCTCGGCTACTACAGCCGCGCGCGCAATCTACACGCGTGCGCGAGACAAGTCGCCGAACGTCACGCCGGCAGGCTCCCTGGCGCCGAAGACGAACTGCGCGCGCTCCCCGGCATCGGTCCCTATACTGCCGCCGCGATCGCGGCCATCGCGTTCGATCGTAGAGCTGCACCCGTTGACGGCAATATCGAGCGCGTGCTCGCACGCTTGTTCGCTATCAAAACGCCGCTGCCGACATCAAAGCCGGATTTGCGCGCCATCGCCGAGCTGCTCGCCCCAACAAAGCGCTCGGGCGATTTCGCCCAAGCGATGATGGACCTTGGCGCCACGATCTGCACGCCGAAGTCGCCCGCGTGCAAAAACTGTCCGTGGTCGGACGATTGCCTCGCGCACGCGATGGACATCGCGGCAACGCTTCCGGCACGCGAAGCCAAACCCGACCGTCCTCTAAGGCGTGGCGCGGCCTTCGTGCTGATCTCGACGGCTGATGAAGTCCTGCTCCGCCGCCGCCCGCCCAAAGGCCTGTTGGGCGGCATGCACGAACCGCCCATGAGTCCCTGGGAAAAAGACTTCCCGCCCGAACCGCTCGCGCACGCGCCGCTGAAAGCGAAGTTCCGCAAACTTCCCGGCCTCGTGCGCCACGGCTTCACGCATTTCGAACTCGAATTGCACGTCTTTCGCGCCGAGAACATCGATCGCGCGAAAGCCAACGGGGTGGGGGAGTGGGCGCCGATCGCGGAACTCGCCCGCTTCGCCTTGCCCAGCGTCATGCGCAAAGTGATCGACCACGCGCTCGCCGACCGCGACGCAGGGCCGTTATTCAGCAAAGGCTCTTTAGGTCTAGATCTCTGAGAAAACTTGCTCGATCTGCAGTCCAAATACACGCGCGATCTTGAACGCGAGCGGCAGCGAGGGATCGTACTTGCCTGTCTCTATCGCGTTGACGCTTTGACGCGACACCTCCAAGCGGTCCGCCAAATCCGCCTGGCTCCAGTTGCGTTCAGCGCGCAGAACCTTCAGACGGTTCTTCACCGGTACCACCATGCCGTGATCGCGCCGCCGATTCCCATGCCGCCGAAGAAAATCCAAACCACGTTGAACACGCCGATTGTCGGCACCCCGGCATAAATCTCGAGAAAGCCCCACGTCGCGCAGAACGACAGCGTGAGTCCGATGGCGATGAGAAGCCCCGTGACCTGGCGCATGCGGACGAACTCGTCCGTCTCTTCGGCCAGGTAGCGGGCGAGGATGGCAATCACGCCCAACACGGGAAATGCGGGGATGAGGGCGATCGCATACGACAGCGGCGCCGCTGGTGGCTGGTTGCTGAACAGCCAAGTCACGCCGATGACAGCGATCGCGTAGGCGATCATCGTCGGGACGAACCACGCGACGTAGCGCTTTCTGGCGGCATTCATGACAAGCATCCTTGCTGTTATGACAAGGTTAGTTGACATTGGCAGTTTCAAGAGTCAAGTCCCCTTGACACATTCTTTGGATGATGAGTTTTTGATGATATCATGATTGAACACGGATGAACCCGTACCCACATCTGTCGTATCAGTGTTGGAGCAACGAATGAGCAAACTGAACGTCAGCGTCGGCGAAGACTTCCCGCTCAACGACGCACCCATGAATGAAACCCCCGATCATCCCTGCGCCGCCCATTGGCGCGCACGCCGGATGCATCACCGCCACCGTCGTCATCATGGAGGTCCGTTTGCGGCGCTGTTCGTTCTACCGGCGGCGGCAGCGTCCGTGACGGCCGCCATCCTCTATCCGCTCACGACACTCGCCGTGCTCGGCGGCTTGGGCACGGCTGGCGCAATCTACCGTCACACGCGCGCGAGCTCGAACGCAAAGTCGGAACAGAAGTGATGCGCCATCACCGCTTTCATCATCGCCACGCCGGGACCGAGAACGGCGATCGCACAACGACGCGCGTGCAACTCGAACTTCCGCCGCAGGCGATGGAGCGCTTGCAACGCCTGAAGGAGAAGACGGAAGCTGCGTCCTACGCCGAAGTCATACGCAATTCGCTACGCCTTCTCGAAGCGCTCGTCGATGAACACGAAAAGGGCGCCGAGTTCACGCTGCGGCGCGCGGACGGCGAAACGATCGCCTACAAAATCTTCGTCTAGAAATGCTGAGGGGGCCGATCGGCCCCCTCGAAACTTCAGTGCATCTCCGCCCGCACTTGCTGGCGCAGCACGTCAATCGGCTTCATCACCCCTTGCGCGTCGAAGTGCCAATAGGTCCAGCCGTTGCACGCGGGCAGGTTTTGCACCCGCGCCGCAATCTGGTGGATCGACCCTGTTGCATCGCGGCAGGAGAGCGAGCCATCCGCGCGAACTTTCGCCGAGTACTTCCGCGCCGGGTCATAGAGCTTCGTGCCCGGTTCCAGCAGACCACGTTCGACGATCGTTCCAAAAGGCACGCGAGGCTCCTCTTTCTTTGAGCGGGTGATTTCCAAATCTTCAGGCGAGTTTGCCGACACGCGCGAGATGCGCTTCTTGGCGGCGGCGATATAGGCGGGATCGCGCTCGATGCCGATGAAGCGGCGGCCGAGCTTCTTGGCGACAGCGCCGGTCGTGCCCGTACCGAAGAACGGGTCGAGCACGACGTCGCCTGGCTTCGACGAGGCGAGGAGCACGCGGTGCAGCAACGCTTCGGGCTTTTGCGTCGGGTGAACCTTTTCGCCCTTGTCGTTCTTGAGGCGCTCGCCGCCGGTGCAGAGCGGAATGAACCAGTCCGAGCGCATCTGCAGATCGTCGTTCAGCGCCTTCATTGCCTCGTAGTTGAATGTGTAGCTCTTCTGCTCCCGCGACTTCGAACACCACAGCATCGTCTCGTGCGCGTTCGTGAAGCGCCGCCCCCGGAAATTCGGCATCGGATTGGCCTTGCGCCAGACGATGTCGTTCAGGAACCAGTACCCGAGATCCTGCATAATCGAGCCGACCCGGTAGATATTGTGATACGAGCCGATCACCCAGATCGAGCCGTTGTCTTTCAGCACGCGCCGTGCGGCGCCGAGCCATTCGCGCGAAAACTTGTCGTACGCGCCGAAGCTGCTGAACTGATCCCACTGATCGTCGCACGCGTCGACCTTGCTTTGGTCGGGGCGGTGGAGTTCGCCTTCGAGCTGGAGGTTGTACGGCGGGTCCGCGAAGATGACGTCGACGCTCTGCGCCGGCAGTTCGTTCATGCGGCCGATCGTGTCGCCCTGCAGAATTTGATCGTAGTAATGCGTGACCGTGCGCGTGACGACGCCCATGAAGACCCCCAACATTTACCGTCCTGATGCGTCATCGAGACGTGCGCGAATGGCCGCCGGCGATGCCGTCAGAACGTGGTTTGACTCTTGGAATCCGCGGTGGCCCCGAAATGTGCCCTAACAAAACCACCGCAAGACTTCGTGACGTTGAATCACGGATGACTCGCCGTCAATAAGTCTTTTGAATCAGATCGTTAATGCAGGAATCGATTTTGAATCATGAGGACTCTGACCCACTACATGTAGCGCGCGCTTAACGATGATGTTGTGAATAACTTTCGAGAGTCACCCGAACGCCAGCACGTACATCAAGAGCGTGTTGAGCACGAGCATGAGAAGCGCCGTCGGAATCTGCTGGAGGATCACACCGTTCCGGTTTTTGAGCTCGAGCAGCGCGGCGGGCACGATGTTGAAGTTGGCCGCAAGCGGCGTCATCAGAGTGCCGCAGAAGCCCGCAAGCATTCCGATTGCAGCAACCGCCGCGGGATCGCCGTGGAAGTGTTGAATGAGAAACGGAATGCCGACGCCCGCCGTGAGAACCGGGAATGCCGCGAACGCATTGCCCATGATCATCGTGAACGCAGCCATCCCCACGCAGTAAACCGTAACCGCGATCAGCAGATTGTCCGCGGGCACCCACTGCGCCGCGATATCGCCCACGATCTTGCCGACGCCGGCAGCCGCAAACACCGCGCCGAGCGAAGCCAACATCTGCGGCAAGAGCGCAGCCCAGCCGATCACGTCCACCAGGCGGCGCCCTTCCTGGAACGGGCTCGACAGAGGTTGACGGAAGGTCGCAAGCGCAACGACGGTCGCAGCGATCGCACCGGCCGCGAGCGAAATCAACGTCGCCTGCTTCGTCTCGAAATAAGGCGCGATCAAGTTCCAGGGTCCAAGGGCTAAGCCGGGCAACTCAATTCCCTTGATCAATATCGTGCCCACGACCGTGACCAGCGGAATAATGAGCGCGGGCACGAACAACGCATTGCCGCGCTGCGCAGCGCCCGCTTTTCGTTCGTCGGCGGAGGTTGTTGTAACCTCACCCATGCCCAAGCCGCCCAACCCCGCAATCAGCGCCATGCTCAGCACGAGCACGCCGTTCCCAAGATCGCCAAGGAAATCGCCGGCAAGAAAGCTCACGGCAAACAGCGCCCAAAACAGGCCGGTCGTCCAGCGCCGCGGATTGGCGGCATCGCGCACGCTTAAGATGGCGAAAACGACGAACAAGGCGCCGACCAAGACGTACACGGCTTGAATGGTAATCATTTCGCGCCCGCCTTCTTCGCCCGATAATCGCGAAGCAAGAGGCGCGCGCCGTGCACCAGGAACGCCGCAATCGCGGTCGGTATCGCCCACAGCGAAAGCTCAAGCGGCTGCACCTCGATCCCGCTCTGCGCCATGAAGCCGACCATCAACAGGATCGAACCGATGGCAAGAAACACGTCCTCGCCGAAGAAGAGCGCAACATTGTCGGTCGCGGCCGCCATCGCCCGCACCTTTTCGCGCTCGTCCTCGCTGATGTTTGGATCGTTGAGTTCGGCCGCCGCCTCTGCCATCGGCGCGACGAGGGGCTTCACGGTCTGCGCATGCCCCGCAATGGAGATGAGCCCGATCCCCGCCGTGACCTGCCGTAGCAGCATGTAGACGAGAAGCAGCCGGCCGACGGTGACAGCCTTGATGCTCCCGATCAGCGTGCGCGCCCGTTCCTGCAAGCCCGCGCGCTCAAGCACACCGATCGCAGGCAGCACCAGCCACGCCACACTCACGAACCGGTTCTCGTTGAATGCCTTGCCGAACGCTGCGAGCACGTCTTGCGGCGCCATACCCGCGGCTAGGCCGGTCGCCAGCGCGGAAACGACCACGACCAAAAGGGCATTGAACCTCAGTGCAAAGCCGGCAACGACGACGCCGACGCCGATCAGCGGCCCATAGGGTCCAAGAAATTCCGCAATGTCAGGCATCGCATGTCCTCGCGCTTGAAGCCCGCGAGGATAGGCCGTCAGCTCGCAAACGGCAGTTTCAGTTGCGCCACAGGCGAGAAACTCTTGCGGTGGTGCACGGAGGGCCCAAGCCGCACGAGCGCGGCCAAGTGATCGCGCGTGCCGTAGCCCTTGTTGCTCGCCCAGTTATAGCCGGGGTGCTCCTGATCGAGCGCACACATGATGCGATCCCTCGTCACCTTGGCGACGATCGAAGCCGCCGCGATCGACATCGACTTCGCGTCGCCCTCGATGATCGTCTCGACCGGGCAGGTGAGGGCAGGGGCGCGGTTCCCGTCCACGAACGCCATGACGGGCGCGAGCGAAAGCTGCTCCGTTGCCCGCCGCATGGCCAGCATCGTCGCTTGCAGGATGTTGATCTCGTCGATCTCCTCGACGCTCGCGCAGGCGATGCCGACGGCGAGCGCCCGCTCCATGATCTTCTCGAACGCCTTTTCGCGAGCCTCGGCCGTCATTGCTTTGGAGTCGTCCAAGCCCCGCGGCAACCGCGCCGGATCCAAGATCACCGCCGCGGCATACACGGGGCCGGCCAGCGGCCCACGCCCAACCTCATCGATCCCCGCAACGGGCCCGCCGATCTTTCGTTCGCGCGTGAAAGATGGCATCGGGGCGGCGGCTCCTGGAAGCCCCCGCCGATCATGCGAGGGGCGCTACAACAACCGCAACTGATCGCCCGCCGCCGGTAGCGGCGCGAACAAATCAGTCGCGAGCGGCGTCCACCATTGATTGAGTCCGAGCCGATCGCAAGCAAGCTTGAACCGCTTCGCGATCAGGTCCGCATAAACGCCGGTCCCCTTCATGCGTTTTCCCCATTCCGCGTCATAGTCCTTGCCGCCGCGCATGGAGCGGATCAGCGACATCACATGGGCCGCGCGCCCCGGTTGATGCGCCTCCAGCCATTCGCGGAACAGGTCTTTGATCTCGAGCGGCAGTCTGAGCACGACATACCCCGCCTGCCGCGCGCCCGCCTCCGACGCCCGCTCCAAAATCCCCTCCAGCTCGTGATCGTTGAGCGCCGGAATCATCGGCGCCGCCATCACCGCCGTGGGTATGCCGGCAGCCGCCAGCTCGCGGATCGCCTCGATACGCCGCTCTGGCGTCGGCGCGCGCGGCTCCATCGAGCGCGCGAGCTTGCGGTCGAGCGTCGTCACCGAAATCGCCACCCGCGCCAGATTGTCCTTCGCCATGTCGGCGAGAATGTCGATGTCGCGCAGCACGCGGTTCGACTTCGTCACGATCCCGACCGGATGCCGGAAGTCGCGCAGCACCTTCAGGATCTCGCGCGTCACCTGATAGCGCTCGTCGAT
>CAYXQB010000060.1:0-13140 GCA_964466435.1 uncultured Flavobacteriaceae bacterium | reverse complement strand
TTCGGTCACCGCGTATACAAGAACTACGATCCGCGCGCGAAGGTGATGCAGAAAACCTGCCATGAAGTCTTGAACGAGGTCGGCACACGCAACGATCCTCTGCTTCAGGTCGCAATGGAGCTCGAGAAGATCGCGCTCAACGACGAATATTTCGTCGAGAAGAAGCTCTACCCGAATATCGATTTCTACTCGGGCATCACGCTCAAAGCGCTCGGCTTCCCAACCTCGATGTTCACCGCGCTCTTTGCGCTGGCCCGCACCGTCGGTTGGATCGCCCAGTGGGCGGAGATGATCGAAGATCCCAGCCAAAAGATCGGCCGCCCGCGCCAGCTCTACGTTGGCGCACCGCGGCGCGACTATGTGCCGGTCGCCAAACGGTAATTCTCAAGCGACGCCCTTGGGCGCCGCTTTTTTCCGTGGCTCGTCCAGCAGCCTCAGCACCGCGCGAGCAGCTCGCACGCTCGGCCGCTCCTCGCCAAGCCCCAGCGCCTTCACGGCTTCAGCCGAGGCGGTCACCTGCGTCACGCGCGCGGCCGGATTGGTCAACAGCCTCGTCAGCTCGGCCGATAGGTTCTCGGCCGTGCACTCCCCTTGAACGAACTCTGGGATCGCTTCGCGCTTCAAAATCAAGTTCACCAGTGTGATGTAGGGGACATTGATGAAGCGCCGCGCAATCGCCGCCGTCAGGTGCCCCACACGATAGCCGATGACCATCGGCGTCGCGGCGAGAGCAAGCTCCGTCGACACGGTTCCAGACGCCGCAAGCGCCGCATCGGCGGCTTCGAAAGCGCCGAACTTGTCCTGCTGATCCTCGGTCACCAGAACCTCCCGTCCCCATTCCTTGACAAGTTGCCTTACGCGCCCAGCGACGGTCGGCACGGTTGGAATGACGACTCTCAACGGACCGGCGGCGGCTTCCGTCAGCTCGACCGCAGCACGAAACACGGGCCAGAGAAAACGTACCTCGCTTAGCCGGCTCCCTGGCAACAGCACCAGCAGCCGTTCGTCCGGTCTGATGGCGTTGCGCGAACGGAAGGCCGCGCCCATGCCCGGAGGCGGCGCCCGCTCGATGACCGGATGACCGACGAATGTCGCCGGCAAATCCACCTTCGCAAAGAAGGGAACTTCGAACGGAAGAAGACAAAGCACGTGGTCGAAATACTTCGCCATCTGCTCTGCGCGTTTCGGCCGCGACGCCCAAACCTGCGGCGCGACATAATCGATGATCTTCAAATCCGGCGCGCGCTTGCGGATGCGCTTGGCGACGTTGTGCGTGAAGTCCGGACTATCGATGACCACGACAATGTCAGGCTGCTGACTAACCGCAAAGTTCGCCGTCTGCCGCATCCGCCTGAGGATGCGCGGTAACCGCGGCACGACTTCGCGCAAGCCCATCACGGACGTGTCGTCGAGCGAGAACAGGCTTTGCAAGCCGGCGGCACGCATCTGCGAACCGCCCACACCGACAATGCGCAAGCCCGTCGGCGCAAGGTGCCGCAACCCCTCGATCAATTGGCCGCCAAGCGCATCGCCGGACGGTTCGCCGGCCACGAGCATGATCGTTCGCGTCTTCATATTTGCTCCAAGCTCTCGGCGCAAACGAAGAGGCCAAGCTCGTCCGCTCTGGCGCATACGCTCGCCTCGTCGACGATAACGCTACGGCCAGCCTCGACCAGAACGCCGGCAAGGCCAGCCTGCGCCGCGTTGACAATTGTGCTTGCACCGATCGCGGGCGGATCGATCGTCGGAAGCTGGGTCGGCGTCATAGCCTTGACCAGGATGGCGCTGTGCCGCAGCGCCGCGGGCAAAGACAGCAGCATCGCATCCGTCCCACCACGGCCCTCCCGGGCGAGAATCGAACCGTTCTCAACGACGACTGCTTGTCCCTGCTTGGTCGCGCCATGTTCCTTTGCCAATGCAAGCGCTTGCCGGAACGTACCGCTCAACGCGGCTCCGGGCTGTGTCTTCGTTAGACAGCCACGGCGAGCCGCCAATGACGGCGCCGCCTCGAGTGGTGAGACCACGCGAAAACCGCGTGAGGTGAACATGTTTGAGATCGCGCGATGCAGTGTGTCGTCGCTGCGTCCGAACATGCCGAGAATTCGGAAGATGAACTCAAACCCGCCAAGGTCAGGACGAATCTTCATATTGCGCCCGTTCGGACGCTCGAACTTCCCAGCGAACGCGATGTCGGCACAACCCTGACGGCGGAGTTCCTTCATGATCGCGCCGATCTTGCTGATGGCAAAGCGCGTATGCATCACCGCGGCCGGCATCGTGTCGGCGAACTCCTCGATCGCAACCAGGTGATAGGCTCTGCCCGACTGTTCGCAGGCGCGCACAAGTTCGAAGGGCAAGGCCCCTGCCCCTGCAATGATTCCGACCTTCGGCAGGTGCGACGTCACGAATTTTCGGAACGATTCTCGCGGTCCGGCATGCAAAGCGGTCGATTGCCGCCGGCGCGCACGAAGTTGACGATATCCATCACTTCGGTCCGGCTCGCGAACAACTCTGCGACGTCCGCGAGCCGCTCCTGGAAAGTGCCCTCCTGCGCGAACAGCAGCCGGTAGGCATTGCGCAGCTCGTGGATTTGCTCGCGCGAGAACCCGCGACGCTTCAAACCGACCAGATTGAGACCCGCAAGGTGCGCGCGATTGCCCATCACCGAGCCGTAAGGAATGAGGTCGCCCTCAAGACCCGCCATGCCGCCGACAAAGGCGTGCTTGCCGATGCGGCTGAACTGGTGCACGGCGGCGCCGCCACCCAGCCACACGTAGTCGTCCACCACGACATGGCCGCCGATCATCGCGTTGTTCGCAAAGACGCAGTGGCTGCCGACCTGGCAGTCGTGCGCGACGTGGCTGTCGGCCATGAACATGCAGTTGTCGCCCACCCGCGTGACGCCGGTACCCCGCGCTGTGCCCGGGTTCATTGTCATGTGCTCGCGGATGATGGGGTTCGCGCCGATGATGAGGTCCGTCTCCTCGCCCTGATAGGCAAGGCTCTGCGGCGGCTGACCGAGCGAGGCGAACGGATAAACGACGGTGCCTTTGCCGATCGACGTACGGCCGTCAACGCAGACGTGATTGATGAGACGCACGTTCTCATGCAGCGTGACTTTGGGGCCCACAACACAAAACGGTCCAACTTCCACCGTTTCGTGCAACTTTGCCGTTGGGGCGACCACCGCCGTCGGGTGAACTTTAGTCATTTGTGTTTGCCGGCCTTCCTGCCTTGTCCATGATCATCGCACTGTATTCCGCTTCAGCGCAGAGCTTGCCGTCGACGTAAGCCTCACCCGTGAAACGCCACACGGGCGCACGAGCCCGCTGCAACTTCACCGGTATCCGCAGCAGGTCGCCCGGCACAACAGGATGCCGAAACCGCGCTTTGTCGATCGACATAAAGTAAACGAGCTTGTCCGCGGCATTCGCATTCATCGAATGCATCACCAGCGCCCCTGCCGTCTGTGCCATCGCTTCCACGATCATGACTCCGGGCATCACCGGATGGCCAGGGAAATGGCCGAGGAACATCGGGTCGTTGATCGAAATGGCGCGAATCCCCGTGGCGCTGACATTCGGCACGATATCGACCATCCGGTCGATCAGCAGCATCGGCGGGCGATGCGGCAAAAGCTCCATCAGGCGCTTTGTGTCGACGGTGGGCAATTCACTCTTTTCCTGCGTCGCGCTCATTCTTGCTCCGTGACTTCGCCAGGCGCGCCAGCGTTCCCACCTCGCGCCGCCACTGTTCAATGGGATGGGCAGGATATCCCGCGTAGACCTTACCGGCATCAAGACTGCGCGTGACGCCCGACTTGGCGGCGACAAACGTACCCGAACCAATCTTCAGATGATCGGCAACGCCGACTTGGCCGCCAAGAACGACAAAGTCGCCGATCTCGCAACTGCCCGAAATTCCGACTTGGGCAGCGATGATGCAGTGCCGCCCGATCCGGTTGTTGTGCCCGATCTGGACCAAATTATCGATCTTGGTCCCCTCCCCGATCACCGTGTCGGCCAGGGCGCCGCGGTCGATCGTGACGTTTGCGCCGATCTCCACGTCATCCTGAATGATCACCCGCCCGAGTTGCGGAATCTTGAAATGCCCGGTGGCGCGGCTCACATAGCCGAAGCCTCCTTGTCCGATCCGCGCGCCCTCATGCACGGTGCAACGATCGCCCAGTAGCGCGCAGGTGACCGATACGTTCGGGCCGATCAAAGCCCTGTGTCCGATCTTGACACCGCGTCCGATAACCACGCCCGGCGCGATCGCACAGTCGTTTCCGATCTCAACCCCTTCGCCGATGAACACGTCGGGAGCAATGACACTTCCTTCGCCGATCCGCGCGGACGGCGCCACCCGCTGGAGCGGCGGGTTCGCCTTAGGCCAAATCAGGTCAGCGTTCGGATAAAGCGCTGAGGCGACCTTGGCGAACCCTAGGCTGGGACGTCCGCAGATTACCGCGATGGCCGCAGCCGGAACGCTCGCAGCGAATGCTTCACCGACCAACACGACGCCCGCCTTCGTGCGCTCCAGCGCGGAACGAAACTTCGCCCCCTCGCAGTAGGCAAGATGCGAGGGCCCCGCGCTGTCGAGCGACCCAACATCGGTGATGTCGATCGCGACGTCGCGCGCAGCTTTGCCCTCACTCAACTCGGCGACGCGAGCAAGCGAGAACGGACCTGCATTATCGAAAAAGCGCGGATCAGCCATGTTCAAGAAAGAAACGCAAAGGGCCGGACCCTCACCGGGCCCGGCCCTCTATCGGACTTACGTCCGCCAATATCAAGGGCGCGGGGCCCTAATTGACCAATTCACTAGCCCGGCGGCTTAGCACCCGGCGCGGCAGGCTTCGCAACGGCCTTCGGAGCCACCGGTGTCACGGTAACCTTAGGCAGCGCCGTGTTAAGGCGGGCCACAACGGCCGATGTTACGTCGAGACCGGTAGCGCCCAGAACGATCAGGCCGCGATCGAGCAGCAGATTCGCGCTGCGCTCGTTCATGATCTTCTCGAGGATGGGGCTCAGAGCCTTCTCAACCTGCGTACGGGCGACGCCCAAGCCGTTCTGGATTGCCGCCTGACGGTCCTGAACCTTTTTCTGGAAAGCCGCGCGGCGCGCTTCAAGTTCTTTGATCTTCTTGTTGCGCGCGTCCGGAGTCATCAACGCCGCTGCCTTTTGGAATTCGGCAACATCGGTCTGGAGCTTCTTGTTCTCCGGCGCGAAGTCGGCCTCCATCTTTTTCGCGAGCGCTTCCACCTGCGCATACATGTTCTTGCCGACATTCGACTGGCGAAGAACCGTCCCACGATCCAAGAACAGGATCACCGCAACCGGGGCCTTCGCCGGCGCACCGGCAGGAGCGGCCGCCGGCTTAGCAGGCGCGGGCTGAGCGGTCGCGCTCATGGTTCCAAATGTCAACGCGGCAACCGCCAGTGCGGCACCCGCCCAGAAAGTCGTCTTCATCATAGTATTCAATCCCTCCATTTAGCCGTTCGGCTTGGCGGCAGCAGGCTTTGCTACCGCTTTTGGCGCAACCGGTGTCACCGTGACCTTCGGCAGTGCCGTGTTCAATCGCTGGATAACCGTTCCCGTAACATCGAGGCTGGTTGCGCCCAAAACCACCAGGCCGCGGTCCAAAAGGACATTCGCACCGCGCTCGGTCATGAGCTTTTCCAGAATCGTACCGAGAGCTTTTTCAACCTGCGTACGCGCGTTGGCAAGCCCGGTTTGAATGGCAGCTTGACGATCCTGAACCTTCTTCTGGAAGGCCTGGCGCCGCCCCTCTAGTTCTTTCACTTTTTGCTGGCGAACTTCGGCGGACAGAAGCGCCGCTTGGCTCTGCAGTTGCTGCACGTCGGTTTGCAGCTTCTTGTTCTCAGGCGCGAGATCGGTCTCCATCTTCTTCGCGAGCGCTTCGACCTGCTTGTACATATCGGCGCCGACCGCCGATTGCCGGAACACCGCACCGCGATCGAGGAAGAGGATCACTGCTCGCGCCGCCGGGGTCGCCTGGCCCGCCGTCGCCGCGGCCGGTTTCGCCGGTGCTGGCTGCGCGGACGCCGCGACTGTCCCAAGCATTAGCGTTACCGCCGCGAAAGCGGCTACGGCCCAGAGGGCCTTAGACGTCGTCATGTAAATGCTTCTCCTGGAGCGAACCTAAAACTTCGTACCGGCGCTGAAGCGGAAGTTCTCAGTTTGGTCGTAGTCTTCTTGGTTTATGATTTGGGAGAAATCAAGCCGTACCGGTCCGAATGGCGAGTTCCAGTACACGCTCACACCTGCCGAAGCTCGCAGCGACATATCGTCCACGATGCAAATGTCACCAGCCACATCGGGTGCGTTGTCAACACAAGCCGGCTTGTCTGTCACCATGCCGACCGTACCAAAATCGCTGAACAGGCTGGTCTTGATGCCCAGTTCCTCGGGCAAGAAGTTCGGGAAACGCAGCTCAACTGTACCGATCGCGTAGACTTCGCCACCGACCGCCGGCGGTGTGCCGGTGCTTGGCGCGATGTCGCGCGGACCAATACCCGACGTCTTGAACCCGCGGAACGATCCACCGCCTTTGAAGAAGCGGTCGTTCAACTCCAACGCCTCGTCGCCATACGCGACGATGTAACCGGCGCTCGCCGCCACGTTCAGAACCAGTTCGTCAAACCAGAGGCGCTTGTACCAGTTGGTCGTCAACTCGGTGCGAAGATAGGTCTTGTCGCCGCCCAAACCAGCAACGTCGCCGCTCCACGACAGGTCGAACCCGTTCTTCGGCTCGATCGGGTCGTCTTTCTCATCGTAAGCGTAGGTAAATCCGACCGACGACAGCGTCGTAACGCCCTCGCTCTGTAGCGGGTTCGGCGGACCCACATAGTCGATATCGTCCTGCCGAAGGGTATAGCGCAATCCAAGGCGACCATACTCGGACAGCGGGAAGCCCAAGCGCAATCCGATGCCGCGGATGTCGGCTTCGTAGAACGCCTCGTCATAGACAGAGTGCGTGTTGTAGAGGTCGAACCCAGCCGACATGTTCCGGTCGAGGAAATAGGGCTCCGTAAAGCGCAGGTCGATTTGCTGGCGGATGCTGGAAACCGAAACCTGAAGGCGCAGGAATTGACCGCGGCCAAGCAGGTTTTTCTCGGTCAAGCTCACCGCGCCGACCACGTTGTCGGCCGACGAGAACCCGGCGCTGATCGAGAATTCGCCGGTGGACTGCTCTTCGACTTCAACGTTGAGCACTGTTCGATCGCCGGATGTTCCCGGCTCTTCGTTGACTTCGACCTTCTTGAAGAAGCCTAAGCCACGGATACGCGAGCGCGATCTGTTGATAAGAACCCTGTTAAACGCGTCGCCCTCGACGAGGCGAATCTCGCGGCGGATGACTTTGTCGAGCGTGCGCGTGTTACCGACGATGTTGATCCGCTCGATATAGACGCGCGGGCCCTCTTCCATCTTGAACACGACGTCGACGGTCTTCGTTTCCTTGTTGCGGCGCACGCGCGGACGGATGTCAACGAACGCATAGCCCTTGGTACCTGCCGCCAGCGTAAGCGCGTCGACGCTCTTATCGATCAATTCGGCGTTGTACTGCTGGCCACCCTCGAAGCGGATCAACTCCTGGAGTTCGCTCAGCGGAACGTCCTTGAGCTTCGTGTCGATCTCAACTTTGCCGAAGTCGTACTTGTCGCCTTCTTCGATCGTAAACGTGATGTAGAAGCCGCTGCGATCCGGCGCGAGTTCGGCCACGGCCGAGATAACGCGGAAATCGGCATAACCTTGGCTGAGGTAATAACGGCGAAGCTGCTCGCGGTCGAACGTCAGACGGTCGGGATCGTAGTTGTCGTTCGACTGCAGGAAGTTCCACCAAATGGACTCAGTCGTCGCGATCTTGTCGCGCAACGTGCCGTCGCTGAACGCCTTGTTGCCGATAAAGATGATTCGGCTCACGCCCGTCGTTGGGCCTTCATTGATCTCGAAGACGAGGTCGACGCGATTTTGCGCGAGCTGGACGGTCTTCGGCTCGACTTGAGCAGCGAAGCGGCCCGAGCGCCGATAGATTTCGATGATGCGCTGGACGTCGGATTGAACCTTCGAACGCGTGAACACCATGCGCGGCTTCAGCTGGACCTCATCGGTCAGCGTCTTGTCGGAGGTTTTCGAATTACCCTCGAACGCAATGCGGTTGATGATCGGATTCTCGACGACCTTCACCGTCACGGTGCCGTTCGACTGCTGAATCTGCACGTCGGCAAACAAGCCTGTCGCATAAAGCGTCTTGAGCGACTGATCGACCTGTTGCTGCGAGTAAGGCACACCCTCGCGAATGACCATGTACGAAAGAACGGTCGATTCCTCGATCCGCTGGTTGCCTTCGACGTTGATGCGCGAAACGACCGGACCGTCCTGTGCGGCGGCAGGCGCAACGGCGACGAACAGGGCGACCAAGAGCGCCAACGCTGTTCCAAGTACTCTTTTCATTCGTGTACGCCCCGGGCCCAAAAACTAAACAACCGCAAGCACTTCAGAACAGTTTGAACTTCGAAATGTCATTCCAAGTCGCAAAAAGCATTAGACCGACAACAAACGCGAAGCCGATCCGAAATCCAAGCTCTTGCGCGCGCTCCCCCAAAGGACGCCCACGTACAGCTTCTATGCCATAGTACAGGAGATGTCCCCCGTCGAGCATCGGGATAGGAAAAAGATTAAGTAAACCGATGCTTACGGACAACACCGCCGCTAGGTTGATCAACGCAACCACCCCGAAAAACACGAGAACTTGGCCGGAAACCTGGGCAATTCCGATCGGCCCGGACAACTGCTGATAGTCGCCACTACCCGTCAAGAGACGCCCTATGAAGTCTAGCGTCTTAACTACAATGAACCGCACCTGTGATGCCGCCCTGGCCAGGGCTTCGAGAGGCCCGAATCTTACATCTATGAAAGATTTCGGTGAGCCCTTCACCGCGACCTCGAAACCAATGGCCGACGCGACGATTTCATCTGGCGAACCGCTCTGAGACCCAGCCGACCGAGGCACGACTTTCAACTCAAGCGCCTCGGAATCCTTGGATTTCGTGGGGACGGCCAGCTTCCGCGCGACATTTAGCTTGATCGATTCGCCAGGCTTCGCCGCAGCCACAGCTGCTGAAACGTCCGCCAACGACTCGATTCCCTTGCCATTAACGCCGAGCACGACGTCGTCAGCCAACAAACCCGCAACTGCAGCCGGCGAGTCGGCCGATACCGCCTTCACCTTGCCGGGCTGAACATTTCCGACGCCGATTCCCGCATCCATAATTTTGTTGCCTAGGACGTCGACCTTCTCGATCGGCTTCGGCGTGACCGACAACACCACGCGCGCACCATCTCTCTTCACGACGATTGGCAACGCACGGTCTTGCCGGACGGTGACGATCTGCATGATGTCGCCGAACTCGCGCACCGGATGGCCGTCGATCTCCTCGACGATGTCACCAATCTGAAGCCCGGCACGCGCGGCGGGCGAATCCGGTCCCACATAACCGATCTGCGGCGACGCCAGCCTCTCGCCAAAGACCAGGTACATCGTCGTGAGAATTGCCAACGCCAGTATGAAGTTTGCGACAGGCCCGCCGACCGCGATAATCGCCTTCTTCCAAAGCGCTTTGTGGTGGAACGAACCTGCCCGCTCCGCGGCTGTCGCGTGTTCGATCTTGTCGTGATCCGGCGTACTCGAAACGCCTTCGTCGCCCCAAAATTTCACATAACCGCCGAGCGGCAGCCAACCGACTTTCCAATCCGTGCCATACCGGTCTTTAAAGCTGACGAGCGCCCGTCCGAAGCCGATGGAAAAGCTCTCGACGCGTACGCCGAAATACCGCGCCGCCAAGAAGTGGCCGAGTTCATGCACGAAAACGACAAGCGTGATGGTGAAGACAAACCCAAGGCCGCCAACGCCGATAAGGCTCATCCATCCCAGAATCGTCGTTGGATACTCCATCGTTTCCGTCCCGTTAGTTGTTTTTCACGGTCTCAATCATTCGTGCCGCGATGGCTCGGGCCATCTGGTCTAGTTCAAGCGCCTCGGCCAACGATGCAGGGGTCCGGCCACTTGCTTCGCACGCCGCAAGAACCGATTCGACCAGCCGCGGAATGCCGGAAAACGCGAGTTTCCGGGCCAAAAACGCCTCCACCGCAACCTCATTGGCCGCATTGAGAATGGTAGGAGCGCCCTTCTGCCGCTGCAAGGCATGCTGTGCCAAGGCGAGACAGGGAAATCTGCCAGTGTCCGGCGCTTCGAACGACAGCTGCGCGAGATCCGCCAGGTTCAGCCGTCGCGTCGGCGCTTCGATTCGGTCTGGGTAGCCGAGCGCGTAGGCGATCGGCGTGCGCATGTCCGGGCTTCCCAATTGCGCCAGCACCGAACCATCCACATACGACACCATGCTATGCACGATCGACTGCGGATGAACGACCACCGACAACCGTTCGGCGCCGACGCCGAACAAGTGGTGCGCCTCGATCAACTCGAGCCCCTTGTTCATGAGCGTCGCCGAATCGACCGAGATCTTCGCACCCATGTTCCAATTTGGATGTTTGCACGCTTGCTCCGGCGTGGCCGAGGCCATCTGCGCGGTCGTCCAAGTTCGGAAGGGGCCGCCCGACGCGGTCAGCGTAATTTGTTCGACGGCATGGGCTTGATCGGTTTCCAGCACTTGAAAAACGGCATTGTGCTCCGAGTCGACGGGAAGCAGCGTCGCCTTGCTACGGCGCACCTCCGCCATGAACAAGTCG
Organism: uncultured Flavobacteriaceae bacterium; assembly: GCA_964466435.1. Taxonomy (GTDB): domain Bacteria; phylum Pseudomonadota; class Alphaproteobacteria; order Micropepsales; family Micropepsaceae; genus SZUA-430. The sequence continues at coordinate 2,368 of CAYXQB010000060.1, read as the reverse complement.
CCGGCACACACGAGGCACTCCTTGTTCGCGATCGCGACGGTCACACCGCGCCGCACAGCGGCAAGCGTAGGTCGCAACCCTGCGGCCCCAACGATGCTGGCCATAACCCAATCCGAGTCATGCGCCGCGGCGGCCTCCACCGCATCGGAGCCTGCCGCGACCTCGGTGCCGGTTCCAGCTAGTGCTGCCTTCAGCTCGCCGTAACACGCTGTATCTGCGATCGCCACGAATTTGGGTCTGAGCCGAAGGGCCTGGCGGGCAAGGTCGCTTGCATTCTTGTTCGCCGTGAGCGCCACGACGTCGTAGCTGCCGGGATACTTCGCATTGTGATGTTCAATGAGGTCGATCGTGTTTACGCCGACCGAACCGGTCGACCCGAGGATCGTCACGCTCCGACCCTGTACGCGCTTCACTGCATCACCTGTGCGATTGGCAACACCCCCGACCACGCAACATAGGCCGCAAGCCCCAGAGTGGCGAACAGCATTCCGTCCAACCTGTCCAAAGCCCCGCCGTGGCCTGGTATGAGGTCCGACGCATCTTTGACGCCGAAAGTGCGTTTGAGGCCGGATTCTGCGAGGTCGCCGCACTGCGTCAAAAGCGACAGCGCGGTTCCCGCCGCAACAAACGACGGATCCGCAACTGCACCGAAATAGTGAGCAAACCCGATGGTCACGCCGATCCCCGCCGCAAGCCCCGCCACGGCCCCCGCCCACGTCTTGCTTGGCGATATGTCAGGCGCAAGTTTCGGCCCACCAAAGGCCGAGCCCGCCAAGTACGCGCCACTGTCTGTCGCCCACACGACAAGCAAGAGCCACACAACCATCTCGAAACCGTGCGGCGCCTGCTGGCGAAGCCATACAAGCGCCAAACAGGGAATAGCGATGTAGACGATCCCGAGCACGACCCAGGCACCACGCTGCCCCTGCCCTTGCGCAATGACATTTCCCAAAAGTGCCACGGCGAGGATACTCGCGAGCGCCCAGTCGGCCCGTCCGGCCGCCACCAACGCCTGCGATACCGCGAGAGCCAGGACGTGCAGTCCAAGACGCCACCCCATACGCTCGCGATGAACGATTGCAGTCCACTCGACTGCCATTGCGACGCCCGCAGCCGCAACCCACACCGCCAAGACCCAATTGCCGGCATAGACCGCCGCAAGCGCCGCCGGCACAAGCACCACCGCTGCGAGGATTCGAGGCCAGAGGCTGGAGCGCTTTGTCTCCGCCGTCACGAACGCCCGCCCGCCGCCGCCGTCAGGCCCCCGAAGCGCCGGTCCCGGTTGCGATAGTCGTCGATCGCGGCCACCAACTCAGCCTTTCCGAAATCTGGCCACAGAGTGTTCGTGAACACGAACTCCGAATACGCCGATTGCCAGATAAGGAAGTTGCTCAACCGCTGCTCCCCGGACGTCCGGATAACCAAGTCGGGATCGGGCACACCTGCGGTGGCGAGGTACGAGGTGAATAGATCGCGGTCCACACTCGAGGGAGCAATGGTGCCCGCTGCCACGTCTTCGGCTATGCGCCGGGCCGCTTCGACAATTTCGTCCTGGCCGCCATAGTTGAACGCGACGATGAGCTTCAATTTCGTGTTTGCGCGCGTACGCTCCTGCGCGTGCTCGATGAGACCGATGATGTCGCCTTCAATATGTGTTTTGGCCCCAATGACACGGACCTGAACGCCATTTCGGTGCAGCTCTTCCAGATCGTCCCGAAGATAGAGCTTGAGCAGGCCCATCAGGTCGTTGACCTCGGTCTTAGGCCGCTTCCAGTTTTCGGACGAGAAACTGTACAGCGTGAGGTACTCGATACCGAGTTCAGGCGCTGCGCGAACCACGTTTCGCACCGCTGCGACCCCAGCCCTGTGGCCCATAATGCGCGGCAGGTGCCGTGCAGCCGCCCAACGCCCATTGCCGTCCATGATGATCGCAACATGGCGCGGGCTCGGGCGGCTTTGCTCTACGGACGAAGGCGGCATCGGCAGCGGGCATCAAGCGGGCGACTAGACCTGCATGATCTCCTTTTCCTTGGCCGCCAACGCGTCGTCGATTTCCTTGATGTGCTGGTCGGTCGCCTTCTGGACGAGATCGTGCTGCTTCTTGTGCTCGTCTTCGCTGATTTGATGCTCCTTCTCGAGCTTCTTCAGATGCTCCATCCCGTCGCGGCGGATGTTCCGCACGGCGACCCGCGCAGCTTCGGAGTATTTCGCGCCGATCTTCGAGAGTTCCCTGCGGCGATCTTCGGTCAGAGGCGGAATCGGGATGCGCAAGAGCTGGCCGTCGACTTGCGGGTTGAGGCGCAAATTGGCGCTCCGGATCGCCTTATCGACGGCGCTAACCACAGCCTTGTCCCATACCTGCACCGAA
>CAYXQB010000059.1:0-13367 GCA_964466435.1 uncultured Flavobacteriaceae bacterium | reverse complement strand
GACCTCGATGGCGCGCGCGGCGAGGCGCTTGTCGTCGGGGATGTTCGCGAAGGCTTCGGCGTCGTGCTTCTCGTCCGTCGCGGCATAAAGCGAAGTGCGCTGTTTGATATAGGGCTCAAGGTCGCCGTCGAAATCGACATTCTCGGGGACGGCCATGTCGACCAAGTCCCTGTGGCAATAAACTTGGCTTTCGCCGGTGTCGGCGAGAACAATGAACTCGTGGCTGAGATCGCCACCGATCGGGCCGGTGTCGGCCTTCATCGGTACGGATTTAAGACCCATCCGCGCAAACGTGCGCAGGTAGGCCACGAACATCTTGTTATAGGCGCGCCGCGCACCGGCCGCGTCGATGTCGAACGGCTAAGAGCCCTTCATCAGGAACTCGCGCCCGCGCACCACGCCGAAGCGCGGACGGATCTCGTCCCGGAACTTCCATTGAATGTGATAGAGGATGCGCGGCAAGTCCTTGTAAGAGCGCACGCCCGACCGGAAGATGTCGGTCACCATCTCCTCGTTCGTCGGGCCGTACAGCAGATCGCGCTCGTGCCGGTCCTTAATACGCAGCATTTCCTTGCCATAGGCATCGTACCGACCGCTTTCGCGCCACAGATCGGCCGCCTGCAGCGTCGGCATCAGCAATTCGATCGCCCCGGCCCGATCTTGCTCCTCGCGCACGATCTGTTCGATCTTGCGCAGCACCCGATGCCCGAGCGGCAGCCATGAATAGATGCCGGCCGCCTGCTGACGGATAAGCCCCGCCCGCAGCATGTAACGGTGGGAGACGATCTGGGCCTCGGCCGGCGTCTCGCGCAGCACAGGCATGAAGGAACGGGATACGCGCATCGGGCTGGTGATTCTCGTGGAAGCAGGTTGTGCACAGTCTTAGCGGCCGCAATAGGGCGGCGCAAACCCGCTGATTCAAGGGCTGACAGCCCCCTGCGCCGGTGTGCAGGGGGCCTTGGAGTGCTTACTGCAGCGACGGGCTATCGAGATTTAGCTTGTCGACCGGAATGCGCACGGCATCCGGCCGCTTCTTCTTCAGCGCATTGAAAAACACCGCGCCATCGCCAACAACGACGACGGATGCGTTCTCCAGGTCATAGAGCCGCGCCGCCGCCTCTCTCGCCGAGGCCGGTGTGACGGCCGCAACATCCGCGACATAAGTCGACAGCTTCTCTAGCGGCAGACCAAACGTCGCCAGCGTCGCGAGCTGGCCCGCCAGCCCGGATGCCGTTTCCACGTCGCGCCCAAACGAACCGATCAGGTTCGCCTGGCGCGCACCGAGTTCGGCGGCGGGCACCTCGGCCTGCACGATCTTCTTCAACTCCTGTTCCATCAGTTCCACGACCTGCAGCGCGGACTCGTTCTTAGTCTGAGCAAGCGCGATCAGCGGACCAGGCGCCTGCCGCGCGGGGAAGCTCGAACTGACGCCGTAGGACAAACCCCGCTTGATGCGGATCTCCTGATTGAGCCGTGCCGAATAGCCGCCGCCCAGCACGGAGTTTGCGACCAACGCCGGGAAGTACCCTTCACCCGTTCGCGCGATCCCGCGCATGCCGTAGCTCACGGCGGCTTGACCGGATTTCGGCAGGTCGATGACGATCGTCTTCACCGCGCTCGCAGCCACACTCGCATCGGGATCGGCGCCGACCGCAGTGGCAGGCTTTGCCCAATCGCCGAAATACTTCTCGGCAAGCTTGATGCCATCCTCACCCGATACGTCACCGGAAATAACAAGCAACGCATTGTCAGGACGCCAGTGCGTTTGGTGGAACGCCGCGAGGTCGTCGGTCTTCAGCGCTGCAACGCTTTTGGGCGTCGCAAGGCTGCCATAGGGCCCAAGGCCGAACAAAACGCGCGTCATTGCGTAGCGCGCAACGCTTCCCGGTTGGCGCAGGCTCACCTGCAAACCATCGAGGGTCTGCTGTCTTTGGCGCTCAACCTCTTCCGCCTTGAAAGCAGGATTGCGCGTCACGTCGGCCATGATCGTCATCGCTTCGCCGACGCGGTCCGCGCGGGTCTCAAGTGAGACGCCGGAACTGTCGGCACCTGCGCTGGCCGTAACCGTCGCGCCCAGCGACTCGATCTGGCGCGCGATGTCGGTGGCACTACGTGTCTTCGTGCCCTTCGTCATGACGTCGGCCGAAAGCGACGCTAGACCGCCGCTTGTCGCCGGATCGCTGCTCGAACCGGAGAGAACGCGAAGCTCGGCGCTGATGATCGGCACATCGCGCTTCGAGGCGACGATCACGCGCAGGCCGTTCGCAAGCAGCTTCTCGACCGGCGTGGGCAGCTTCGCGGACACGGGCGCTTGCGGCGCCGGCGCCTTCACGCGCTGGGCCTCCGGCGCGAGCTTGAAGACCGTGATCTCGCCTTGTGCCAGCTCAAGCTTCTGCGCTTGCACCGTCGCAGCAGTCGCGATGACGTCGCTCTTGGCGTCCGCCGGCTTGCTCGCATCCGACAGGTACCGGATCGTGACGCGCTTGTTGTCGTCCAAGATGCTCTTGGCAACGCGCCGTACGTCGGCGCTCGTCACTGCCTGGATGTCATTCAACAGCTTGTCGGCATAAGCACCGTCGCGAAAGCGGATCAACGCGTTTGCGAGTTCGTTGGCCTTACCGAACGCCGTCTCGCGGCCCCGCAGTGTGTCCGAAACAAGCTCGTTCTTCGCTTCATCGAGTTCCGCGGCCGTCGGCAACGTGTCGCGCACCTTCGCGACCTCGGCAAGGAGCGCCTTTACGCCGTCTTCCGGCGATTTGCCTTCGCTCAAGATGGCAATCGCACTATAGGCACCGGCATCGCGCGTGGCCTCGTAGAACGTGAACACTTCGGTTGCCACCTGCTGCGTGTACACGAGCGACTGATAAAGCCGCGAGCTTTCGCCCTTCGACAGGATTGCGTCGAGCACGGCAAGAGCCGCCTGATCGTTGCTGAGCGCGGGCGGCGACGGGTACGAAATCGACACCGCCGGCAACGGCGTGTTCGCCTCGTACACCGTGTGCTCCTTCGGAGCGGTGCGCGCGGGCTCGACGGCGGTCACGCGCGGAATCGCGCGCTTCGGCGTCGCCAGCGGGCCGAAATATTGGTCCACCCACTTGTCGAACTGGGCTTGATCGAAGTTGCCCGCAACGACGAGGACCGCGTTGTCCGGTCTGTAGTAGGTCGCGTGGAAGGCGCGCACGTCTTCAACCGTCGCGGCATCCAAGTCCTCGATCGAACCGATGCCGGGACGCCCATACGGATGGACGGCAAAGTTGGCCTGCGCGATGTAAAGACCGAACAGCTTGCCGTAGGGCGACGCGAGAATGCGCTGGCGATACTCCTCCTTCACGACGTCGCGTTCGGACTTGAATATCGCTTCGTCCACGACGAGTGAGCCCATGCGCTCGGCTTCCGCCCACAAAATGCGTTCGAGGTGATTGGCGGGGACCACTTGGTAGTAGTTCGTGAAATCGTCGTAGGTGGAGGCGTTGTTGAACCCGCCGACATCTTCCGTCAGGCGGTCGAGCGTCTCGGCCGGCATGTTCTTCGTCGCCTTGAACATGATGTGCTCGAACAGATGCGCAAAGCCTGAGCGGCCGACGGGATCATCCTTGGACCCGACATCGTACCAAACCTGCACCGAAACGTTCGCCGTGTTCGGGTCCGGCATCCCATAGACCTTGAGCCCGTTTGCAAGCGTGCGCGAGGTAAACTTCAGCGGCTCGACATTAAGGGCGTTGCTCACGGGCGCGGTCTTCGTTGGCGTTGAATCGGAACAGGCGGCAACGGCGGTAAGCGCAAGCACGGCAACGGCAGCAGAAAGAACTCTCATAGGGCTCCCCAGGGCTTTGGCGGAGCCGAACCTAGGCGGGCGCACCCAGCCCGCGCAACTCACCGCTTCGTGTTATCGTCAGCCCCCAACAACCGGATTTCCGCGATGGGAATCCCGTGATCCGACGCTCCCGGAGGCTTCGGCGCATCATCGTCATCGCGCAAATGGCTGTTGATGACGTCATGCCGCACCACCTCGCCGATGCGGCCGCGATTGCGGCCGTAAAACTCCTCCGACACCAGGATGTGGTCGAGGATGTCCCGCTCCCCGTCATGGATGTGCGTGTGAATCTGCGCCGAGCGCTCGTGCGCGATTCGAAACGTCGAGTAGAGAACCACGTCCCAAAGCGCCTGCTTCTCGTTGCGATCCATGTCCTTGTGCGGAGTGGGTCCGCGTACGATCTGCGTGCTCGCGGCGTCGGGCGTATCGTTCAGATCGCCGAGCACGACCACCGGCTTGCGGGTCTCTTTCAGGTCGGCGAGAATCAGGTGACGCAACGCCGCCGCCTCCGCCGCGCGCACAATCGTAGCGCGCGCTTGGCCGAGTGACGCGGCGAATGGATCGTCGCCATCCTCGCCTTCGCGGATCAGTGGCCCCTTCGATTTCAGATGCGCCACATAAACCACGAGCTCCAGCCCGTTCACATCCACGACAGCGCGTAGGATCGGCCGCTGAAATTGCCCCACGGCAACCGCCACCGGCCTAATCGCGCCGCCGTCGATACGCAGCGGTATCGTGAGATCGACTGTCGCGGGAAACGCCAGCGTGCTCGAAACGGCCTTGATCGGAAAGCGCGACAGCAACCCCAAGCGCGGCCGCTTGGCCAGGTGCCCGGTCAGGTTCTCCGCCCGGGTGGCACCCGGCGCCGCGATGTGCGCGCCACTCGCGAAGTGAAAGCTGCGCTTCGCGGCATCCGCCAACGCCTCATCGAGCCACACTTCCTGTATGCCGACGATATCCGCTTTGGCTCGCGTCAGAACCGAGGCGATCCAATTGACTTTCGCCTCATACTGCTCGCGCGTGTCCTTCAGCCGGTCGTAATATCGCACATCCGGCAGGATCAGGTTTTCGACATTGAACGAGGCAACGCGGAATCGCATGGGTCCCAGCTTACACGAATGGCGCGATCACGAGCGCCGAAGCGCCCTTGCCTCCTGATGCATCGCGAAAAGCCCTGCGACAACGATCAGGCCTGTGCCGATAAGAGCGAGATCGTTCGGCTGCTCGTTCCAAAGCAAATAGCCATAAAGCGTTGCCCACAGGACCGCCGAGTAGCGGAACGGCGACACGACGGACACCTCCACATCCCGAAAGGCGATCACGACGAAGACGATTCCAAGCGTGACCAGAATGGCCGAGGCTGCTAGCAACGTCGCGGCGTTCGCCGTCAGCGGCGCCCAAGGTTGTGTCTCGAAGCCGGCAAACCCCATCAGGCAAACGGCGACCGTGCTCGTAAAGGTCACGACACCGGTCGGAACACTCGCATCGACGAAGCGGGTAACAAGATCGCGTGCCGCGACCAGAAGCGCCATGACCAGTGCGCCGGCCACATGGATGCTCACGCCGCTCGTCGTCGGTTGCGCGACGAGAACGACACCGACGAATCCGATCGCAACCGCCGCCCAGCGCCCGCGCCCCACCGCTTCGCCGAGCAGCACGGCGGACATGACGGTCAAAATCAGCGGCGTCACCTGAGAGATCACGGTGATCTGCCCAAGTTGCAGATGTGGCAGCGAAAGCAAGAAGAAGACGGCCACACCGCCCTCGATCACGCCGCGCACCACGACCAGTGGCCGCAGCACCATGTACCACTTCCGCCAATCGACCGTTGCGACCAGAATTGCACCCACAAGGTAGACCGCCATCAAGCCCCGCACGGCCATGATCTGACTCGGCGCCAGCGTCTCGCCCGCAAGTTTGATGATGCTGTCGCTCATGAGGAACAGCGCTTGCGACACCAACATCGCAAACACGCCGCGCAAATTCGCTGCGCTGGACGGCCGATCCCCCACGACGCTGTCTCCCCCTCGTGCGGGAATGTTGCATGAAGCCGCGCGTCGCGCGACACCCAGCGAAATCTACAGGTGCTTAGCGTTTACTATGCGAGCAGGCGGAGCACTTCAGTACCCGGGCGGCTGCATCGTCGTAATCGGGGTCCGGTAACCCATATTGTCGATCAATCCCTTCACGTCCACGTTCGGGGGCGTATCGGTTCCCGAACCCGGTACCCTCGCCTCCAAGTCACGCACCGTAAAGTCCATGCGCGCGTCATAGGTGCGATCGACCTGATTGCGCAGCCGCTGCAGCGCCTCATACCAGCGGTTCTTGGCCGGCGTGTTGGGGCACGACGCCAACTCATCCGGACTGGAGGCGCCCCACCGCCGCTCGACGCAGTCATAGGGGTCGAACGACAGCCGGAACAGCCGATCCACGACATCGCTGTAGCGCAACGTCGTGTGCCGCCCGGCGGAGTTCACGTAAACCACCGTGCAAAGGTCGGCCGCACGCTCGTACGCGCTCTGCAGGTCCGCACGCAGATTGAGCCCGTCATACGAGATGCGCTCGTCGCGCTTCATCCACATACCGATCAGGCGTTCCATATCGTCGCGAAAGGCCTTGAACGCCGTCTTTAAACGCGCGTCGCGCGACGGCGTGGAATAAACCTCCCACTCCATGTTGTCGGTGCCGTAGATATTTATCGGCAAGCGCTCCGGATGCGCCTTCCTGTCCACGCGCGCCTCGACCGCCATTTCAACGAAGCGCTGTCGATCGTAAAGGTCGTTGCAGAGCGTCTTCATCGTGGCCTTCAGTTCGGCGAGCGGATTGAAGCTCAGCTTGCCGCCTGCCATGGCGATACGAACGTATTCGTAGAAGCCGACTTCGAGACCGTTGTAGCTGAACTTGCCGCTACGCCAATCCGCGCGCGGATTTGGATCGACGTTGCCATAGAACTGCTCCGTCGAGTAGTCGGCGATCTGATTGTTCTTGGCGATTTGGATCCGCCCGCGTTCCATCTTGATCGGACGGAAGTTCTTGAAGCCCGCGCCCATCGACGGCAGGTCGCGCCCGAACTGCGCACCGAATACGCTGCGCGTCAGTGTGTAGTCCGGATGCGCATCCATATAGTAGATGCGCCCGTCTTCGCCGACCTTGTAGACGAGCGCCACGTGACCGTTCACGTCGTAGATCGCCGTCCCCGGACGGATCGAGCCCGGTTGAATCTTTACCGGATAGAGGTCGGTTATCGGGTTCTCGTCCATATCGGGACCGATACGATAGGTCGCCGACGAAACCGCGTTCTTGATGTAGTTGATGATCGTGCGCCCGCTTTCGCCGCCGGTGACGTAGGTGCGGCCGCCGACGCGATTGCCCTTGTGCGAAAAACGGATGTCGCCACCACCGCGTGAAGAAACGCCGTTCACGAACGTGAATGGCAGACCGTTCTTCCAGGCGTAGTAGGCCCGCAGCATGTAGATGAGGTCGGCGCAATCGGCGTTGAAGCTAATGCCGCGGCCGTCTGTGTGCCGGTAGGGATTGGCGTCGGAGTTGATGCAGTCGTCCGGCGTCTCGCAACCGCTCTCGCCGATCTTCTGGATGAACGCGGAGTAGCCGCGCTCGTCATCCTCGCTCCACTCGGCCTTGGTCACGCGCCACGTTTGACTGGCCCACGCGGGACTCGCCCAGAGCACGACAACCAGAGCAAGAAATAGACGTAAATACATACCGGTTCCCGGGCACAGCGGAGTGCCGTCAATGTCGCGAAATTTCACCCGCCGCGCAATTCCCCCTCGCGCTTCCGCCATGGGAGAATGCGTCGAAAAACAACAAGTGGTGACGAGAAACCGCACTCGCGATGGTCAACGTTGGCGCCGCTTATCCGAAAAGGCGAAGTATCCGCGCCCAACTCGCGTTGGCGGCTAGCTCCACCGCAAGCCCGACGGCACCGGAAGATCGTTCACCGACACTGCGGAGAGTTCGATCAACCAGAAAAGAAAAGCCCAAATCCCAACCGCGATCACGAATGCCCAGATCGCTTTACGCCGAAGCTTGGGCGCTGCGGGCGCGGACGGATCGGTCCCCGGTACCACCTCACCCTCTTCCATCTGAGATCGCACACCAACAGGCAGCATCATGAAAAACGCGAGCCACCACGCAATCCCGAGCACCATCAACGAACCGGCAATTCCCATCGCGTCAGACCTGCTCAAGCTCGATCAGCGTGCCGTTGAAATCCTTGGGGTGCATGAAGATGACGGGCTTGCCGTGCGCGCCGATCTTGGGCTGGCCGGTGCCGGTGATGGTCGCACCTTGCGCCAGCATCTGGTCGCGGGCGGCCATGATATCTTCAACTTCGTAACAGACGTGGTGGATGCCGCCCGCGGGGTTTTTTTTCAAGAAGTTCGCGATCGGCGAGTTCTCGCCCAGCGGTTCCAGCAACTCGATCTTCGTGTTCGCAAGTTCCACAAAGACGGTGGTGACACCATGGTCGGGTTGCGGGACCGCCGCCGACACCTTAGCGCCCATGGCAAAGGTGGAGCGGTAGATTTCCGCAGCCGCCGCGATGTTTGGGACGGCGATGGCGACATGGTTCAGGCGGCCGAGCATGCGTTTCGGGTCCTCATTGTGCAGTAGCGAACATGAGGCAACGTAGTTCGGTTGGCTCGCTGCGGCAAGGCGCGTCCTATGGCTTGGCGTAAGGGCACCAATCGCATAAGGAACCAAGATGCTCCGGACGTTACAGATTCTAGGCACGCTTGCCGTTAACGCGATTCCGCTGGCCGGCGTTCTTTGGTTCGGCTGGAACGTGTTCGAGGTTCTCCTCGTCTATTGGTTCGAAAACGTTGCGATCGGTATCTTCCACGCGGTACGGCTTGGCATTTGCTCGCGCACGAACGCGGTGAAGGGCGGCCTGGGCACTACCGCCTTCTTTGCCGCCCATTACGGCATGTTCACGCTGGTGCATGGCGTCTTTGTCTTTTCTTATTTCGGCATTCTTTCCGACGGAATCCGCTCCCTGCAGGGCGGGCTCAGTTTGCCGGTGTTCTCGGTCTTCGGCTGGCAGGCGCTCCAACTCGCCTACGACACGGTGGCCACAGGCGGGTTCAAGGGGCGCGACCCAAGCAGCATGATGTTCGAACCCTACCCGCGCGTGCTTGCGCTGCACTTCACGGTCATCGTCGGCGGATTTCTGATCACCGCGATTGGAGCACCGATTTGGGCCCTCATCGTCCTTGTGATGGTGAAGACACTCTGCGACGTGTTCATCGGGCTGGTGCTTACGCCAGGCGGGCGAACGCCCGCGGAACTTCTCGCCGCGTTAAGGAAGCTGCGGGACTGACTGCAACACCTGGCGGTGTCTTTAGCGGCGCGCGCTTGTGAAACCCCGCCCCGCATGGTCTTTTGGCGCCCGTTTTCAAAGTTTGAGGACTCTGTTCATGGATATTTGGGTCGTCGGTACCGTCATCACCGTAGTGAGCGGCCTTCCGGTTTTGTGGCAGCTGACACGCGGCCACCCGAGGGGGCTCTTCGTCCTGTTCTTTGCGGAGATGTGGGAGCGCTTCTCCTACTACGGCATGCGCGGCTTGTTGATCTTCTACATGACGCAGCAGTTCCTGTTCGACGATGCGACGGCGCAAGGTCAATATGCTGCCTACACGTCGCTCGTTTACTTGGTGCCGCTAATCGGCGGTCTCTTCGCCGACTACTACCTCGGAACACGCAAAGCGATCGCGTTCGGTGCGCTTCTGCTTGTTGCAGGGCACGGCATGATGGCGTTCGAAGGTCCACCGGCGCAGCAAACGCTCACCTACCAGGGCCAAACGTATCGGTTCGAAGTTACCGGCCGTATGGAGGAGCGCCAAGCTCGCATCGTCGTCGATGGGCAGAAGTATGCCTATGGCGCGAGTTCGGACGGTGGGTTTGAGATCAAGGATCTTGCGCCGGGCGGCGCGCTGCCGGCCGTGCTTCCGAAGGGAAGTTACGAACTCGGGGTCATTGAAGGCGAGCCGATCTACAAAAACATCTTCTTCCTGGCGCTTGCACTCATCATCATGGGCGTCGGCTTCCTGAAGGCGAACATCTCGACGATCGTCGGCCAGCTCTACGAGCAGAACGACCCGCGCCGCGATGCCGGCTTCACGCTGTACTACTACGGTATCAATCTCGGCGCGTTTTGGGCTTCGTTGCTCTGCGGCTGGCTCGGTACGAAGTACGGCTGGGGTGCTGGGTTTGGCGCTGCGGGCATTGGCATGCTCGCCGGCTTCGTCGCTTTCGGCCTTGGTAAGGCCTGGCTTGACGGCAAGGGCGAACCGCCGAACCCGGAAGCGCTTCGCCGCTCCGCTCTGGGCCCGCTGAACGTCGAGTGGACCATTTACCTGGTCGGCCTCTTAGGTGTCGCCGCCGTGTGGGTTCTGGTTCAGCAGAACGAGTGGGTGACCAACATGCTGATCGGGGCCTCTGTGCTCGTGCTGCTCTACCTACTCGTCTTCATGCTCACGCAATGTACCTTCATCGAGGCACAGCGGATTGTCCTTGCGCTCATCCTGGTGGCGGCGTCGACGGTGTTTTGGACGCTGTTCGAACAAGCGGGTTCTTCGCTGAACCAATTTGCCGAACGCAACACTGAGCTCACGTTTTTCGGCGTGACTATGACAGCGGCGCAAACGCAGTCGTTCAATGCGGGTATGATCTTGATCTTGGCGCCGATATTTGCGGCGATCTGGGCGGGCCTTGGCCGTGTCAACCTCGATCCGAACCCGGTTCTCAAGTTCGGGCTGGCGCTGCTGCAAGTCGGCGCCGGGTTCTTCGTGCTGGTTTGGGGCACGCAGTTCGCCGATGGGGCCTTCAAGGTTCCGATGATCTTCTTGTTCCTGACCTATCTGCTGCACACGACCGGCGAATTGTTCATTTCGCCGGTGGGGCTTTCGCAGATGACCCGGCTCGCGCCGGCTGCGATCGCCTCGACGATCATGGCGACGTGGTTCCTTGCGTCGTCCTGGGCGCAGATGATCGGCGGCTGGGTCGCGCAGCTTACCGCGGCCGAGACTGTTGCTGGCCAAGTGCTTGATCCTCAGAAGGCGCTGCAAACCTATGTCGAGGTGTTTTCGATGATCGGGATGTACGGCCTGATAGCAGGTGCAGCGTTGGTCGTGCTCTCGCCGATCCTGCGCTACCTGGCGCATCCGGGAAAATCCGCTTCGAAGGTACAGCCGGCCGAGTAACGCTCGTCACATCGTTCACTTGGATGGAACGCCGCGAAACCCCAGGTTTCGCGGCGTTTTCGTTTCATGAATGAACCGCGCCTGAACGTCCGGTTCGAGTTCGCTTCAGGCTCGCTCTGCGAAGCTCCTGTCATTGAAGATGGCATCGCAACGAAGGCCATCGGGTCTTGAAACAGGAGGTTCCAATGAAACTCAAACTCGCAATCGCCGGCGCCCTTCTGACGCTCGGCCTCGCCGCACCCGCGTCCGCCTACGCGCCGGGACCGTGGGCACCGTCATGGGATTTGCTTGGCACACGCACGGTTCGCCACATCGCCGAGCACGACACGATCCCCGCTTTCGGTCATCAGCGTTATCGCCAGATCAAGATCTGCGCCTATAACAAGCCGATCCGCTTCTACGACCTCGATGTCGTGTTCCGCAATGGCGGTCACCAGGACGTCGGCGTGCGCAGCGTGATCTACCCCGGCCAGTGCACGCGCGCCGTCGACCTTTACGGCCACCGCCGCGACATCCGCTTCGTGCGTATGGCTTATGAGACTCTCGGTTGGAACCACGGATCCCGCGCATTCGTCCGTGTGTATGCCCGCTAACCGGGACGGGCGCCGCGGTCTCCCTCCCGCGGCGCCCTTATTCTTTTAGAGACGATTGCTGAAGAGAACTTCGGTCGTGCCTGCCGGCATGGTGACGAAGTCGCCGTCACGGCCGACATGCAACGGGCCTTTGAATATCTCGCGCGATTTTCCCAAGAACGGCCCCTCCAACGCCGACAGCGGTAACGGCGGGACGATGTGATAAAGCAGCAGCGCTTTCACTTTCGCGCCGGCCGCGACTTCGGCGGCTTCTTCCGGTGTCGTGTGATAGTCGAGAATGTCGTGCATGATTTTGGCGATGTTCTTGCGCCCACTCTTTCCGGCTGCATCGCCGATGAGGCCAACGAGCTTCGGCGACAGCGCTTCGTGTACGAGCAGGTCAACGCCAGCCGAGCGCTGTTGGACAGCAGCGGATTTCTTCGTATCGCCGCTGATAACAGCAGTGCGGCCCTTGTACGTGATGCGATAACCGACAGCCGGTTCGACAGGGGCATGTTCGACCTTGAAGGCCTCGATCGTCAGGCCGCCTTCGTCGAGAACGATGGCGTTCCCGGCCGCATCCAGTTCGAAGGGCTGAGCGATGCCGCCAAAACCTGCCGGGGGCGCGATGGCTTCACCGTGGTGAGCGGTGCGGTAGCCCTTGTCGGCGGCGTAGGCCGCGTTGAAGCCATTCACGACGGCGTCCACGCCGGCCGGCCCGTGGACGGGTAGCGGCCTTTCGTTCGCGGCGCCGACCCAGCGCTGGAGCATCATCTCACCCAGGCCGTCGATGTGGTCGGAGTGGAAGTGCGTGGGCAACACGCGCTCGACGCTGCCCGACTGAAGACCCATGCGCGCGAGCGTGCGCACACCGCCGGTGCCTGCGTCGACGACGAACATGCGCTTGCCCGCGATCACGACGATGCAGGGGCCGCTGCGATCGGCGGCCGGCATCGGCGCCCCTGCCCCGCATAGACCGACGTGCAGACCGTCGGGCAAAGCGGCGACCGCGTCGGTTGCCATGTTGCGTTCCAAGACGCGCTGCATCAGCGCAAGCGCGATCTCGCCGCGGAAGACATATGCGGCGGCGCCCGCGGCGACTGCGAGGAACAGCAGCCCCAGCAAGATACGTTTCATGCCATCACCCCTTGACCTTTATGACAGATAGTGACACTTCTACTGTCACTATTTCAAGCCCCCTTGGAGCCTCGCCGATGAAAGTATTGCGCACCCCCGACAGCCGGTTCGCCGATCTGCCCGATTATCCGTTTCCCCCACACTATATGACGATCCGCGATGCGGACGGCACGGAAATGCGGCTGCACTATCTCGACGAGGGGCCGCGCGAGGCAGCACCGGTTCTGCTTATGCACGGCGAACCGTCCTGGTCGTTTCTCTATCGGAAGATGATCAGCGGGCTCGTCGCGAAAGGGCATCGCGTGGTGGCGCCGGATCTCATCGGGTTCGGCAAGTCCGATAAGCCGACGGAGCAGAGCGACTACACGTTCGAGCGGCACGTCAAATGGATGAGCGACTGGCTCACGACACACGACCTGAAGAACATCACGCTGTTCTGCCAAGACTGCGGCGGCTTGATCGGCTTGCGCCTCGTCGCAGCATTCCCCGATCGCTTCGCGCGCTTCGCCGTCGCGAACACCGGCCTACCCGTCGGCACGGGCATGAACGAAGGCTTCAAGCAGTGGCTCAACTTCAGCCAATCGGTGCCGGAACTCCCGGTCGGCGAAATCGTCGCGATGGGCA